>NZ_QHJY01000194.1 GCF_003185805.1 Caulobacter sp. D5
TCACGGATGTCTCCGAACACCTGTCACGGATGTCCCCGGTCTGAACACCTATGGGAGAGGGGGCCTCCTAAGCCCCAAACGCCATATGATAGGTCACCGCCCCGCGCGGCGACCGGCCCTTGAACACCAGGCGCTGGAGATAGGGCGAGGCCTCGCCGCCATAGGTCAGGGCCTCGTCCGCCTCGAAGCCGAAGCGGGCGTAGTAGAGAGGCGAGCCCAGCAGCACGCAGCCGGTCGCGCCCATGGCCTCCAGGCGCTCGAGGCCTTCGCGGATCAGGGCCTGGCCATGGCCTTCCTTCTGGCGGTCGGGCGCCACCGAGACGGGGCCCAGGCCATACCAGGCGCCGTCCGAGACCTCGATGTCGACCGGCGAGAAGGCGATGTGGCCGACCACCTGTCCGTCGTCAGTCTCGGCGACCAGCGACAGCGAAAGCGCCCCGGCCGCGCGCAGGGCGTCGACGATCAGGGCCTCGGTCTGGCTGCTGTAGGGCCGGCCCTCGAAGGCGGCCGTGGTCACGGCGCGGATGGCGGCGATGTCTTCCGGGCGTTCGGGGCGGATGGTCATGGGCCCTGATCTCCCTTTGTGGTCCTAGCGCGTCATCCAGGGCCGGGACTTGCCGGTCGGGGCGGCGGCGTCGGCCCGATCGACCTTGCCGCTGGAAGCCTTGGGCCCATGGCCATGGCGACCCTGGGCGGCCTTCTTCAGGCGCAGGGCGCGCTGCATCGGGGTTTCGTTCGGCGGCGGGGCGTCGGTCTCGTCAGTCATCGGCGCGCTTTAGCACGGTCCGACGCCCCGCGTCTTGATCAGTGCCCGCCAGAAAGGTCCGGATGCGGGATCTTCGCCACGTCGGCCGCCGTCACCGGCTTGGCGTAGGCGTTGCCGAAGTGGGTGCGGACATAGGTGACCACCTCGGCGATCTGGGCGTCGTCGAGTGTGCCAGCGAAGCTGGGCATGCCGCCCTGGCCGCGCACGACGATCATGGTCGGGTAGGCGGCCGCGGCCATCTTCGGGTTGGCGGCGAGGGCGGGGATGGTCCCCGCGCCGCTTCCTCCCTTTGCGTCGGCCATGTGGCAGGCCTGGCAGACGGCTTCATAGACCTGCTGGCCGGTGACGGGCTTGGCCACGCGGACCACGCCGCCGCCGGTGTCGCCGCCGGCAGGGGCCTGGGCGACGGCGGGGATGGCGCAGGCGAGGGCGGCGGCCAGACCGGACGCCGCGATGAGGGTAAGGCGGGTCATGCTCAGGCCTCCAGGGCGCGCTTGTGCAGACGGGTGATGGCGTCCAGCGACGAGAGCAGGGCGCCCTCCATCCAGCAGCCGACATAGGAGGCGTGCTCGCCGGCCAGCACGACGCGGCGGTCCATGGCCACCAGGGTCTGGTAGTGTTCCTTGCGGGTCTCCTCGGTCCAGCGGGCGCAACAGCCCAGCGTCCAGGGCACGCGGCTCCAGGCCACCGAGGCGCCGTTGGAGAACTCCTTGCGGTAGCTGCCGGGGTGCAGGACGGAGCCCTGCTGCAGGGCGACCTCGATGCGCTGCTCCGGCGTCATGCCGGCCAGGCGATAGGCCCCCATCTCGCGGGCGAAGGCGCCGAGCAGCACCGCCGGCCCGTTCCCGAACAGGTTGTTGTTGGGATAGGAGATCAGGGCGATCTCCTGGTCGGTGAAGCTGTGGCCGCCGTAGATGGAGTCGTCCTCCTCCCAGAACCGCCGCTTCATCTCCAGGCCGATCTTCACCTGGCCCGAATAGGGCACGGCCTTGATGGCGGCGGCCAGCTCGTCGCTGATCTCGCTTTCGATCTGGCCCAGGATCGACAGCGGGATCGTGCAGACGCACCAGTCGGCCTTGGCCGTCTCGACCTTGCCCGTGGCGGTGTCGGCGAAGGTGACGGCCACGCCCTTGTCGTCCTGGGCGATCTTGCTGACCTTGGCGTTGTAGGTGATCAGCCCCTCGACCTGCTTGGCGAAGCCCTTGCCGATCATGTCCATGCCGCCCACGGGCTGGAACATGGTGGTCTGCATCTCGTGGCCCATGAAGAAGGCCATCGAGGTCCAGACCTGCGGGTCGAGCACGTCGTGCAGGGCGTAGAGGTCGGAGGGGATCGGCGCGCCGTCGATGCCGCCGCCGGGCGGGCGGTCGTAGCCGCGATGGGAGGCGCTGCGCAGGTTCTTGGCGTAGCGGTAGTCCTTGTCGAGCATGCCCCAGCCCTTCAGGGCCTCCAGCAGCTTCTCGCGGTCTTCGACCGTGACCGTCTCGTCCAGCGCCTTGGTGTTGATCGACTTGGCCAGCAGCTCGGCGACATTGCCCTCGAAGTCGGCCGCCGCGGCCTTGAAGCGCACCGGCTTGCCGCCGAACGCCGTCGAGGAATGGATCCAGGTGTTGTGGTTGAACTGGATGAACGGCTCCAGCGCCACGCCGAACTGCTTGCAGTAGTGCAGCAGGGTGCGGTGATGGTGCGGGATCCGCCACGGGCCGGGGTTGAGGTAGTTGCCGGGCGAGAAACCGACCTTCTGGGTCGCGCCGCCCAGTTCGGTATAGGTGTCGCCGCCCCGCAGGCTCCAGTTCCGGCCGCCGGCGCGGTTCTGGTATTCGAGCACCCGCACCTTGTAGCCGGCCCGGGTCAATTCATAGGCCGCGAGCATGCCCGCCAGGCCCGCGCCCAGCACCACCACCGACGCCCCCGGCCGTGCGCCGGCAAGGTTCGGAGGGCCGTGGAACTGGGTCTCGGCCGCGTGGCCGAGACTGGTCATCGCCTGGTAAAGCGCCGCGGTTCCGCCCACCTGGGCGATGGCGGTCAGCAGTTGTCGTCTGGTCGGTAAGCGGACGCCCTCTGGCATATGTACGGCCCTATCCCCTTCGCCGCCGCCCGCGACCGGGCGGCCTCGCGGGACCGAGCTAAGCAGGCGCATCGCCGCTCCCGCCGCCCACTTTGTTCGCCAGGCGGGCGGATGCTTTCACGGATCACCGTTCCGCAGCGTTCGGACGAACGGGCTGCGCAGGAAACGGGCAGAGGAGGGGGCGAGGCCCTACGGAACCTCGTCCAGCGCCCAGGGCTGGAAGGCGGGGCGGCCGCGCAGGCGGATGTAGTAGGCGGCGACCGCAGGCAGCATGTCGCGCTCGATGGGCGAGGCGGCCCAGCGGTGGACGGAGACGCCCAGCACGATGTCGGCCAGGGTGAAGGTCTCGCCGGCCGCGAAGGCGCCGGTGCGCTCCAGCTGGCGTTCCAGCACGGTCATGGCGGCGTTCCAGGCGCGGATGCTGGCGGCGATCTGCTCGGGATCGTCGAAGCCGGGCATGCGCCGCACCAGGCCCGCGAAGGCGTAGCGCCAGGCGGTGTTGAGCTCGGTGGCCTGCCAGTCCATCCACTGCTCGACCCCGGCCCGGGCGCGCGGCTCGGCCGGCAACAGGGCCTGGCCGATGTCGTGGCGCGAGGCCAGGTAGCGGCAGATGGTGTTCGACTCCCACAGCGGTCCGTGCTCGTCGAGGATCACCGGCACCAGGGCGTTGGGATTGAGCGCCAGGAAGGCGGGGTCATGCGTCGAGGCGTAGCCCGTTCCCCAGTCCTCGCGGTCGTAGGGCAGGGCGAGCTCGTCGCAGGTCCACAGCACCTTGCGCACGTTCAGCGACGAGGTGCGGCCCAATATCTTAAGCATGGGGTATCTCGAGCATGCGGGCCTCCGGGGGCGCCGCGATGGGTAGCACCTCGACTGGCGAGGCGTCTGGAAGAAAATCTGCAAGGCCAAGGCGAGCGGGAATCGTTATGTAGCCAAACTATATAACGAGGGGATCTCAATGCTGTTTCGAACCGCGCTTCTCGCCGGCACGCTGCTGGCCGGCGTCGCCCACGCCCAGGGATCGGATGTCTACGCCCTGGGCGAGGTGCAGGTCACCGCGCGCAACGCGGCTGGCGAGACGGTCGGCGGGGCCAAGGTCTCGGGCGAGGACCTGCGCAAGTTCGACAAGGCCAGCGTCGACCAGGCGCTGGACCTGATCCCCGGCGCGGCGGCGGGAAACAGCGGCGGCTCGCGCAACGAGCGGCTGGTGTTCATCCGCGGCTTCGACCGTTTCCAGACCACCCTGTCGATCGACGGCGTGCGGGTGTTCCTGCCGGCCGACAACCGCATCGACTTCGCCCGCTTTCTCACGGCCGACCTCTCCGAGGTTCAGGTCTCCAAGGGCTATGTCTCGGTGCTCGACGGGCCGGGCGGCCTGGGCGGGGCGATCAACCTCGTCACCCGCAAGCCTTCGGCGCCCTTCGAGGGCGAGGTGCGGCTGGGCGTGGGCCTCGACGGCGACGGCTCGCTGAACGGCAACACGGTGTCGGGCCGCATCGGTGGGCGTTCTGACCGTTTCTACGCCCAGATCAGCGGGGCTCGGAACGAGCGCACCCACTGGAAGCTGCCGGACGACTACACGGCCACCACGCTGGAGAACGGCGGCAACCGCGATCACTCGGAAAGCGAGGACTGGCGCGTCAACCTCAAGGCCGGCTTCACGCCCAACGCCACGGACGAATACTCGATCACCTACACCCGACAGGAGGGCGAGAAGAACGCGCCCTATCACGTGACCGACACGGCCAGCACCCGCTACTGGAGCTGGCCCTACTGGAACCTCGACAGCCTGGCCCTGCTGACCCGGACCAAGATCGCCGACAATGCCTGGCTGAAGACGCGCTTCTACCGCAACAGCTTCGAGAACGCCCTCTACTCGTGGGACAACGCCCGCCAGAACAGCCAGACCCTGGGGCGCGCCTTCCGCTCCTATTATGACGACCTGGCCTATGGCGGGAACCTGGAACTGGACGTCGACGTCACCGCGTCCAACACCCTGAAGGCGGCCGCCTTCTATCGTCGCGACAAGCATGTCGAATGGCAGCAGAGCTTCAGCCCGGCCTCGACCGAGCCGCGCCAGACGGTGACCGAGGACACCACCTCGCTGGCCCTGGAGGACACCCAGCGGTTCGGCGACAAGGTCGACCTGGTGGTCGGCGTGTCGCGCGATCGCCGCGACCTCAAGAGCGCTCAGGACTACAATTCGGGCGCCTTCGTCTTCTACCCGCTGACCGACGACGTGGCCTGGAACGGCCAGGCGGCGCTGGTCTGGCGGCCGATCGCCGACGTGCAGCTGCACGGCAGCGTCTCGTCGCGCGCCCGCTTCCCAACCCTGTTCGAACGCTACAGCTCGCGCTTCGGCACGGTGGTGCCCAATCCGGACATCAAGGCCGAGCGGGCGGTGAACTACGAGCTGGGCGCAGCCGTCGACTTCACCCCGCTGCTGAAGATCGAGGGCGCGGTGTTCTACAGCGACGTGCGCGACGCCCTGATCCTGATCCCGGTGGCCCTGGGCGCGCCCTACGGCACGGTCAACCAGACCAAGAACGCCGGCGATGGCGAGTATTACGGCCTGGAGGGCGGGGCGACGTTCAAGGCGGGCGACAAGCTGACCCTGGGCGGCAACTACACCTATCTGCACCGCGAGCTGACCGACCCGACCAACGCCGCCTTCCGCCCGACCGGCGTGCCGACCCACAAGCTGTTCGTCTATGCGGACTGGACGCTCAGCGACCGCCTGACCGTGACGCCCAGCGTCGAGGCGGCGTCCAAGCGCTGGACGGTGACCTCCAGCTCGCTGGTCAGTCCGGCCCGCTACTACCGCACCGGCGACTATGTGCTGGCCAACCTGACGGCCCAGGTGGCGGTGACGCCGAAGATCGACGTGGTGGTCGGGGCCCGCAACCTGCTGGACCAGAAGTACCAGCTGGTCGACGGCTTCCCCGAGGAAGGCCGCAACTTCCGCGCCGACCTGCGGGTCCGGTTCTAAGGAGCAATGCCGATGCGATTTATCGTTCTCCTGGCCGCCGGCCTGACCCTGGCCGGTCCCGCCGCCTTCGCCCAGACCGCGCCGGAGCCGGCCTGCGCCGCCCGCGACGCCGACCTGCCGGCGGATCTGGCCGCCTGGCCGGCCAAGGCCCCGCTGGCGGCGGCGACCTCGGTCGAGGGCCTCCCCAAGGCGGCGCTGGTTCCCGGCCAGGCCTATGCCGCCGCCCTGTCGCCGACCCCGGAGGTGACCTATGTCGTCCAGCCGGAAAAGCCGGGCGGCACGGTCAGCAAGGGCGGCCTGTTCTCGCTGAAGGTCGAGACGGCGGGATCCTACGTCATCGCCCTGGGCGCCGGCGCCTGGATCGACCTGCTGAAGGACGGGCAGGCCCAGCGCTCGACCGCCCACGGTCGCGGTCCGGCCTGCTCGACCGTCCGCAAGATGGTGACCTTCGACCTGACGCCCGGCGACTATGTGGTGCAGATCTCGGCCAACGCCGAGGCGAGCCTGCCGATCCTCGTTTCGCGCAAGCCCTGACCGGGGAGTGCGGGGCGTGCGGCTGGATCTCTACGGCAAGGTCCTGGCCCTCGTGGCCGGGCTGCTGCTGACCGCCGCCTTCGCGCCGCCGGTGCTGTCGGGCTTTGACTGGAAGCTGCCGGCGGGCGTCGCCCCGCCGCCGGTCCCGGCCGACAATCCCATGTCGGACGCCAAGGTCGCCCTGGGTCGCAAGCTGTTCTACGACGCCGACCTGTCGATCGACGGCACGATGTCGTGCGCGACCTGCCACGAGCAGCGACGCGGCTTCACCGACGGCAACGCCACCCATCCGGGCGTCCATGGCGACCCTGGCCGGCGCAACATCCAGACCCTGGCCAATGTCGGCTGGTTCCGCGCCCTGACCTGGGGCGATGGCAGCGTGACGCGGCTGGAAGACCAGGCCCTGATCCCCATCACCGGGACCAAGCCGGTGGAGATGGGCCTTTCCGGCCAGGAGGCGGTGCTGACGTCACGCCTTGCCGGCCAGGCCTGCTATCGCCGGATGTTCGCCGACGCCTTTCCGGAGGAGAACGGGGCGCTGACCATGACCACGATCGCCAAGGCCCTGGCCGCCTTCGAGCGCACGCTCGTCTCGTTCGACAGTCCCCATGACCGTCGCAAGCGCGGCGAGGCGGTCGCCGTCTCGCCCGAAGCCCTGCGCGGAGCACGCCTCTTCAAGCCTCGCTGCGCCAGCTGCCACGCCGGCCCGCTGTTCACCGACGCCGACAAGCCCCGCTTCCACCGCATCGACGCCCCGTTCAGCGGCGACCAGGGCCTGGCCGACGTCACCGGCAAGGCGGCCGACAAGGGCCGCTTCCGCACGCCCTCCTTGCGCAACGTCGCCCTCAGCGATCCCTACCTGCACGACGGTTCGGCCCGGACCCTGGAGCAGGCGATCCGCCGCCACCGCGTGGCGATGAGGCTGGGCGACGACGAGATCGCCGACCTCGTCGCCTTCCTGCACACCCTGACCGACGAGCGGTTCGTCACCGACCCGAGGTTCGCGCTGCCGAAGCCGGGTTGCGGCGCCTAGCTCTTCGGGAAGGTCTCCACCGCATTGGCGGCGACGGTGGTGATCCTGTCGAAGGCGTCGGCGGCCGAGGCCTTCATCTGCTGGGTCGCGTCCAGGACGGCGGCGTTGCGTGGATCGCCGGCCGCCAGCATCTCCGACATGGCCACGCCCGCGGCGGTGCCGGCCAGCAGGCTGAGGTTGCGCAGACCGTCTTCGGCGTCCTGCACGGCGATGGCGGCCGATTGCGCCACCATGTGATGGGCCTTGCCCACGCCGGTCAGGCTGCTGGTGTCGACGTTCATCAGGCGTTGGCCGGCGTCGTTCAGCGAGGCGACGACGTCTTCCGGTAAGGGTGTTTCGGCGGTCATGCGCAGGCTTCCTCGGGCTCGGTCTGGGGCTGGGGCATCGTCGGAACGAGGATGGCGGCGCCGCCTTGATCGAGGATCCTGGCGCAGGCGGCGGCGAGGGCCGGCGCGGCCTCAGACGTCCGGGCCGCCTCAGCGACGGCGTCGGTGATCTGGCTGTTGACGGAAGTGGGGAAGGCCACGGTCGTTCCTCCGGCTCTCTATCTTGATGAGCGCGCGACCGTTTTTTCCAATCGAGCGCGGCCGAACCCTAGGCTCGGCCACTACTCGCGAAGTAGTAATTTTAGCACAAATGCGCGTGAGGGTTGCCGTTCTCCCCGAGGGGCGACTGAGCCTCCAGTCTGCGCGCCGTTCCAAACGAAAACCGCGGCTCATCCTTTCGAATGGCCGCGGCGATCGGAACAGGAAACTTCGCACGGGGCGGGGGAGGGCCTGGCCCTCCGCCGATCAATCCTCGTCCATCTTCAGGGCGGCGATGAAGGCTTCCTGCGGGATCTCGACCTTGCCGAACTGGCGCATCCGCTTCTTGCCTTCCTTCTGCTTGTCCAGAAGCTTGCGCTTCCGGCTGGCGTCGCCGCCGTAGCACTTGGCGGTGACGTCCTTGCGCAGGGCGCGGACGGTTTCGCGGGCGATGATCCGGCCGCCGATGGCCGCCTGGATCGGGATGACGAACATGTGCTGCGGGATGAGGTCCTTCATCTTCTCGCACATGCCGCGACCGCGGCTTTCGGCGCGGCTGCGGTGGACCAGCATCGACAGGGCGTCGACCGGCTCGCTGTTGACCAGGATCGACATCTTCACCAGGTCGCCGGCGCGGTAGTCCTCGAGTTGATAGTCGAAGCTGGCGTAGCCCTTCGAAATCGACTTCAGGCGATCGTAGAAGTCGAACACCACCTCGTTCAGCGGCAGGTCGTAGACGACCATGGCGCGGCTGCCGACATAGGACAGTTCGCGCTGCATGCCGCGGCGATCCTGGCAGAGCTTGATGACGCCGCCGAGGAATTCGTCCGGGGTGAAGATCGTCGCCTTGATCCAGGGCTCGGCGATCTCTTCGATCTGCATGACGTCCGGCAGGTCGGCCGGGTTGTGCAGCTCGATCTCTTCGCCGTTGCGCATCTTGATCTTGTAGACCACCGACGGGGCGGTCGCGATCAGGTCGAGGTCGAACTCGCGGCTCAGGCGCTCCTGGATGATCTCCAGGTGCAGCAGGCCCAGGAACCCGCAGCGGAAGCCGAAGCCCAGCGCGGCGCTCGATTCCATCTCGTAGGTGAAGCTGGCGTCGTTGAGGCGCAGCTTGCCGACGGCGGCGCGCAGGTCCTCGAAGTCGGCGGCGTCGACCGGGAACAGGCCGCAGAACACCACCGGCACGACTTCCTTGAAGCCCTTCAGGGCTTCGGCCGTCTGCTTCTTCTCGTCGGTGATGGTGTCGCCGACGGCGGCGTCGGCCACTTCCTTGATCGAGGCGGTGAAGAAGCCGACCTCGCCCGGGCCGAGTTCGGCCACGTCGGTGGCCTTGGGGGTGAACACCCCGACCTTGTCGATGCGGTGGGTGGCGCCGGTCTGCATCATGCGGACCTGCTGGCCGGCCTTCAGCGTGCCGTCGAAGATCCGCACCAGCACGACCACGCCGAGATAGGCGTCGTACCAGGCGTCAACCAGCAGGGCCTTCAGCGGCGCGTTGCGGTCGCCCTTGGGGGCGGGCAGGCGCTTGACGATGGCTTCCAGCACGTCGGGGATGCCGATGCCGGTCTTGGCCGAGCACTCGACGGCGTCCGAGGCGTCCAGGCCGATGACGTCCTCGATCTGGGCCTTGACCCGATCGACGTCGGCGGCCGGCAGGTCGACCTTGTTGAGGACCGGGACGATCTCGTGGTTGTTGTCGATGGCCTGGTAGACGTTGGCCAGGGTCTGGGCTTCCACGCCCTGCGAGGCGTCGACGACGAGGATCGAGCCTTCGCAGGCGGCCAGCGAGCGCGACACCTCGTAGGCGAAGTCGACGTGCCCGGGCGTGTCCATCAGGTTGAGGACATAGGTCTCGCCGTCATTGGCCTTGTAGTTCAGGCGCACGGTCTGCGCCTTGATGGTGATGCCGCGTTCCTTCTCGATGTCCATGTTGTCGAGAACCTGGGCGCTCATCTCCCGCGCGGTCAGGCCGCCCGTGGTCTGGATCAGGCGATCGGACAGGGTCGACTTGCCGTGGTCGATGTGGGCCACGATCGAGAAATTGCGGATTTTATCCAGGGGCGTAGAGCTCATGCGCGTGCGTCTATCACATTTGATCCGCTTCGCGAGGGGCCGTGACGGGTTTGCGTCATCGACCCCGTTCACGGCGGGCGTCAAATCGTCTAATCCGACCCCATGATCCAGCGTCGACGACCCGTCCCCTTCGAACTCGGCCCCGTGCACTTCATCGGCATCGGCGGCATCGGCATGTCCGGCATCGCCGAGATCATGATCCGCATCGGCTACACAGTGCAGGGCAGCGATGCCAAAGCCAGCGCCAACACCGAACGGCTCGAAAAGCTCGGCGCGCGCATCTTCGTGGGCCACGACGCGGCCAATGTCGAAGGCGCTTCGGCCATCGTCTATTCGACGGCGGTGAAGGCCGATAACCCGGAAATGGTCGCCGGCCGCGACAAGCGCCTGCCGCTGGTGCGCCGCGCCGAGATGCTGGCCGAGCTGATGCGCCTGCAGTTCTCGGTCGCCGTGGGCGGCACGCACGGCAAGACGACCACCACCTCGATGGTGGCGGCCCTGCTCGACGCTGGCGGCCTGGACCCGACCGTGGTCAACGGCGGCATCATCAACGCCTACGGCACCAACGCCAAGGTCGGCGAGGGCGACTGGATCGTCGTCGAGGCCGACGAGAGCGACGGCTCGTTCCTGAAGCTGAAGTCGACGGTGGCCATCGTCACCAACATCGACGCCGAGCACCTGGACCACTGGGGCGACTTCGACGCGGTGAAGAAGGGCTTCCAGGACTTCATCGAGAACATCCCGTTCTACGGCTTCGCCGCCGTCTGCACCGACCACCCGGAAGTGCAGGCCCTGACCTCGCGGATCGAGAACCGCCGCCTGGTGACCTACGGCACCAACCCGCAGGCCGAGGTGCGCGTCTCCAACGTCGAGATGGGGCCCGAGGGCGCCAGCTTCGACATCGTGATCTCGCCGCTGGAGGGCGATCAGGTCCGCTACGAGGGCCTGAAGATGCCGATGGCCGGCCACCACAACGTGCTCAACGCCACCGCCGCCGTGGCCGTGGCCCGCGAGCTGGGCGTCGACGCCGACAGCATCCGCGCCGGCCTGGCTGGGTTCGGCGGGGTCAAGCGCCGGTTCACCACCACAGGTGTGGCCAACGGGATCCGCGTGGTCGACGACTATGGCCACCACCCGGTCGAGATCGCCGCCGTGCTGAAAGCCGCCCGGGCGGTCAGCCAGGGCAAGGTGATCGCCGTGGTGCAGCCGCACCGCTACACCCGCCTGCGCGACCTGATGACCGAGTTCAGCAGCTGCTTCAACGACGCCGACACCGTGGTCGTCGCCGACGTCTACACGGCCGGCGAGCAGCCGATCGAGGGCGTCGACCGCGACCACCTGGTCGAGGGCCTCAAGAAGTTCGGCCACCGTCGCGCCCTGCCGCTGGAAAACCCGGCGGCCCTGCCGGCCCTGATCGCGGCGGAAGCGACCAGCGGCGACCTCGTCGTGCTGCTGGGGGCCGGGGACATCACGTCCTGGGCCTACGCCCTGCCGGGCCAGCTTGAAGCGCTGGCGAAGTAGTTTTCGCTCGATCCCTTCCTTCTCCCCTTGCGGGAGAAGGTGGCCGCGTAGCGGTCGGATGAGGGGTCGCGCGGCGAGGCCGAGAAACCCCTCATCCGTCGTCCTCCGGACGACACCTTCTCCCGCAAGGGGAGAAGGGGAGACGAAGCGATGACCTGGAAGACCAATCTCCCCGCCGTCCGCGGCAAGCTGCTGATCGACGAGGTCCTGGCCCCGTTCACCTGGTTCCGCGTCGGCGGGCCGGCCGACCTGGTGTTCCTGCCGGCCGACGAGCAAGACTTATCCGATTTCCTCAAGGCCCTGGATCCGGCCGTGCCGGTGATGGCCATCGGCGTCGGCTCGAACCTGCTGGTCCGCGACGGCGGCGTCGAGGGCGTGATCATCCGGCTGGGCAAGGGCTTCAACGGCGTCGAGGCCCTGGGCGGCAATCGCATCAAGGCCGGCTCGGCGGTTCCCGACGCCATCCTGGCCCGCAAGGCGGCGGAAGCCGGCATTGCGGGTCTGGAATTCTACGCCGGCATCCCCGGCACGATCGGCGGCGCGGTGATCATGAACGCCGGCTGCTACGGCTCGGAGACGGTCAACGTGGTCAAGTCGGTCCGCGTCATGGACCGCGCCGGACAGGTGAGAGAACTGGCGGTCGAGGACCTGCACTACACCTATCGCCACAGCGCCCTGCAGGACGGCGAGACGGTGATCGTGCTCGACGCGATCTACGAGGGGACCGCCGACGAGCCCGCCGCGATCAAGGCCCGTATGTCCGAGATCACGTCGCGTCGCGAAACCACCCAGCCGATCCGCGAAAAGACCGGGGGCTCGACCTTCAAGAACCCGCCGGGCCATTCGTCGTGGAAGCTGGTCGACGAGGCCGGCTGGCGCGGCAAACCGTTCGGCGGGGCAATGTTCTCGCCCCTGCACAGCAACTTCCTGATCAACACCGGCGAGGCGACGGCGGCCGACCTGGAAGGCCTGGGCGACACCGTCCGCGCCGACGTGCTGGCCAAGACCGGCGTCCAGCTGGACTGGGAAATCAAGCGGATCGGGCGTCCGGCCTGACGGCCGGCCCCCTCAGTCGCTCCGCGACAGCTCCCCCAGAGGGGGAGCATCTGAGGTCGCACAAGTAGATCCTCCCCCTCTGGGGGGGTGGCCCGGAGGGCCGGAGGGGGGACGTTTTCAGCTTGCTGAGAGGCGGCCGGCTTCGCGTCACTCCCCTCTCCGTCGCCTTCGGCGACACCTCTCCCTTCAGGGAGAGGGTCTCTGATCACACATCGCGCTTCGACAGATACTCCTCCACGTCGATCTCCTTCTCCCACCGCGCCACGGCCGTGGCGATCGAGAGGTCGCAGGTGACGTTCGGCACGGTGCGGATCATGTCGAGGATCCGGTCGAAGGGCAGGATGAAGCCGACGATGATCGCCGTCTGGGTCGGGCCGACGCCGATCGTGGCGAGCACCGCCGCCAGCACGAACAGCGAGCCCGACGGCACCGGGGCCACGCCCATGGCCACGATGGTGGTGGTCACCGCCACCAGGGCGTAGTCGGCAAGCGTCAGGGGCACGCCGAAGGCCTGGGCGGCGAACAGGGTCAGCATGGCCACGTACATGGCCGTGCCGTCCATGCCGATGGTCGCCCCTAGCGGCAGGACGGTCGACGAGATCGACGGCTTGATGCCCAGATTGTCCTCGGCCACCCGGATCGCCACCGGCAGGGTGGCCGAGCTGGACGAGGTGGAGAAACCGACCAGGATGGCGTCCATGCAGCCGCGATAGAACGGCACGAGCGGCAGCCAGGCCCCCAGCCGCACCACGGCGGCGTGGGTGACGAAGGTCTGGATGGCCGCGCCGATGATCACGCAGACCCCCAGCTTGGCCACGTGCAGGAAGGTCTCGGGACCGTTGGTGCCCATGACCACGGCGATCAGGGCGAAGACCCCGAACGGCGCGGCCTCCATCACGAAGCCGACGATGCGCAGCATCACCTCGCTGGCGCTGGCCAGCAGCTTGGCGACCGGCGCGCCGTCCTCGCCCGCCACGATCACCCCGGCGCCCACGAGCACGGCGAAGAAGATGATCGCCAGGGTCTCGCCTTCGGCCAGGGCCTTGATCGGGTTGAGCGGCACGATGCCGATGAACAGCTCGGCCGGCGACTTGGGCGTGGCCACCGCCTGGGGGGCGGCGTTGTGCAGGTCGGCGCCGACGCCGGGTCCCAGCAGGCTGGCGATGATCAGGCCGATGGTCACCGCGATCAGGGTGGTCAGCACGTACATGGCGATGGTCTTGACGCCGATGCCGCCCAGCCGCTTGGCGTCGCCCAGCTGGGCCACGCCCGAGGCGATGATCACGAACACCAGCGGGGCCACCATCATGCGGATCAGCCGCACGAAGATCTCGCCCATCCATTTGAGGCTGGTGGCCCCTTCGCCCCAGAAATAGCCGACCACGGCCCCGACCACGAGGGCGGCCAGGATCCGCTTCCACAGCGAGATCCCGAACCAGACCTGCAGCGGGTTCCTGCGGCCAGGGGGCGAGGGCGGCGGCGCGTCGGCGAGGGCGTCGGTCATGCCGCAGAGAGCACGGCGTTATGCGAGGTGGGTCAAGCCCTCAGAGCCAAAGCCCTTCGGCGTCGATCGCATCCCCCCAGAATCCGGCGGCCGGCGACACGATCCGTCCGGCCTCGACGCGCAGGCCGCCCGGGTGGTCTTGCTTCAGCCACCACGGCCCGTCGAGGTCGGCGAAGGCGCATTCGGCGGCCAGGTGCAGGGCCGGGGCGATGGCGAGGGACGAGGCGACCATGCAGCCGGTCATCAGGGTGAAGCCGAGATCCTTGGCCGCGCGCAGCATCGCCAGCGCCTCGGTCAGGCCGCCGGACTTGTCGAGCTTGAGGTTCACGGCCTGGTAGCGCGCGCGCAGGACCGGCAGGTCGGCGGCGGTGTGCACCGACTCGTCGGCGCAGATCGGGAAGGGCGGGGCGTAGCCTTCCAGCGCGGGGTCCTCGCCGGCCGGCAGGGGTTGTTCGACCAGGGCGATGTTGAGGCGCGACAGCTGGTCCTCCAGGCCGCGCAGGATCTCGAAGGTCCAGCCCTCGTTGGGATCGACGATCAGGGCGGCGTCGGGGGCGGCCTGCGCCACCGCGGCCAGGCGGGCGGCGGGGTCTTCGGCCGACAGCTTGATCTTGATCAGCGGCGCGTCGGCGACCTTGCGGGCGGCGGCGGCCATGGCGTCCGGCGTATCGAGGCTGACGGTGACGGCGGTGACCAGCGATGGCGGGACGGCGAGACCGGTGCTCGCGGCGACCGAGACGCCGTTCTGCTTGGCCCGAAGGTCCCAGATCGCGCAGTCCAGAGCGTTGCGGGCGGCCCCGGCCGGCAGCAGGGCCAGGGCTTCGGAAAGGTCCGCGCCCATGGCGATCAGGCGGGCGGCGGGGGCCAGCTGCGCCTCGACGCCCGCGACCGTCTCGCCGTAGCGGGCATAGGGCACGCTCTCGCCCCGGCCGACGTGTCCTCCCTCGGCGATCTCGACCACCACGACCTCGGCGGCGGTCTTCACCCCGCGCGAGATGCGGAACGGGGCGGCGAGCGGGTGGCTGACGGGGCGGACGGCGACGAGACGGCTCATGTCCCTGGCTTGGCGCCGTTCGAGCGCTTTTGCGAGGGGGATCAGCGCTTGTCGAAACGCGGGATCGGCGAGTCGGCGCGTCGCTGGGCCATGACCTGCAGGGCCAGGCGCGGGCGGATCACGAACAGGCCGGCCCAGACCAGCAGCACGCCGGCGTAGGAGATCGACCCCCAGACCCCGGTCGGACGTCCCGGGCGGCCTGCGCGCACGCGGCGGGCGGTGCGGACGGGGGCGTCGAAGTACTGGGTCATGGCGATGTCGGTCATGGCTTCCTCCGTGGACGCTGCCGAACCTGCGCCTTGGATGCGTCAGAACTGGACGTATAGCCGAAACACCATGTCGTCCCTATGTCTGGGGCGAAATACGTCCTTCTGGAGTTCCCATGTCGAAGCCGGTCACCATCAACATCCCCCACGAACTCGGCGTGGCCGAGGCCAAGCGGCGGATCGAGAGCGGTTTCGAGCAGCTGGGCGCCCAGATCCCCGGCGGCCTGGCCAACGTCACCAAGGCCTGGCGCGACGACGTGATGGATTTCTCGGCCGTGATCATGGGCCAGACCATCACCGGCAAGCTCAACGTCGCGGCCAATGTGGTGCTGGTCGAGGTCGTTCTGCCCGGGTTCCTAGGCATGATCGCCGGCAAGATCACGGGGCAGGTCAAGAAGCAGGGCACGCTGCTGCTGGAGAAGAAGTAGGGCTATCCCTTCGCGGCCGCCCGCTTGCGGGGCGCGGCCCTGGCGGCGGGCTTCTTCGGGGGCGTCGCCTTGCCCTTCTTCTCGCGCAGGGCGGTGACCTTCTCCAGCCGGTCGTGGGCTCGCTCGGCGGCCGCCTTGCACTGGGCGTGGTAGGCGTCGAGTTCCTTCTCCGACAGCTTCTCGATGCCGACGAAGTCGTTATCGGCGGTCGAGGTCAGGATCAGTTCGTCGAGCTTGGCCTGGACGGCCTCGCTGTCGCGGTTCTGGGTGTTCTGGATCAGGAACACCATCAGGAAGGTGATGATCGTGGTGCCGGTGTTGATCACCAGCTGCCAGGTCTCGGAGAACTTGAACACCGGCCCGGAGACCGCCCAAAGGATCACCAGGCCCAGGCAGGCCAGGAAGGTGACGGGGCGGCCTGCTGCCTGGGCGGTGGCGTTGGCGAACTTGGCGAAGAACTTTTCCATGGCGGGCTCCAGGCGCTTTCCAGTCAAACGCCGCCGTGGCCGGCTTCGTTCAGAGCCCGCTTCAGAGCCTTCTGGGGTCGTGGTCGTGACGCCCCACGCTCTCGAACTTGCCTTCCTCGGCCTTGTTGACGAACTGGGCGGCCACCAGCCAGGCCTTCACCGGCCGCAGGGTGGCCAGGCAGCCGACGATCAGGGCCGGGAAGGTGGTGACGAAGTGCACCCAGACCGGCGGATGGTAGGCGACCTCGACCCAGGCGAAGACGAAGGTGACCAGGATGCCGACGCCGCTCATCACGAAGAAGGCCGGGCCGTCGGCCGGCTCGGCGAAGCCGTAGTCCAGGCCGCAGCGGTCGCAGGACGGGGCCAGGGCCAGAAAACCCTTGAACAGCTTGCCCTCGCCGCAGCGCGGGCAGCGCTGGCGCAGGCCGCTGATCACCGGCGGCGGCGGATCGAAAAACTCGTCAGCGGGCGTCATGACCCCTACCTACAATCCGAAAATTGATCCATACATTGTGCGATAAATGTATGGATCAATGATGGGCGACGCAAGGGATCTTCCGGCGGGGGCGGCCTGGCTGCGGCGCGTGGCCGCGGGCGAGGGGCCGATCTATCGGCGGCTGTTCGAGGCCTTGCGCGGCGCCGTCGCCGACGGCGAGCTGTCGGCCGGCGAGCAGTTGCCGCCGCAGCGGACGGTGGCGGGGCTGCTGGGCGTCGACTTCACCACCGTCACCCGCGCCT
>NZ_QHJY01000195.1 GCF_003185805.1 Caulobacter sp. D5
CGGCCAGCGCGTCGTCGCCACCGCCCGCGATCCGGCCGCCCTGGCCGACCTCGCAGACCGCCATGGCGACGCCGTGCGGCTGGCCGCCCTCGACGTCACCGATCCCGAAGCGGCCGAACGCGCCGTCGCCCTGGCGGCGCGCGAGTTCGGCGGCCTCGACGTCGTCGTCAACAACGCCGGCTACGGCGACATCGGCTCGGTGGAGGACACCTCGCTGGACGACTTCCGCAAGCAGATCGACGCCAACCTGTTCGGCGCGATCAACGTCACCAAGGCGGCGATCCCGCTGCTGCGCGAGCAGGGCTTTGGCCACTTCGTGCAGCTGTCGTCGGTGGGCGGACGCCTGGGCGCCCCCGGCCGCGCGGCCTATTCGGCCGCCAAGTGGGCGATCGAAGGCTTTTCCGAGGTTCTGGCCCAGGAGATGGCCCTGGTCGGGATCAAGGTCACGATCGTCGAGCCGGGCGGCTTCCGCACCGACTTCGCCGGGTCCTCGACCACCCTGGCCGCCGGCCGGGCCGAGTACGACGCCGTCGTCGGCGCCGCCGCGCGGATGCAGGCCCAGTATCACGGCCGCCAGCCGGGCGATCCCGCCCGGGCCGCCCAGGCCATCCTGGGGCTGGCCGCCATGGACGAGCCGCCCCTGCGCCTGCCCCTCGGCTCCGACGCCCTAGGCGCCATCCGCGCCGCCAGCGCCCGCCGCGCGGCCGAGCTGGAACGCTGGGCGGACCTGAGCGCGTCTACGGATTTCTAGGCGGGCTCCTAGACTCCCCCAGTCGTCATCCCGGAAAGCCCGCAGGGCTTATCCGGGACCCAGGGGACTGGGCGCGGCGGATCGATCGGGCGCCCCGGCGACGGCCAGGCGTAGTGCGGCGGCCCCTGGGTCCCGGCTCTCCGCTTCGCTGCGGCCGGGATGACGAGCCTATTTTCCAGGTTCAATTCACTCCCAACAGCCCCCAACGAAAAAAGGGGAGCGCCCTCGCGAGCGCTCCTCCTCCTCGAACCTTCCGAAGAAGCCCGAGCCTTACTTCCCGGCCTTGGTCGCGGCGATGTAGTCGTCGACCACGCGGTCCAGCACGGTCAGCGGGGTCATGCCCGACAGCAGGCCCGCGTCGTGGAACTTCTTGATGTCGAACTTCTTGCCCAGTTCCTTCTTGGCGCGCTCGCGGGCCCGCAGCCAGGTGATCTTGCCCAGCATGTACGAGCAGGCCTGGCCCGGCCACACGACGTAGCGTTCGATCTCGGTGATCGTGCCGCTTTCCTCGTCGCCCATGGTCTCGGACATGTACTTGACGGCCTGTTCGCGGCTCCACTTCTTGTAGTGCATGCCGCTGTCGACCACGAGGCGGACGGCGCGGAACAGGGCGTCGTGCAGCATCCCGATGTGGCCGCGCGGATCGCCCTTGTAGATGCCCATCTCGACGGCCAGCTGCTCGGAATAGAGCGCCCAGCCCTCGGCGTAGCCCGAGAAGCCGATCACCTTGCGGATCATCGGCAGGCCCTGGGCTTCGTTCGACAGCGACAGCTGCAGGTGGTGGCCCGGGACGCCTTCGTGCACCGTCAGGGTGGTCAGGGTGTACTTGGCCTGCTCCTTGGTGTCGCGCAGGTTGATCCAGTAGATCCCCGGGCGCTTGCCGTCGAGCGAGGGCGAGTTGTAGTAGCCGCCCGGCGCGCCGGCCTCGATGGCCTTGGGCACCCGGCGGATTTCCAGCTCGGCCTTCGGCAGGGCGCCGAAATAGGCCGGCAGCTGCTTCTCGATCCACTTGGCCTTGACGTTCAGGTCGGCGATCAGCTGTTCCTTGGCCGCGTCGGTGTTCTCGTAGATGTCCTTGCCGAGCTCAGCCATCCGCTCGCCGACCGTGCCCTTGCTCATGCCGATCGACTTGAACAGCTTGTCGGCCTCGACCGAGATCGACTTCACCAGGTCCAGGCCCAGCTGGTGGATCTCGTCGGGGCTCATGGTCGCGGTCGTGTAGTTCTTCAGCGACACGGCGTAGTAGTCGCCGCCATCCTTCAGGCGCCACACGCCGGCGTCGTGGGTGGCCTTCGGGCGCACGCTCTCCAGCAGGGCGATCTGGCGCTTCAGGGCCGGCAGCACCGAGTTCTCGTAGACCTTCGAAGCCTCGCCGGCCCAGTCGCCGTCGATCTTCTTTTCCTTGGTGCGGCGGGCCACCGACTTGACCAGCGGCGCGTCGGCCGTGGGCGTGTCGGCGAAGGCCTTCATCTGCACCAGGGCCTTGTCGATGACGAAGTCCGGCGGGATCACGCCGTCGGCGTAGTCCTTCTTGGCGATCAGGGTCTCCTGATCCATCAGTCGGGCGAAGCCTTCCATGCGCTGCAGGTAGGCGTCGGCGTCGGCCTTGGTCTCGATGCTGTGCTGGGTGTCCAGGAAGTCGGGCATCGACTGGTAGGAACCGGTCAGCTGGCTGAGGATGTAGGGCGCGCCCGAACCGCCGCCGGCGTAGCTGAACTTGCGATTGCCCTCGTCCTGCACCGCCAGGGTGAACTCGACGGTGTCGTAGTTGACGGCGTCCATGCCGCTCAGCGCCTTGCGGTCGATCGAGCGCAGCTGGGCCAGTTGCGCCGTCGTCTGGGCCGAGCCCGCGGCGATCGCCTCGAACGAGCGGTCGCTCAGCAGGCCCTTGGTCCAGGCCAGGTCGCCGCTGTCGAGGCCAAGGCCCGTCGCCAGTTCCGGCGCCTGGCGCAGCAGCTTGGCCATGGCGTCGTCGAAGAAGGCGTTCAGCTTGGCGGCTTCACCGGCGTTGGACGCCGGCTGGGCGAAGCCCAGCGAGGGCGCGGCGGCGGCGGCGAGGCCGGCGGCCACGGTCGACAGCAGAAGTTCGCGGCGGTTTTGCAAGAGAGAGTCCCCTTCCCTGGAGCCCCTCCCCCAGGGGCGGGCTCGATCCTTACGTCCGGGCGCGATCACGCCGCACCCGAAACAGCTGGGGCGAAGGCGTAAATGCCCACGTCAGGCGGGGCAACCGGGGATGGATTAATTCCGTGTCATCAAGACCCTGGAAGATCCGTCCCCGCGCCGTCCGGCTTAGCGAGCGCCCTTGTAGAGGCGCCACAGGGCGGCCCCGATCTGGCAGGCGAAGATCAGCCCGGCCACGAACATCCCGATGTGGAAGCCGGTGTCGACCACGTGCTGCAGCTGGCCCACGTCCTTGGCCGTCGCGGTCACCGGCGTCAGGGTGAACAGCGGCAGCGACTTCCACAGCAGGGTGGTCAGGACCATGCCGCCGATGGCGGTCAGCAGGTCGAACACCGCCCGCGCCCGCACCAGGCCCGGCCTGACCAGGGCGATCAGCGAGGCGCCCAGGCCAAGCACCGCCCAGACCAGGATCGGCCAGTAGAGGCTGGCCCACACCGGCGACGGCGCCAGCGCGATCGCGCCTTCCAAGGTCACCGCCCCGGTCAGGTCCACCCGCCACAGCCCCGTCCACCAGAGAATGAACAGCGCGGTGGCGACCACCTCGAACAGGGCCTCGAAGCGCGCCTCGAACATCCCCTTCTTGCGGGTCAGCTGCGGCAGGTCGCGGACGTTCCAGTCGGTCAGGCCGGTCAGCGGCACCCAGCCGCGCTCGATGCCGGCGGCGACCAGGGTCACCAGCCCGGCCAGCATCAGGGCCGAGCGCGGGAAGTCGTGGGTCAGCGCGTCCATGACGACGTCCAGCGCCTCGCCCCGGCCCAGCAGGGCGACCACCACCGCCGGCACGACGGTGACGATCGCGGCCAGGGCGACGGCCAGCTTCAGGGCGAAGACGTAGAACGGATAGAGCGTCGGGCCGATCAGGCTCTGCTGCGGGCCGTAGCGGCCGGCCACCGCCAGCGGGTGGCCGAAGTCCTTGAGCACCGCCTCGCGCTCCTTGTCGGTCAGGGGAGCGCCCTTGGCCTCCTCTTTCTCCTCGATGCGGTTGAGCAGCACGTCGCGCAGTTCGGCGACGATGTCCTCGCGTTGCGCCTTGGGCAGCAGGGCGCCCACGGCGCCGAGATAGCGGTCGAGCAGGTCCATGTGGGATCCCCTCAGATCAGGTTTTGCAGGGTGTCGTTGATGGCGCGCCACTCGGCGGCCAGGCGGGTCAGTACGGCCTCGCCCTCGGGCGACAGGCGGTAGAAGCGCTTCTTGCGCTTCTCCTCCTCGCGCCATTCGGAGGTCAGCAGGCCCTGGCCCTCGAGCCGGCGCAGCATCGGGTAGAGCGCGCCTTCGTCGATCTCCAGGCCCACTTCCGAAAGGGCCTGGCGCAGGCTGTAGCCGTAGCGCTCGACCTTCAGCTGGGCCAGCACGGCCAGGATCAGCGTCCCGCGACGCAGCTCCTGGCGCAGGGATTCGAAGATGTCGGTATCGGTCGGCATGAGCCTTCCTGTCTTGGTGTGCGCCGCATGGTGTGCAGCACATAGTGTGCGATACACACTGTGTGTCACACAGTAACTTTTCACACAACCGCCGTTCGCTGAATCTTTCGTAATGTGAACACCAGGATCCCCAGCCCAAAGAGCCCGTCATCCCGGGCGGAGGGCTGCGAAGCGGACCGTAGACCCGGGACCCAGGGGACCGGGCTCGGAGGATCGATCAAGCGCCCCGGCGATGGCTACCGCACTGCGCCGGCCCCTGGGTCCCGGCTCTCCGCTTCGCTGCGGCCGGGATGACGATGAGATTTGGCGATCACTCCCGCCTGGAAAGCCGCTATCCTCCCCCAATGCCCGCCCACGACCTCCAGCGCTTCGTCGACGCCCAGGCGAGCACCTACGCCGCCGCCCTGGCCGAGCTGCGCGCCGGCGCCAAGCGCAGCCACTGGATGTGGTTCGTCTTTCCGCAGGCGGAGGGCCTGGGCCGCAGTTCGACGGCGCGGTTCTATGCGGTCGCGGGGCTAGACGAGGCCCGCGCCTATCTCGCCCATCCGGTGCTGGGCCCGCGCCTGGCCGAGGTCGTCGACGCCATCCTCGCCCTGCCCGGAAGCGACGCCCACGCCGTGTTCGGCTCGCCCGACGACCTCAAGCTGCGCTCCAGCCTGACCCTGTTCGCCGCCGCCGCGCCCGGCGAGGCCCGCTTCCGCGCCGCCCTCGACAAGTACTTCGGCGGCCAGGACGATCCGGCCACCCTGGAGCGCCTGTGACATTCGCCACACCCGCATAGGACGAATCCGTGCATTTGTGACTCCTGATTGTCGAACCAGGGGGCCTTGGCCATGCACAGACTCACACCCGCGCGCCTCGTCGTCGCCGGACTCGCCGTCGCGACGCTCGCCCTCGCGCCACAGGCCCTGGCCTTCGGCACGATCCGCAGCCTGGGCCAGAACGCCGAGCACGAGCGCATCACCCGCACGGGCCTGGGCGGCGCCGGCTTCGGCGGCGCCACGCTCGACCTGCTGGCCGGCAAGAACGGAACCTTCGGCGCCGTCGGCGCCCCCGACCGTCCCGGCCGCGGCCTGATCAGCGTCTCCCAGGCCCACTGCGACGACGGCGACTGGTTCGACAAGCCCGGCTACGCCCAGAGCCTGTCCCAGGCCAACGCCGCCCTGCGCGCCTGTCGCAGCCTGATGTACAGCAACCTCGACCAGGCCCTGATCCGCGCGGGCGACCTGGTTCGTCCCGACCTCTCCTACGGCGACACCACCACCGGCTCGGACTGCCCGTTCGACGGCGAGAAAGGCTCGCCCAAGTGCCGGACCCTGGAATATCTCGGCCTGGCCCTGCACGCCTCGCAGGACTTCTACTCGCACAGCAACTGGGTCGACGCCCCGCGTCCCAGGCCCACCATCGAGAACCCGCCGGGCCTCAACAACAACGGCCCCGCCGAATGGCTCGGCCCCAGCCTGCCCGCCCAGGTCCCGGCCGGCCTGATCACCGGCTGCTACGGCTTTCCCGAGTGGGCCAGCTGCCGCGGCCGGGTCAAGCACGACTACCTGAACAAGGACACCGCCAGCACGACCCGCGGCGGCTACGACAAGGCCATGCGCGTCGCCGCCGAGGACACCCGCGCCAAGTGGGATCAGTTCTCCGGCAAGGTCCGCGCCCGCTACGGCGACGCCCGGGGGAACAAGATCCTCTGCGTCATCCGCTCCGACCGCCCGCGCGAAAGCTGCGGCTGAGGGGGTCTTCTCGTTTGTCATCCCGCCCCCCGGGTCGCGCAAGCGCGCCCGAGGGTGAACCCAGCGCAGCGGAGCGCCGGGACCTCCCACGGTTCCGGATCCGTATAGCGCACGTTCGGGTATCCACCTGACGTTGCGCTTCAAGCTCGGCCGTGGTCTCTGGCCGCCAGTGACACTGGGGGCTTTCATGATTTCCAACGGCAAGCTCGCCGCCGCCGGCGGCGCGATCCTCTGCGCCCTGGGCGCGATGCTCGGCCCCGCGCCCGCCCAGGCGGCCAAGGGCGACCTGGGCGCCAGGATCGACTACCTGATCGCCGACGCGGCCGCCGCCATGGGCAACGGCGACTGCGGCAAGACCTTGAGCACCCGGATCAAGGCGGCGGTGGCCGATCCCGGCGTCGACGGCCTGGAGCTTCGTCGTCGCGAGATGCTCTACTATGTCGCGCTCGAATGCGGCGGCTATGTCGGCCCCGACGCGGTCGACGCGGCCCGCAAGCTCGACGCCGTCGCCGCGCAGCCGTTCCTGAAGGCGACCGCCAACCTCGTGCTGATGATCGACGCCCGCACGCGCAAGGACGCCCCGGCCGCGGCCGCCGCCTTCGACAAGGCCTTCGCCGCCGATCCGACCGCCCTGACCACCCTGCGCATCTCGACCTACTTCCAGCTGCTGCGCCTGCTGAACGACGATCCCGCCGCGCGCCTGCGGGTGGTGTCCAAGCTGCGGGTCACCCCCTGGACCGACGACGAAGAGATCGACATCGCCCGCAACGACTGGGGCCTGCTGCAGGCCCGGTTGGCCGCCGACGCCGGCGACCTGGCCCAGGCCAAGGCCGCCCTGGAGAAGGTCGACGACCCGGCCGCCCTGCTGTCGGTCGCCGAGGATCGCCGGTTCGCCCCGCTCTGGCCGTCGCTGGAGGCCGCCGGCCGCTTCGACTGGCGCGCCGTCGCCCAGGCCCGGCTGGCGACGCTCGAGGCCCGGTCGGCCAGA
>NZ_QHJY01000196.1 GCF_003185805.1 Caulobacter sp. D5
AGACCCAGGGCGCTCGACGATAAAACACCTGGGTCCCCGCTTTCGCGGGGATTTTACGGGAGGAGGGATGCGCCGAACCCAGTCTCGCCCCCTCCGTCGCTCCGCGACACCTCCCCCAGAGGGGGAGGATCTTTACCCCACCGGTCCCTGGGGGCCCGTCGGCGGCGCGGGCTGCACCGGGGCAGGCGCGGCGGGGACCACGGGGTAGCGGGGTTTGCGCTTGGCCTTGGCGGTTTCGGCCGGCGTGGGCTCGGCCGGGGGGGCGTGGACGTCGGGGATGGGCTCGACCGTCGGGCCGACCACCGAGGGCGGCGGCTTGGGCGGCGGCGGCGGGGGGGCGTCGTTGCCGCCCATGAACGGGAAGCGGCGCTTCTTGGGCTCGGGCTGGGGCTCGCCGCGGTGCTGGGGCGTGGCCGGCGGCATGCAGCCGCGCGCCTCGCCCAGGCCCTTCAGATAGGCGCGACGGACGGCGCCTGAGGCCATGGCCGACTGGACGAGGCGGTCGTGCTTTTCGGCGCCGGTCAGCTTGCGGACCCAGCCGCGCATCGGGATCAGGTCCTGGGCGGCGCTGGCCATGGCCCCAAGAGCGGCGTCGCCGGCGGCCCTGCGGCCCCGGTCCATCAGGTCCTCGTCCTCGCCGGGCGGGACCTGGTCCATGTCGATGCCGAGGGCGGCGTCGAGCGGCTTGATCAGGGCGGTCAGCTGGCCGCAGCTGGAGGGCATGGGCCGGGCGTAGGGATCCTGCATGGCCTCCAGCAGGGCCGGCGGGATCTTGGTGCGCATCAGGTTGACGTCGCGCAGGGGCGCGGTCACCGCGCCGCCGATGCCGTCCTTGTTGGCCTCGGAGGTGGTCTGGATCTTTTCGGGCGGCGGCTCCGGAGGCGGTTCACGGGTGCTGGCGCAGGCGGCGAGCAGGGGAAGCGCGGCGGCGAGGAGGAGCAGACTTCGCATGACGTGACCCTAACGCGCCTGAAGCCAACTCGTCATCCGCCGTTGAAGACGAATCGAGCGGGGCTTCCGAATGGTTGAGCCGAGTTCGCCTCGAACCAAGGCGCAGTTTGGGCGGGAGGGGCGTCGCGGGCGCCCGGGTCCCCGAAGGGGAAACTCAAAACACGTTGGATTTCAAAGGGAAGGTGGTGGGCCGGCTGGGATTCGAACCCAGGACCATTCGATTAAAAGTCGAATGCTCTACCACTGAGCTACCGGCCCGCTGTCGACACGGGGGTGGCCGTGAGAAGCGGCGCGGAACATAGTCGGGCCTCCCATGCGTCGCAAGCCGCGTTTCACCGGATCGGTTCGTCGGGCTCTACTATTTGTCCCATATATTGGTTTGATGTGGCGACATGTGAAATATCTTGCGCTGAGCGCCGATATTCGGGAATGGTCCGGCGAAGAACGGCGGCCGTCAGCCGCGGGCGAGGGGGAGACCGACGAGGATGCAGCTGAAGCGACGCAGCGTTCTGGCCGGCCTGATTCTGGCGCCCGCGACCGCCGCCCTGGCGGGAGAGACGCCGATGACCGCCCTCAAATTCGATTTCACCGCCAAGCCGCGCGAAGGTTTCACCCCGGTCGCCGCCGACCGTCTGTACGACGCCGCCTCGGGCTACGGCTTCGAGCCGGGGGAGGGGCGGTCGTTCTCGGTCGCCGTTCCGGAAGGCGACTGGCGCGTGACGCTGGAGGTGGACGGCGGCGCCGACCTGACCGTGAAGGCCGAATCCCGCCGGCTGATGGCCGAGCAGATCCGCACCAAGGCCAAGGAGCGCCGCGAGGTGGCGTTCGTGGTCAACGTGCGCACAGCCGCCCTGCCGCCGCCGCCCAAGAACGCCCCGGGCGGGACCGAGGTGATCCTCAATCCGCGCGAGAAGGGCACGCCCAACTGGGACGACAGGCTGACCGTCGAGTTCTGCGGTCCGGCCCCCAAGGTGGCGCGGATGACCGTGGAGCCGGCGAGCGTGCCGCGCGTCTTCCTGCTGGGCGACTCCACGGTGACCGACCAGCCGTTCGAGCCGGCGGCCGGTTGGGGCCAGATGCTGCCCAGGTTCTTCGCCCCGACCGTGTCGGTGGCCAGCCACGCCGAGTCCGGCGAGACGATGAAGTCGTTCCTGATGGAGCACCGGCTGGACAAGGTGCTGAGCCAGACGCGGGCCGGCGACTTCGCGCTGATCCAGTTCGGCCACAACGACCAGAAGGAAAACTGGCCCCAGACCTATGTCGAGGCGGCCACGACGTATCGCGACTACCTCAAGGCCTATGTCGGCGAGTTCCGGCGCAGGAAGGCCACGCCCGTGCTGGTGACCTCGATGCATCGCCGGCGGTTCGACGCCGAGGGGCGGATCGTCAACACCCATGGCGACTATCCGGCGGCCGTCCTGGCGGTAGGGGCGGAGCTGGGCGTGCCGGTCATCGACCTGGCGGCCATGAGCAAGGTCTTCTACGAGGCCCTGGGGCCGGCGCAGGCGCCCAAGGCCTTCGCCGACGGCGGCAAGGACATCACCCACCACGACAACTACGGCGCCTACGAGCTGGCGCGGTGCATCGTGGAGGGGATCAAGGCGGGCGTTCCTGAGCTGGCGCGCCATCTCAGCGCCGACGTCGGATCGTTCGATCCGGCCAGGCCGACCCCGCCCGACAGCTTCGTCATGGCTCCCAGCGCGGCGCGCAGCAGCGCGGCCCTGCGCGGAAATTGAGGTATCCGATGATCGACCGTCGCTCCCTCCTGGCCCTGGCCGGCGCGACCGCCGCCAGCCCGGCCCTGGCGCAAGGCGCTGCTCCCGAGGCTCAGAAGCCCGCCGCCTCGCTGCTGGAGATCCAGCCGATCTGGCCGGGCAAGGCCCCGGGCGGCGAGAAGGTGACCGCCAAGGAGCAGGTGATCCTGCGCACGCCGGGCGGTGATCCCAACGACACGGCCTTCCTGCACATCACCGATCCGGTGCTGATGATGCGCCGGCCCAAGAACCCCAACGGCGCGGCGATCCTGATGATCCCGGGCGGCGGCTATGTGCGGGTGGCGGTCAGCAAGGCCGGCGGGGCCATCGACCAGTGGATCGCCGACCAGGGCGTCACCGCCTTCGTCATGACCTACCGCCTGCCGGCCGACGGCTGGGCGGCGGGGCCGGACGTCGCCTTGCAGGACGCCCAGCGGGCCATCCGCATCATCCGTTCGCGGGCCGGCGAGCTGGGCCTGGATCCCGAGCGCGTGGGCGTGATGGGCTTCTCGGCCGGCGGCCACCTGGCCGGGCGGCTGTCGACCCAGTTCAAGCGCCAGACCTATGCGCCAATCGACGCCATCGACACGCTGTCGACGCGGCCGTCGGTGGCGGGGCTGTTCTATCCGGTGGTGACCATGCAGCCGCCCTATGCGCATGGCGGCTCGCTGAAGGAGCTGCTGGGCGCGGACGCCTCCGAAGCCCGCCGCAAGGCGATCTCGCTCGAGCTGGACGTGCCGGCCGATACGCCGCCGACCTTCATCGCCACCGCCGCCGACGACAAGGTGGTGCCGGCCGACAACTCGCTGCTGCTCTATTCGGCCCTGCGAAAGGCCAGCGTGCCCAGCGAGCTGCACATGTTCGAGAAGGGCGGCCACGGTTTCGGCCTGACGGGGCCCAAGGGCCTGGACATGAGCTGGCCGCAGCTTTTGCCGCCATTCCTGCGCCGCCACGGCCTCTACACGTGACCTTCGACGTCGCGGCCTTCGGGGCCGTCGGCGACGGGCAGGCGCTGGACACCGACGCGATCAATGCGGCCATCGTCGCGGCGTCCGCGGCCGGCGGCGGGACCGTGCGGCTGCCGGCCGGGCGTTACCTGAGCTTTTCGATCCGGCTGGCCAGCGGGGTGACCCTGCAGCTGGACGAGGGCTGCACGCTGGTCGCCGCCGATCCGGCGGTGCACGGCGGGGCCTATGATCCGCCCGAGGACAATCCGCACGACCTTTACCAGGACTTTGGTCATAGTCATTGGCGCAACAGCCTGATCTGGGGCGAGGACCTGGAGGATGTGGCCATCGTCGGTCCGGGCCGTATCGACGGCGAGGGCCTGACCCGCGAGGGGCCGGGCTCGCGCTGGCGCCGGCAGGCCGGCGAGTTTCCGCTGAGCATGGTGGGCCTCTCGGCTGAAGCCATGGCCGAGCTGGTCCCCGAGCGGGCGGCGATGATCGGCCAGGGCAACAAGTCGATCGCCCTGAAGCGCTGCCGAGGCGTGCGTCTGTCGGGCTTCACGATCCATCGCGGGGGCCATTTCGCGTTGCTGGCGACGGGTTGCGAGGACCTGGCGATCGAGACCCTGCTGATCGACACCAACCGCGACGGGCTCGACATCGACGCCTGTCGGCGGGTGCGGATCGCTCACTGCCGGGTCAACACCCCCAACGACGACGCCATCGTGCTCAAGGCTTCGATGGCCCTGGGCGAGGCCCTGCCGACCGAAGACGTCGAGATCGTCGGCTGCCACGTCTCGGGCTTCGACCTGGGGACGGTGCTGGACGGGACGCTTGGCCGCGAGCAGCGGATCGCGCCGGACCAGGACCGGGTCACCGGCCGCATCAAGATCGGCACCGAGAGCAACGGCGACTTCCGCCGCATCCGGATCAAAGACTGTCTGCTGGAGCGCTCGCGCGGGCTGGCGCTGGAGACGGTCGACGGCGGGACCATCGAGGACGTCGAGATCGAGGACGTGCGGCTGGTCGAGATGACCAGCGCGCCGCTGTTCCTGCGGCTGGGCGCGCGGCTGCGCGGGCCGGAGGGGACCAAGGCCGGGGCGCTGCGCCGGGTGCGGGTGCGCAATCTGATCGGAGCCGAGGCGCGGGCCGACCTGCCGGTGATCCTGGCGGGCCTGCCGGACGCGCCGATCGAGGACGTGCGGCTGGAGGGGCTGGAGCTGTCGTTCCTGGGCGGGGCCAAGGCGGCGGGCGTCGAGCCGCCGGACCTGGCCGACGCCTATCCCGAGCCCAGGATGTTCGGCGATCCGCCGGCCTGGGGCCTGTGGGCGCGGCACGTGAAGGGGCTGTCGATCGACGGCCTGGCGCTGAACGCGAATCTGGACGCCCGCGCGCCGGTGCGGATCGACGGCAAGGTCGTGCCGCTGGACGCCTTTTCCCGCACGGCGGCGGTCGGCTAGCCGACCCTCGCTCGCGAGAGCTTGAGCGCAAGCGCTACCTTGGGTGCGGCCCAGCCTGCGGCCTAGCGTCGCGATGGGCGTTTCGGAGGCTTCCGAGGCTTCGATTTTAGCACCTCGGACTCCTAGATGATGGACAAACGGGGGTGGATCGAGCCGTTCGATCCGTCGCGCCGTCGATCCTGGGGTCATGTTCAGAGCCAGCATCCTTCGCACCCTCGCCACCATCGCCGTCGTGGCGGTTCTGGCGGTCGGGACGGACTACGTGGTGAACGTGGTGCTGCTGGCGCGGCCGTACATCTTCACGCCGTGGATGACGATGACCATCGTCGCGATCGCCGGCGGACCCCTGGTCTATTTCCTCCATAGCCAGCGCCTGAGCCTGAAGGCGGCCAAGCGCGACCTGTCCGAGAGCCTGAAGGTGCAGCGCCAGTCGGCCGAGGAGGCCGAACGGCGGCGGCTGGAGGCCGAGCGCGCCCTGGCGCGGCTGCGCGAGCAGGAGTCGCTGTACGGCATCCTGGCCAACAACCTGACCGACGCCCTGTCGCTGTGGAACCGCGAGGGCAAGCGGCTCTACAATTCGCCGGCCATCGAGCGCCTGACCGGCTACACGCCCGAGGAGTTCCTGGTCGCGCCGAACCTGCTGGGCGTCGATCACGAGGACGGGGCCAAGGCGGTGGCGGCCATCCGCGAGCTGAAGGGGCCGACCGACACCCGCACGCTCGAATACCGCTTCCGCCGCAAGGACGGGACGCGGATCTGGATCGAGAGCACCTATTCGCTGGTGCCGGCCGAGGACGGCGGCGGCTTCATCGCCACCAGCCGCGACGTCACCGAGCGCAAGCGCCTGGCCGAGGACCTGGCCCAGGCCGCGCACGAGGCCCAGTCGGCCGCCGCCGCCAAGGCCGACTTCCTGGCCAACATGACCCACGAGCTGCGTACGCCGCTGACGGCGATCATCGGCTTTTCGGGTCTGCTGCGGCAGTCGTCGGCCCTGTCGGAGACCGACGCGCGGCAGGTGCGGCTGATCCACGAGGCCAGCAACACCCTGCTGGGCGTGATCAACGACGTGCTCGACTTCTCGCGCCTGGAGGCGGGGCTGGAGTTCGACGCCGAACCCTTCCGTCCCTGCGACATGGCCCGCTCGGCCGCCGCCCTGATCGAGACCCAGGCCCAGGAGAAGGGCCTGCCGGTGCTGGTCGAGTTCGGACCGGGCCTCAAGCCGCTGGTCGGCGACGCCGCGCGGCTGAACCAGGTGCTCCTGAACTTCCTGTCCAACGCCGTGAAGTTCACCAGCGAGGGGCGGATCCTGATCTCGGTCAGCCAGGAGACCTCGGCGGTCGGCCAGCGCCTGCGGATGGAGGTGCGCGACACCGGCATCGGCGTGCCAGGCGACATGCACGAGGCGGTGTTCGAGCGCTTCATCCAGGCCGACGCCGGCGTCTCGCGGCGGTTCGGCGGCACGGGCCTGGGCCTGGCGATCTGCAAGCGGATCATCGACGCCATGGGCGGCCGCATCGGCGTGGAGAGCACGCCGGGCAAGGGCTCGACCTTCTGGTTCGAGGTCGACCTGCCGATCACCGAGACGGTCGCCGACATTCCGGTCGCCGCCCAGCCTGCGGCGCTGGAGCGGCCGGCCCGGGTGCTGCTGGTCGAGGACAATCCGGCCAACCGCGAGCTGATCGGGGCGCTGCTGGCGCCGTTCGACGTCGAGGTCGAGACGGCCGTCGACGGTGTGGGGGCGGTCGACGCCTTCAAGGCCGGCAAGGCCTATGATCTGGTGCTGATGGACGTGCAGATGCCGGTGATGGACGGCCTGACCGCCACCCGCCGCATCCGCGCCCTGGAGCACGCCGGACGCCACACGCCGATCGTCGCCATGACCGCCAACGTCCTGCCCGAACAGGTCGCCAACTGCCTGGCCGCCGGCATGGACGACCACCTGGGCAAGCCGATCAACCCGATGCGGTTGTTGGAGACGGTGGCGCGCTGGAGCCAGGCGGAAGCGGCTTAGGGGCCCTCTCCCTGAAGGGAGAGGTGTCGGCGAAGCGATCGGTGGGGGGGCTGCAAACTCACCCACGCCCTGAAAGCTGAAACCGTCCCCCACCGGCCTTCGGCCGCCTCCCCATGGGGGAAGGTTTTTACTTCTCCCTTCCCCCTTGATGGGGGAAGGGCCGGGGATGGGGGTGACTACGGCGCTTGGTCCTGAAACGAAAATGGGGGCGGAACGCGCGGTTCCACCCCCATCCCAACCCTTCCCCCATCAAGGGGGAAGGGCTTTGAAGTTCGTCGTCAGGTGATGTCGGGGATGTGGTCTTCGCCGACCGCCGGCTTGGCCTTGGCGCCGCGGCCCCAGAGGGTCTCGTACTTCCAGCCGGTGAGGTCTTCGACGATGGCCTTGGACTCAGGAGTCTCGGCTTGCGTCGCGCCGGCGCGGAGGCGTTCGACTTCGTGGACCAGGACCTCGTGGGTCTTGGCGTTGAGGCGGAACTTCCAGGAGATGAGCATGCCGGCGATCATCACGATCAGCGGGCCGCCGACCATGACCAGCACCAGGGCGCGGATGGCTTCCGGCGACTGCTGGACGGGCGGAGCGCCCTTGGCGGCCGAGACGAAGCCGCCCAGGCCGATCAGGCTGGTGGTCAGCAGGATGGCGCCCGACTGGGCGATCTTGCGCACGAAGGTCATGACCCCGGCGAAGATGCCTTCGCGGCGCAGGCCGGTGACGGCCTCGTCGACGTCGGGCAGGTAGTTGTAGACGCCCCAGGGCACGAAGTTCAGCGTGCCGCGGCCCAGGCCAGCCAGGATGATCGGCAGGAACAGCCACAGCAGGACGGTGGGGTTGAAGCCCGCCGCGCCGGGCAGGGCGGTGAAGATGTTCCCGTTCAGCGCCGCCACGCCGGCCGAGAAGCCGGCCGGCTTGACCAGGTAGAAGCCCAGGAACAGCAGCAGGGCCGCGCCGACGAAGCTGATGGCCATGCGGTAGGCGGCGGTCGGACCGGTCTTGATGATCACGCGGATGGCGACCATCACCGAGATCAGCTGGGCCACGTACATCATGGTCATGGCCTGGGAGATCACCAGGGTCGAGCCGACCATCACCGTGGCCACGAACAGCGGGAAGGCGGTGTTGAAGATGTCCTGGCTGATGTAGCCGCCCAGATAGAGCGACAGGTGCTGGCGGAAGGCCTTCAGCTTCAGGGTCGAGAACAGGTCGCGGAACATGTTGACCGGGATCAGTGCCGCCTTGCTCCAGTCCATCGGCTCGGGCTGGATCAGCTTTTCTTCCTCGGTGTAGGGGCGCTCCCAGGTGAACAGCACCACCAGCAGCACCACCAGGCTGAACAGGCCGCCGAAGATGGCCGCCATGATCAGGAAGGTGTTGGGGCTGTCCTTGCCGCCGAAGTGGTTGATGATCAGGGTCGGAAGGTAGGAGGCCAGGATCGCCGAGGTCTGGGCGACCATCATGCGCACGCCGGCGAACTTGGCCTTCTCCTTGTAATCCTTCGTCATTTCCGCCGCGAGGGTTTCCCACGGGATCAGGAACATCGTGTAGACGAACTCGAAGAAGATGAAGGTCACGAGGTAGTAGAGGAACGGCTTGCCGGTGACGAAGATCAGGGCGAAGGCCGGCAGCAGCGGGATGGTCGCCAGCAGGAAGATCTTCCGCCGCCCGACCTTCCGGCCGATCCAGGTGTGGCGCAGGTTGTCGGAGATGTAGCCGATCAGCGGGCAGGTGATCGCCTCGAGCAGGCGCGGCAGGCCCAGGATCAGGCCGGTCTCGACCGGCGACAGTCCGCAGAAGGTGATGAAGAAGTAGGCCAGCCAGCCGGTGATCACGGCTTGCGCGCCGGCCCCCAGCATGTCGCCGGAGCCCCAGCCCCAATAGGTGACCCAGGACGGTTTGCGGGGGTCTGGCGTGGCCATGTTCGTTTCATTCCCAAGAAGAGGGGGTCTTTTCGCCCCCAAGTCCGGTCCGCTCCCAGGGAGCGGACCGGGTAGTTCGAAGATGCGCGAGCCTTAGATGAAGGCGCGCTGGAACTCGCCGAGGGCCAGCATGGCCAGCGACTGGCCGTAGGGCATCGAGGTCAGCGGGATGTCCTTGTAGCCCTGGATCGTGTCGAACACCGGGGTGCCGAACGAGACCTGCTGCAGTTCACCGGCGTCGTCGATATTGGCCAGCACGCCCTTGATGGCGCGGATGGCGACGGCTTCGTATTCCTTGCCGATGTAGCGCTTGCGGACGGCCTTCAGGACGCCGTAGGCGAAGCCGGCCGTGGCCGAGGCTTCCAGGTACGAGGTCTTGTCGTCGATGATCGTGTGCCAGAGGCCCGACTCCTGGTCCTGGAACTTGGTCAGGGCCTTGATCTGGGCTTCCAGCGCGTCGATCAGGAAGGCGCGCAGGCCGTCGCCCGGCTTCAGGTCGAGCAGCTCGATGAATTCCGGGATGGCGATCGTCACCCAGCAGTTCCCGCGGGCCCACAGGGCGTCGGCGAAGTTGTGACGGCCCTCGAAGGTCCAGCCGTGGAACCACAGGCCGGTCTTGCGGTCGGCCAGGTACTTGATGTGGACCATGAACTGGCGCTTGGCCTCCTCGACGAAGTCGGGGCGGTCGAGCAGCAGGCCGATCTTGGCCAGCGGCAGCACGCTCATCATCAGCGTGTCGTCCCACAGCTGCTGCGGGTTCTCGCTGTTGAAGACGATGTGCTGGAAGCCGCCTTCCTCGGTGCGCGGACCCTCGTACATGACGTAGTCGGCCCAGGTCTCGAGGTAGGGGATGTAGGTGTGGTCGCCGGTGGCCTCGTAGAGGTAGGCCAGGGTCAGGAACGGCGAGACCGTGTTGATGTTCTTGGTCGGGGTGCCGGCCTCGAAGCGGTCGGCGAACCACTTGGTCATGATGTCGAAGGCGCGCTCGTCGCCGTACATCTCGTACTGCTTCCACAGGCCGTAGAGGCCCACGCCGTGGGTCCATTCCCAGTCGTTCCAGCCCTTGGTGTCGATGACGCGGCCGTCGTCGAGGCGCAGCAGGAACTCGCCCGTCTCGTCGGTGATGTCGACGAGGTTGCTGATCAGAAGGGCGATCTTGGCCTTGACGTCCTTGGCCTCGATGCCGTGAGCGAGATTGGGCACGGTAGTCTCCTAAAAGGTAGGTCTGGAGTAGGCGGGGGCCTACTGTTTGTAGTTCGGCGCGGGGACGCGGGCGACGGGCACACCGCCTTCCACGTTGCGCAGCACTTCGAGTTTGACGGCTTCCAGGGCGTCGCCGGGAGCGCCGTCGCTGGTCACGGCCAGGGCGATGGTGTTCTTGCCGTGCTCATCGATGATGCCGCTCGGCAGGACGAAGGTCCGCTGCGGGCCGACATGGGCGATGAACTGGCCCATGTTCCAGCCGTTGACGAAGATCAGCACGCGGTAGCGGCCCGGCGAGCGCGGGGTCTTCGGATCGCCGATCGTCAGGCCCAGGGTCACGTCCTGGTCCTTGGGCAAGGCGAGGTCGAAGTTCGTCCGATACCAGGTGGTGCCGGCGTAGGGCTGGGTGGCGGCCATGTCGGCCTTGGCCCACGACTGATCGGGGAAGCCTGGCAGGTGCCAGCCGTTGCGCTCGCCGTACTGGCCGCCTTCGTTCAGCGAGCCGCGCACGGGATCGGCGATGTCCTCGCCGCCCTTGTTGCCCTGGATCTTCCAGGCGATCGGCACGGCGAAGCTGTAGCTGGTGGGGCTCGACAGCGAGGCCGAGACCAGGCCGCGGGCTTCCTTGTGGAAGTCGTCGGCGTCGAGGTCCCAGTTGTGGCCGTTGTTGCGCACCATCACCGACAGCACGTGCTCGCCGTCGCCGCGCAGGTCTTCCGGCAGCTTGAAGGTGGCCACACCGGTGGTGATCGGGCGGGGCAGGCCGCCGTCCAGCTCGTGCTGGCCCAGGAACTTGCCGTCCAGCCAGACCTGCAGCATCCCCGCGCCGCCGGCGCCGTAGTGCAGGGTCAGGGTGTCGATGTCGGCGCGGCCCTTGTAGCGGCCGCGATACCAGACGTCGCCGTTGTGGAAGCCGTGGGTGCTCATGTCGAGCGCCGGCTGGCCGGTGGGCGGACGCACGGTGGAGCCGCCGCGCTTGCCCTCGGCCTTGGCCCAGGCGCTGTCGTCGAAGGCAGGATCCGACTCGGGCGAGCCGGCGGCGGTCTTCCAGTCGAGCTTGGCCAGATCGGGGACGGTGACGGCGGCCGGGCCGGGGAGGGCCTTGGACGCCAGCAGCGAGCCCGAAGCGGTGACCTTGGCGGCGACGGCGGCGCCGTTCCAGCGGACGGATTTGACGCCCTTGGGGGCGAAGACTTCGAGCGGGCTTTCGGTCTCGGTGTCGCCGGTCAGGGACAGCACGCCGCCCTTGACGGCGGCGGTGCGCACGAGGCCGGGGCCGCGCTGCAGGGTGGGGCCGGCAGGGGTGTCCTGGCGCCAGAAGGTCTGGCCCGTCGCCTCGTCGGCCAGCAGCAGCACGAGCGGCGGACGACCGCCGCCGGTGATGCGCACGCGGGCCAGGCCCGTGTGGCTGTAGGTGAGCTTCAGGTCGCCCTTGGCGGCGTCGAAGGCCGACGTCACGTCGCCTTCCAGCACCTCGACCTTGGGGGCCTGCGCATAGCGCAGCACGGTCTCGCCGGCTTCGCCGGCG
>NZ_QHJY01000197.1 GCF_003185805.1 Caulobacter sp. D5
CGGTGGCGTAGGCCTCGTAGCCGGCGGAGACGTCGACGATCCAGGAGTCGGCCTGGCCGCGGCCGTGCCGGGCCAGGGTCTCGTCGTCGGCCAGCATGTGGCAGAAGTCCAGGCGCTGGGCCTTGAGCGCGGCCAGCAGGCGGCGCGGATCGACGGCGATGTCGTGCTCCGAGACCAGGGCCTGGTAGTCGCACATGGGCGCGCCGGCCGGCATGGCCACGCCGGCCTTCACCCGCACCGGCAGGTAGGCCAGGGCCTGGCCGTCGTCGTCGCGGATCACGGCGACCTTCACGCGATCGCCCTGATCGGCCTGGGCCGTGGCGACGGCCTTGGCCCATTGCGGCGACAGGAACGGAGAGTCGAGGCGCGGCTGCAACGCCTGGAGCGAGGTCCAGCGCGCGCTGTCCTCCGGCGAAAGCTGCAGAGCCTGGATGACGTCGATCTTCACGGGCGCCCCCCGAGCGCTGATCACGGACCTCCAGAAGGCCAGGTACCGTGATAGCGCCCAGAGATTGCGGTCCGGTTTACGGACGTTGCAGCGTCAGTCCATCAGTTTGCGGGTCAGATACGTGTATTCGAGGGCCACCCGGCGGGCGGTCTCGGCCAGGTTGGCGCTGGCCGCGTGGCCGCCGTCGACGTTCTCGTAGTACAGCACCGGATAGCCGAGGGCCTCGAGCCTGGCCGCCGCCTTGCGGGCGTGGGCCGGGTGGACGCGGTCGTCCTTGGTCGAGGTCTCTATGAACACCTCGGGGTACTTCTGGCCGGCCTTGAGGTTCTGGTAGGGCGAGTACTTCTCGATCACCGCCAGCTCCGACGGGATCTGCGGGTCGCCGTACTCGCCGATCCACGACGAGCCCGCGCCGATCTGGCTGTAGCGGACCATGTCGAACAGCGGCACCTGGATGACGACGGCGTTGTAGAGCTCCGGGCGCTGGGTCAGGGCCACGCCCATCAGCAGGCCGCCGTTCGACCCGCCCATGATGCCCAGCCGACGCGGCGAGGTGATCTTGCGCGAGATCAGGTCTTCGGAGACGGCGAAGAAGTCGTCATAGACCCGCTGGCGGTTGGCCTTCAGGCCCTGCTCGTGCCAGCTCGGCCCGAACTCGCCGCCGCCGCGGATGTTGGCCACCACATAGGCGCCGCCGCGTTCGAGCCAGAGCTTGCCGGTCACGCCGGAATAGCCGGGCGTCATCGAGGCCTGGAAGCCGCCGTAGGCGTAGAGCAGGGTCGGGGTCGTCCCGTCGTACTTGAGGCCCTTGGGTCGGACCAGGAAGTACGGGATCTTGGTGCCGTCCTTGCTGGTCGCCTCGAACTGTTCGACCACGTGGGTCGAGGCGTCGAACTTGGCGGGCGCGGCCTTGACCTTGTCCAGCTTGCCGGTAGCCGCGTCGGCCAGCCAGTAGGTGGTGGGCGTCAGGTAGCCGGTCACGCTGACGAAGATGCGGTCGTCCTTGTCGGAGGCCGACCCCAGTCCGACCGTCGAATTGGTCGGCAGGTCCAGCTTGGTGCGGGTCCAGGCGCCGCCCTTGAAGTCGTAGACATGAGCGCCGCCGGTGACGTTCTGGAACAGGGCCACCACCAGCCGGTCGCGCGTGGCGCTGACGCCTTCGATCGCCTCGCGGGCGGTCGGGTGCAGGATCAGCGTCGCCTTGGCGGCGTCGGGCGCGGCCTTGAAGGCGGTCAGGTCGAAGGCGGCCAGGTCGCCGGTCTTCAGGCCATGCTCGGCCCAGTCCTGCTCGACGCTGAACACCAGCTGGCCCTTGACCAGGGCCTGGATCGACGACTTCAGCGGGAAGGGCAGCTTCACCGTCCTGTCGCCGACCACCATGTGGGTCTCGGCGTTGAAGGTGTCGAGCGGCCGGTTGACGAACACCGCCTGCACCACGCCGTCATGGTCGCGCAGGGCGTAGGGCGACACGCCGTAGCCGCCGTCGTCCTTGGTTCCGCGGTAGATCTCCTTGGCCGCTGACAGGGGCTGACCGCGTTTGACCAGCTTGACCACGTAGGGATAGCCGGACGTCGTCACCTCGCCCCGGGTCCAGTCGGTGGCGACGATCAGGGTGTCCTTGTCGATCCAGTCGAACCGGTGCTTGCCCTCGGGCAGCTCGAAGCCGCCAGCGACGAAGGTCTTGGTCTTGACGTCGTACTCGCGCACGACCACGGCGTCCTTGCCGCCGTTCGACAGCTGGACCAGGCAATACCGGCTTTCCGGGGCCAGGCAGCTGGCGCCCTTCCAGACCCAGTTCTTGCCTTCCGCCTTGGCCAAAGCGTCGAGGTCGAGGATCGTCTCCCACTTCGGCTCGGCGGTGCGGTAGCTCTCCAGCGTGGTGGTGCGCCAGACGCCGCGCACGTGGTCGGCGTCCTGCCAGTAGTTCCGCAGGTCGTGATCGTCGATGAAGGCCACGCCCGGGATGCGGTCCTTGGCGTTGACGATCGCCAGGGCGGAGTCGTGCAGGCCCTGGTAGCGCGGGTCGCCCTGCAGGATCGGCAGGGTGCGGTCGTTCTGGGCCTTGGCCCAGTCGAGCGCCTTCGCCCCCTCGATCTCCTCCATCCAGATGTAGGGATCGTCCTTGCCCAGCTCGGTCAGCGGGGTGCGGGCGGCGGTGTCGGCGGGCGCGGGCGCGGCGTGGGCGGAAAAGGTCATCAGGCTCGATGCGGCAAGGAGGGCCAGGACAAGGCTACGCATTTAGTGATCCATCAGCTGGCGCGACAGGTAGGTGTAGTGCAGCGCCCAGCGCTTGGCGTTGGCCGCCGGGTCGGCGCCGTTGGCGTGACCCCCGTCGGTGTTCTCATAGTAGAGGTAGGGCTGGCCCAGATCGCCGAGCCTGGCCGCGAACTTGCGGGCGTGGCCGGGGTGCACCCGGTCGTCCTTGGTCGAGGTGGTGATGTAGGCCAGGGGGTATTTCACGCCCGGCTTCAGGTTCTGGTAGGGGCTGTAGCGCTGGATCCAGGCGCGCTCGGCCGGGATGGCCGGGTCGCCATACTCGCCGATCCACGAGGCCCCGGCCGGCAGCTGGGTGTAGCGGATCATGTCCAGCAGCGGGCTTTCCACCACCACGGCGTTCCACAGGTCGGGCCGCTGGGTCAGGGCCACGCCCATCAGCAGGCCGCCGTTCGAGCGGCCGTAGGCGCCCAGGTGACGCGGCGAGCTGACCTTGGTCGAGATCAGGTCCTCGGCCACGGCGAAGTAGTCCTCATAGGCCCGCTGGCGGTTGGCCTTCAGCGCCGCCTCGTGCCAGGCCGGACCGAACTCGCCGCCGCCGCGGATGTTGGCCACCGCGTAGCTGCCGCCGCGCTCCAGCCAGAGTTTCCCGACCAGCGGGTCGTAGACCGGCAACTTCGACAGCTGGAAGCCGCCGTAGGCATGCAGCAGGGTCGGCGCCGAGCCGTCGAGCTTCGCGCCCTTCTGGCTGACCAGGAAATAGGGGATCTTCGTGCCGTCCTTGCTGACGGCTTCCTTCTGATGGACCACCAGCCTGGAGGCGTCGAAGCGCGCCGGCAGGGTCTTGACCGTCTCGGCGCCGGCCTTGGGGTTGAACGCATTGGCCAGCTTCAGCTGGGTCGGGGTGACGAAGCCCTCGACCGAGTAGAACAGCTGGTCGCCCTCGTCGGCCGTCGCGACGATCGAGACGGCGGCGTTGTCGATCACCGGCAGGGTCGCGCCGTCCCAGCCGAACTCGCCGCGATCGCTGAAGCTGCGCAGGCCGCCGCGAACATTGTCGTAGATCACCGCCACCACGCGGTGGTCGGTCACCGCCACCTGGTCAATGGATTGACGCGGCCCCGGCGCGAAGATCTGGCACGGGCTGCAGTCGTTGCTGATGGTGACGTCGCCGGCGGCGTCGGGCTTGAGCGGGAACAGCCGGTCCGGCGCGACCGCCACCAGGGCGCCTGCCGGGAAGACCCTCGGCGCGGCCCCCTTGTAGGGCGCGGTGAAGGTCCACGGCTCTTCGATCGTCAGGATCAGCTCGCCGCCGATCAGGCCGCGGATCGACGAGCGCTCGGGGATCGGCAGCTGGGTCGCCTTGCCGTCCTCCAGCAGGAAGGTCCTGGTGTGGAAGAAGTCGGTGGCGCGCTCGATCAGCACCACCCGATTGCCGGCCGCGTCGCGCAGCACGTGCGGACGGGCGCTGACGTCGGCCTTCTCGCCGCGGAACACCTCGACGGCCTCGCCCAGCGACTGGCCGCGCTTGAGGGTCTTCACCACCATGCCGTAGCCGCTGTCGGTGGTGGTGCCCGCGCCCCAGTCGCGGGTCAGGATCAGGGTGTCGGCGTCCAGCCAGTCGACCGTCTGCTTGCTCTCGGGCAGCAGGAAGCCGTCCTTGACGAAGCTCTTGGTGGTCAGGTCGAACTCGCGCACCTCGACGGCGTCCTTGCCGCCGTTCGACAGGTTTACGAGGCAGCGGTCATGGGTCTTGGGACGGCAGTCGGCGCCCTTCCAAATCCAGTTCTTGCCTTCGGCCTTGGCCAGGGCGTCCAGGTCGATGACCGTCTCCCACTTGGGATCGGCCGAGCGGTAGCTCTCCAGGCTGGTGCGCCGCCAGACGCCGCGCACGTGGTCGGCGTCCTGCCAGAAGTTGAACACCGTGGTCCCGACGAAGCTGGGAGCGGCGATGCGGTCCTTGGCGGCCAGCACCTTCAGCGCCGCGTCGTGCAGGCCCTGGTAGCGCGCGTCGCCGGTCAGGACGGGCAGGGTCTTGGCGTTCTGCCCCTTCACCCAGTCGAGCGACGATGGCGTCTCGACCCCTTCCAGGGCCAGATGCGGGTCGGCGGGTTCCTGGGCGCGGACGGGGCCGGCGGCGAGGAGGGCGAAGGCCAGGACGGCGGGCGAAACGGAACGGAGCGTCAGCATGGCGCGGGACGTTAATGCCATTCCCCGCGCTGGCTAGGCCATTTTTGACCAGCGTCCGGTAGGTCTGCGGAACAAGCTTGAGCTTCGGGCATCGGTGTTGCACCTCTTTCGCATGTTGAGGTTCGTAAAGGCTGTCCTGGCCGGCGCGCTCGCCGGCGCCATGATCCCGCTCTGTGTGACGCTGCCGCTGGCGGTCGCCGCGCTCTTCGCGCCAGGCGCGCCGGCCGAAGCCGTGTTGCTGGGCGTGCTTCCATTGCTGGCTTCGCTGGCCGTGGTCCTACCGGCCAGCCTGGTGATCGGCCTTCCGGTCTGCTGGCTCCTCAGGCGGCGGGGCGCTGAGTCGGCGCAAGCCTATCTGTGTTGGGGCGGCGGGTTCGGCCTGCTGCTGCCGCTGGCCCTGGTGATCGCCAAGGGGGCGTCGGAGGCGATACTGCTCTGCGGCCCCGGGGTGATCGCCGGCGCCGCCACGGGCTATGTCTGGTGGCGAGGCGGCGCCAAGAGGGCCGCGGACGCCTAGATCCCGTCGTCCGGAATGCACAGCATCTTGCCACAGGCCTTGCAGTGCACCGCGTCCGGGTCGTGCTTGCGCAGGCCGCAGTCGGGGCAGGGGTGGGTCACCTTGTGCGGCCGCAGGATCGACTGGATCAGGCCGATGAACAGCGACACCCCGCCCAGCATCACCGCCATCGACAGCAGCTTGCCCCAGACGCCCGGCAGGGTGACGTCGCCATAGCCGGTGGTCGTCAGGCTGGTGACGGTGAAGTAGAGGGCGTCCACATAGCCGGCCACGCCCTCGTGCCGACCCGCGAAGCTCGTATAGACGAAGCCCGTCACCACGAAGACGAAGGTCGCCAGGCTGGCGGCCGCCCGGCTGATGTCCTCGATGCGGGTGTCGTCGTAGCGCCGGCCGACCGTGCGCCAGAAGAACTCGCTGTTGACCAGGGTCCACAGGCGCAGCACCCGCAGGAAGCCGAAATTGAACAGCCAGGCCGGGAACAGCAGGGTGGCCAGCACGAAGAGGTCGATCCAGGTGATCGGCTTCTTCAGCCAACTCCTGATGTCGCCGTGGGCGATGGCCCGCGCCACGAGATCCACAGCCAGGAACGCCGCCACCCCGTAGTCGATCAGGTAGAAGGTCACGCCGTGGCGGTGCATCAGCGGCGCGGCCACGAAGAAGGCGATGATGGCGATGTCGATCAGGATCACGGCGTAGCGGAACCGCACCGCCGCTGGCGACGCGCCGTGATAGAGCGCCCGCAGACGGACCCTGAGACGAAGGTCTTCAGCCATTGTCTGCGACCAGCCGCAGCGGGGTCCGTTCGCGCTCGATCGGCGCGGGCGGCGGGCCGCCGACCAGGGCCAGGGCCGTCTCGTAGCCGCCGCCAAAGTCGATCCGGGTCACGGTCGCCAGCCGTCGGGCGGCGGGCTGGGTCTCCCAGACCGCGTCGGGGCCGATGTCCTGCATCCAGACCAATCCGCCTTCGATGCTGATGACCGCGCCGATGTGGCAGGCCTCCGGCGTTTCGGCTTCGGCGTGGACCGTCACGACCGGGAACAGCCGGCTCGCGGTGAGCAGGATGTCGCTGGCGCTGTTCAGCGCCACGGGTGGTGTTTCGGGAAAGGTCTCGCTGCGCTTTTCGAGCGCGGCTTCGACGAATTGCGGATAGGGCGCGGGCTGCAGGTTCTTGACGTCGGACAGCCGATAGCAGCCGAAGCCGTTGAAGCGGATGTGGTCGCCGACCTCGCTGAGCATCATGAAGACGGGCCCGATTCCGACCACATAGCCCTTCACCCAGCCGTCCTCGAAGCGCCGGTGAAAGCGCATCAGCCGGCGCTCCTGCATGGCGCGGGTCAGCTGTTGGCGAGTGTCCTTGGCCGTCATCTCACTGCGTCGTCCCGCTGCGGTGCATTTTGCACCGCTTTCCACTATATAGCGGCCTCATGAGCCGCACCTTCCTGAAGATGAACGGGCTCGGCAACGACTTCGTCGTCATCGAGACCCTCACCCAGCCGTTCGAACCCTCCGCCGAGGAGATCCGCCAGATCGCCAAACGCGGCCAGGGCGGGATCGGCTGCGACCAGGTGGTGGCCATCGATCCGCCCAAGGCGGAAGGCGCTTCGGCCTATGTGCGCTTCTGGAACGCCGACGGCGAGCCGGCCGGCGCCTGCGGCAACGGCACCCGCTGCGTGGCCTGGCTGCTGATGCAGTCGGGCGGCAAGAACGAGGTGGCCTTCGACACCGTGGCCGGGCGCCTGTCGGGCGTCATGGCCGGCGACAAGCGCGTCACCGTCGACATGGGGCCGCCGCGCCTGGACTGGACCCAGATCCCGCTGTCGGAAGAGATGGACACCGCCCGGGTCGAGCTGCAGGTCGGCCCGATCGACGCCCCGTGGGTGCACACCCCGGTCTGCGTCTCGATGGGCAATCCGCACGTGGTGTTCTTCGTCGACGCCCCGGTCAGCGACGAGTTCGCCGAGAAGACCGGCAGCCTGGTGGAGCATCACCCGCTGTTCCCCGAGGGCGTCAATGTCGGCTTCGCGCACATCGTGTCGCGCGACCACATCAAGCTGAAGGTCTGGGAGCGGGGCGCGGGCCTGACCGCCGCCTGCGGCACCGGCGCCTGCGCCGCCCAGGTCGCCGCCGTGCGCCGGGGCCTGACCGATCGGGTCGCCACCGTCGAGTTCGAGAGCGGCCCGCTGGTCATCGAATGGCGCGAGACCGACGGCCACGTGATCATGACCGGTCCGGTAGCTCTGGAGTTCACCGGCAAGCTGCCCGAACTGGCCGGCGCATGAGCGAGCTGCACCCCGCCCTCGCGCCCGGCAAGACGGCGCTCGTCACCGGCGCGGCCGACGGCATCGGCCTGACCGTCGCCAAGGCCTTCGTCGAGCTGGGCCTCAACGTGGTCATGGCCGACGTCACGGGCCGCAAGCTCGAGGCAGAAGCCGAAGCCATCGGCGCCCTGGCCGTGCCGACCGACGTCGCCGACCGCGCCGCCGTCGAGGCTCTGCGCGACATCGCGATCGAGCGCTTCGGCGCCGTCGACGTGCTGATGAACAACGCCGGCGTGGGCGGCGGCGGCGACGCCTTCTCGGGCGATGACGCCTGGAAGCGCATCCTCGACGTCAACCTGTGGGGCGTGATCAACGGCGTCCAGGTGTTCGGCGAAGAGATGGCCGAGAGCGGCCGTCCGGGCCTGATCATCAACACCGGCTCCAAGCAAGGCATCACCCAGCCGCCTGGGGATACGGCCTACAACGTCTCCAAGTCGGCGGTGAAGGCCCTGACCGAAGGCCTCGCCCACACCCTGCGCGAGATCGTCGACTGCCAGGTGACGGCGCACCTGCTGATCCCCGGCTACACCTTCACCGGCATGACCAAGCGCGGCCCGGGCGGCAAGCCCGACGCGGCCTGGACCTCCGAGCAGGTCGTCCACTTCATGCTGGCCCGCATCGCCGCCGGCGACTTCTACATCCTCTGCCCGGACAACGACGTGCCGCGCGCCCTGGACGAAAAGCGCATGGCCTGGGCCATGGGCGACGTCATCGAGAACCGCCCGGCCCTGTCGCGCTGGCACGATGACTGGAAGGACGCCTTCGCGGCGTTCGTCGCTTCATGAGCGTCTACACCGTCATCAAGGCCACCCCGACCCCGAAGCCTGAAGTCGGCGAGGAGGGCGGCCCCGCGGTCGTCGCCTCGGGTCCGAACGGCGTCGACGTCGTCACCTTCGGCTGCCGGCTGAACGCCTATGAGAGCGAGGCCATCCGCGCCCGCGCCGCCGCCGACGGCCTGTCGGACGCGGTGGTGTTCAACACCTGCGCGGTGACCAACGAGGCCGTGCGCCAGGCGCGCCAGGCGATCCGCAAGGCTCGCCGCGAGCGTCCGGGCGCGCGGGTGATCGTCACCGGCTGCGCCGCCCAGATCGACCCGGCCGCCTTCGCCGCCATGCCGGAAGTGGACCTGGTGCTGGGCAACGCCGAGAAGGCCGCCCCGGGCGCTCTGATCGAGACCACGACCCGCGTGCGGGTCAACGACATCATGTCGGTCAAGGAGACCGCCGGTCACCTGATCGACGGTCTCAAGGACCGCGCCCGGGCCTATGTCGAGGTCCAGAACGGCTGCGATCACCGCTGCACCTTCTGCATCATCCCCTATGGCCGGGGTAACTCGCGCTCGGCTCCCGCCGGCGAGGTCGTGGAGCAGGTGCGCAAGCTGGCCGCCGAGGGTTATCGCGAGGTGGTGCTGACCGGCGTCGACGTGACGTCTTGGGGCGCCGACCTGCCGGGTCAGCCGACCCTGGGCCAACTGGTCGGCAGGATCCTGCGCATGGTCCCGGACCTGCCGCGCCTGCGTCTCTCCTCCATCGACGCGGCCGAGATCGATCCGGACCTGCTGAGGCTGTTCGCCGAAGAGCCCCGGCTGATGCCGTACCTGCATCTCAGCCTGCAGGCCGGCGATGATTTGATCCTCAAGCGGATGAAGCGCCGCCACAATCGCACCGACGCCCTGAACCTGGTGGCCAGCGTGCGGGCCGTCCGTCCGGACGTGGCCTTCGGCGCCGACCTGATCGCCGGTTTCCCGACCGAGAGCGAAGAGGCGTTCGCCAACACCGTCCGTCTCGTCGAGGAGGCGGGTCTGGCCTTCCTGCACGTCTTCCCCTACAGCGCCCGCCCCGGCACGCCGGCCGCGCGGATGCCGCCGGTGAAGGGCCCGGTGATCAAGGATCGCGCCCGGCGCCTGCGCGAAGCCGGCCAGCGCGGCCTGGAGCGTCACCTTCAGGCCCAGGTCGGCCGCACCCTGGCGGGCCTTGTCGAGCGCGACGGCCTGGCCAGGGCCGAGGACTTCACCGAGATCGCCTTCACCGGAGAGGCGCCGGCCGGCCAGATCGTCGACTTCCGCGTCACCGGCCACGACGGGACCCGGGTCATCGCCGAGCGGGCGGCTTGAGGCGCGTCCTCGCGGCCGCCCTGGCCGCGCTTCTGGCCCTGCCCGTCGCCGCCTCTCCTTCTTGGGCGAGGGCCGATGACGGCGTGAAGCTCAGCGTCATGAGCTACAACGTCGCCGGCCTGCCCTGGCCGGTGAAGGCCGGCCGCGGCGAGGCGCTGAAGAGGATCGGCGACGAGCTGGCCAAGATGCGCGCCGCCGGGACCGAGCCCGACGTCATCCTGATCCAGGAGGGCTTCCGCAAGGAGATCGGCGACCTGATCGACCGCTCCGGCTACCCCTACGTGGCTCGAGGCCCCAAGAAGGGCCAGCGCGACGCCAGCCTGTGGCCCAAGGGGCAGAAGCCCGACTATCGCCGCGTCGCCTATCGCCGCAAGGGCGAGGGCCTGGGCAAGTGGGGCTCCAGCGGCCTTTGGGTGCTGAGCAACTTCCCGATCGAGGACGTGAAGTCCCACGCCTATCACTACTGCGCGGGCCTGGACTGCCTGGCCAACAAGGGCGTGATGCTGGTGACGCTGAACGTGCCGGGCCTGCCAACGCCGGTCGAGATCGCCAATACTCACCTCAATTCCAAGGGCGCCTCGCGCGTGCCCCGCTCGCGCAACCGCATGGCCCACCACCTGCAGGCGGACGAGCTGAAGATGTTCATGCGCGAGGATCGCACGCCGGGCGCGCCGTTGATCGTCGGCGGCGACTTCAACGTCATGCACGCCCCCGACCGCTTCGACTACGTGATGGCCGACTATCCGTTCGAGGTGGTCAGCCGCTGGTGCCACGCCCTGCCGGGCGCCTGCGACACCCAGATCTCGTACGACGGCGACGCCCCCTGGCTCGACACCCAGGACCTGATCGGCTTCCTCGACGGGACGCGGGTGCAGGTCGCGCCGGTCAGGGTCGAGGCCACCTTTGACGGCGCCAGCGAGCCGGTGCTGTCCGACCACGACGGCTATCGGGTGACCTTCCGCCTGGCGCCGAAGGGGTAGGCCTACCGCCGGCCCCGGCCGCCCTCGACGCCGCCGCGCGCCCGCAGCAGGTCGCCCACCGCGGCGCCGCCGATCGTGCAGCGGGCCACGACCCGGTCGTAGGAGTGCTTCAGCGCCCGGCACGACAGGTACTGGCGCCAGACCACGTCCTCCAGCCGGCTCTTGGCCTGCCGGCCGCCCGCATCGTGCAGTTCGGGGGCGTAGAAGTCCGAGAGCCGCACCTCGATCCAGGTCGATGGATCGCTGGTCGGGCCGACGCACAGGCTGTCGCCGTCGCCGACATAGCGCACGGGGCCTTCGAAGCGGGTGTTCGGGGCGGGCAGCGGGGCTTCGCAGGGGTCCGCCAAGGCCAGGGAGGGCAGGGCCAGCGCCGCCGCCGCCAGGATTGCACGCCAACCGATCATCGACCCCTCCGCCTTGCACGGGAGGAATCGGTACGCTCTAACGAAGCAGTTGTATTTTCTCACGATTTACTAACTCGAACGCATTACTGCATCCGTTGGACACCGCGTCGGCCCTTGCTGTCACGCCCGATCTCGCCTCTGGTGCCGCCGCGCCTGTGAAGAGGCTGTGGAGGGGATCTTGGGCTTGAGCGGCGGCTGCCAGTGCGGCGCGGTGCGGTTCCGGGTGGCGGGCGAGCCCGGCCGGGCCTCGATCTGCCATTGCCGGATGTGCCAGAAGGCGTTCAGCGGCCCGTTCGGGGCGCTGGTGACGGTCGCGGTCGCCAACCTGACCTGGACCCGCGGCGAGCGCTCGATCTTCCAGAGCTCCGACGCCATCAGGCGCGGCTTCTGCGCCGCCTGCGGTTCGCCCCTGACCTTCGAGTGGAGCGACGACAAGATCGACCTGGCGGTCTTCGCCTTCGACGATCCGTCGGCCGTGGCGCCGGTTGTCCAGTTGGCCGTCGAGACGCGCCCGGCCTGGATGGAGCATCTGGCCGACATGCCCGTGCGCCCGCCCGCTGGCGGCTCGGCCGTGGCGGTGGTGTCGAGACAGCATCCGGATTTCGATACGTAACCCCTCTCCCCTTGTGGGAGAGGGTGGCCTCCCGGAGGGAGGTCGGGTGAGGGGTCTCTCAGAACTCGAAACCGCGTGCGGTCGTTAGTCTGGGTAAGGCGTCTCGAGCCTGCGAGACCCCTCATCCGTCGGCTATCGCCGACACCTTCTCCCGCAAGGGGACAAGGATCAGGACGCCTTCTCTTCCCCGCCCATGAACCCCGGCAGGCTCCAGCCCAGCTTGATGGCGCAGGCCCGCAGGCCGAAGGCCGCCGCGAACCCCGCGATCCCGGCCGGCCAGAACGGCACGTGCAGCCATTGCAGCACCGCGAAGACGGCCGCGCCCAGCAGGGCGGCGGTGATGTAGATCTCGCGACGCAGCAGCAGGTTCGGCTCCTCGGCCAGCACGTCGCGCACCACCCCGCCGAAGGCGGTGGTCAGCACGCCCATGATCACGGCGGTGAAGGGATGCACGCCCAGGCTCAGCGCCTTGGCGGTGCCGACCACGGCGTAGGCGGCCATGCCCAGGGCGTCGAGCCACAGCAGGGCCCGGAAGCGCCAGCCGCGCTGTCCCAGCAGCCACACCACCAGAGCGGCGGCCAGGCACGCCAGGATGTAGCCGGGCCGCTGGATCCAGAACACCGGCGCGCCGATCAGCAGGTCGCGCAGGGTGCCGCCGCCCACGCCGGTGATGGCGGCGAAGAAACCGAAGGTGACGATGTCGTGTTTACGCCGTGCGGCGGCCAGGGCGCCGGTCGCGCCGAACACGGCGGCGGCGGCGTAGTCGAGCCAGAAAAGGGCGGCGGCCAAGGGATCCATCGGCCCTAGACGCCACGAGCCGGCGCCAAGCGCAACCTTGTGGTCGCCGGCGCCGCTAACCTCGAATCGTAAATCGCGTCTTCACTTTTCCCCAGGGGTCGCTACAGGAGCGCGGATGAGCGAAAAGCCCTCGCAGAAACAAGGCTGGTTCCAGCGCCTTACGGCCGGCCTGACCCGGTCTTCCCAGCAGATGACCGAACAGGTCACCGGCGCCTTCACCAAGAAGCCGCTGGACCAGGAGCAGCTGGACGCGCTGGAGGAGATGCTGATCGAGGCGGACCTCGGCCCGCAGATCGCGGCCCGCATCGCCGACGCCTTCGGCAAGGCCCGTTTCGGCAAGGCCTCGACCGACCACGAGATCAAGGAAGCCCTGGCCGAGCTGATCGCCGCCGAGCTGGCCGACCGCGAGGGCCGCTTCGACCCGCTGGGCGGCCCGCGCCCCTATGTGGTGCTGTTCATCGGCGTCAACGGCTCGGGCAAGACCACCACCCTGGGCAAGATCGCCGCCGACCTGACCGAGAAGGGCGCCCGCGTCCTGATCGCCGCCGGCGACACCTTCCGCGCCGCCGCCGTCGAGCAGCTGAAGGTGTGGGCCGACCGGGCCGGCGCCGACTTCATGTCCAGGCCCACCGGCAGCGACGCCGCCGCCCTGGCCTTCGAGGCCGTCGAGCGCGCCAAGCTGGAAGGCTATGACGTGGTGCTGATCGACACCGCCGGGCGCCTGCAGAACAAGCAGGGCCTGATGGACGAACTGCTGAAGGTCATCCGGGTGGTCAAGAAGGTCGATCCCGACTTCCCGCACGAGACCTTGCTGGTGCTCGACGCCACCGTCGGCCGCAACGCCCTGGCCCAGGAAAAGGTGTTCGGCAACAGCGTCGGCGTCTCGGGCATCGTCATGACCAAGCTGGACGGCACCGCCCGCGGCGGCGTGCTGGTGCCCGTGGCGCGCGCCTCGGACAGCCCGATCAAGCTGATCGGCGTCGGCGAGGGAGTGGACGACCTGCAGCCCTTCGACGCCCGCGCCTTCTCGCGCTCGCTGGTCGGGCTGGAGGACTGAGCGCGTGACCGAACAGAACCAAGCCGCCGAGGCCAACAAGAAGAAGACCGCCTGGGTGCGCACCGCCGTCGATTACGGCGCGCCGATCGCCTTCGCGGCCACCTATTTCGTCACCAAGAATTTCCAGACCGCCACCTGGGTGCTGGTCGCCGCCTCGGCCCTGGCCCTGGTCGTCGGCTACGCCCTCGAGCGCCGCGTGGCCCTGCTGCCGCTGTTCTCGGGCCTGATGGCGCTGTTCTTCGGCGTGCTGGGCCTGGTGTTCCACAGCGACGTGTTCGTGAAGATCAAGGTCACCGTCGTGAACGGCCTGCTGGCCGCCTTCATGATCGGCGGGGCGCTGATGGGTCGCGCGCCGCTGAAGGCGCTGATGGGCGAGGCGCTGCACATGGCGGACGCCGCCTGGCGGACCCTGACGCTGCGCTACGGCGGCTATTTCGCCCTGGCGGCCATCGCCAACGAGGTGGTGCGCCTGACCCAGGACACGCCCACCTGGGTGAAGTTCCGCATCGCCCTCCTGCCGCTGGCCATCGTCTTCTCGCTGACCCAGACGCCCTTCATCATGAAGCACATGGCCAAGCCGGACGACCAGAAGACACCCGAACCGCCGGACGCCGGCTTCTAGGGCTCTTTCGAACCCTTTGCCTCAAACTCATCGTCATCCCGGAAAGCCCGAAGGGCTTATCCGGGATCCAGGGGACTGGGCGCGGTGGTTTGGTTCACCGCCTTGGCGTTTGCCGGCGCAATGCGCCGGCCCCTGGGTCCCGGCTCTACGCTGCGCGGCCGGGATGACGGCCGAGGTGCAGGGTTGGAAGTTGGAAAGCGCAATCCGCCGCCCACGGACCATCTGTCGTCAAACCGACGCGTAACCGTGCTAGCTGGACGTCCGTCAACGGAAACGGGGCGGACGACATGGCCAAGCACAAGAGCGACAAGACCGCCGCGCGCGAGGTCGGGGTTCTCGACCGCTCGCCCAGCCACCTGCTGCACCGGGTGCTGCAGACGGCCCTCGACATCTATGTGGAAGAGACCGGCGCCGGCGGAATCACCCAGCGCCAGTTCGCCGTGCTGGCCGCCGTGGCCGAGCACGAGGGCGTCACCCAGACGGGTCTGGTCCGCGCCACCGGCATCGACCGCTCGACCCTGGCCGACATGGTCGCCCGGATGATCGCCAAGGGTCACCTGGAACGTCAGCGCTCGGAGCAGGACGCCCGCGCCAACTCCGTACGCCTCACCGACGCCGGTCGCCTGGTGCTGGAAGAGAGCCTGCCGAAGGTCGGCGCGGCCGACGCCCGGATCCTTTCGCTGCTGAAGGCCAGCAAGCGCGACGGCTTCCTCGACCTGCTGGCCGAGATGGCCGCCGTCGACCTGCACGCGCCCCCGCCCGAGCCGAAGGCCAAGAAGCCCAAGGCCGAGAAGGCGGACAAGCCGAAGAAGGAAAAGAAGGCCAAGAAGGACAAGGACGCCAAGAAGGCGGCGTAACCTGTTCCCTCTCCCCTTGCGGGAGAGGTTGGCCTCCGAAGGAGGTCGGGTGAGGGGTCTCTCAGAAATTCGGAGAGGCCTTTCGACCCCTCATCCGTCGGTTTCGCCGACACCTTCTCCCGCAAGGGGAGAAGGAAATCAGACCACGATGTTCAGCAGCGACCCCGGGCGCAGCATCTTCTGCGGCTGCTCGGTCGGGGCGGTGAAGGTCTTGGGGGCCGTGCGCTGGGCTTGCGGCTGGGTCTGGGTCTGAAGCTGCACGCTCATCGCCGACTGGGTCGGACGCGTGGTCGTCGTCCCGGTCGCCTCGGTGACCGCCGCCTGGAAGAACGCCGCCGCGCGCGACTGGCCGGCCGGAGTCACGCCGCCGGACGAGGGTCGGGCGGGGACGGCAGGCAGGCCGGTGGGGCGAACAGTGCTCATGACGTGCAAGCTAGCATGGTTAATGCATGGTGCGCGAGCGTGGTTAACGCGGTTCTAAGGTCGGCGGCGCGCGGCCGTTTACCGCAGTTTGGCGACCAGGGCGTCGAGGTCGGCGGGGGTGAGCGGGCCGGTGTGCTTGGCGATCACCGTCCCTGTCGCGTCGACGATGAAGGTCTCGGGCACGCCGGTGACGCCGAACTCGACGCCCGCGCGGCCGTCGCGATCGACCAGCCGGGCGGCGAACGGGTCGCCCAACCGGCCGATGAAGGCCTCGGTGTTGGCCGGGGCGTCCTTGTAGGCCACGCCGACGATCCGCACCCCGCGCGCCTTCAGGGCCATCAGCTGCGGATGCTCCACCTCGCAGGGGGCGCACCAGGAGGCGAAGAAGTTGATCAGCATCGGCCCGTCGCCGGCCTGGCGGATCGCCGCCGGCGTGCCGCTGTCGAGATCGGGCAGGGCCAGGGCCGGGACCGGCTTGCCGACCAGGGCGTCGGGGCTGACCTGCGGATTGCGCTTCAAGGCGTAGCCGGCGAACAGCACGGCCAGGGCGCCCAGCACGATCAGCGGCGCGAAGGCTAGCCAGCGCTTCACTTGGACGGGTCCTTGGCCTGGGCCTGACGGCGTTCAGCCTCCGTGCGCCAGCGGCGGGCGGAGGCCAGGCTGTCGACGATCATCCAGACGAACACCGCCGCCGACAGGGCGAAGGCGGGCCAGACATAGACGGCGTACTTGCCGGCGTCGAAATCGAAATGCCCCAGGTTCATTTGGCGCTCAGGCCTCCGCCGCCTTGAGGGCCAGGGCCCGGGCCTTGCGCCGCCAGACCAGGGCCCGGATCCGCACCAGCCACAGCGACCCGAAGGCCGCCAGATAGGCCAGGCACATGACTAGCATCGGCCAGGCGTAGACCGCCGGCAGGCGGTCCTCGCTCTTGGCGAACAGGGTCGAGGAGCCCTGGTGCAGGCTGTTCCACCACTCGACCGAGAACTTGACGATCGGCAGGTTGATGACCCCGCCCAGGGCCAGGATGGCTGCGGCCCGGGCGGCCTTCTGCTCGTCGTCGAGCGCGCCGCGCAGGGCCAGGTAGCCGAGATAGAACAGCAGCAGCACCAGCACCGAGGTCAGGCGGGCGTCCCACACCCACCAGGTGCCCCACATCGGCTTGCCCCACAGCGAGCCGGTGGCCAGGGCCAGGACGGTGAAGGCCGCGCCCAGCGGGGCGCAGGCCTGGGCGGCGGCGTCGGCCAGGGCGTGGCGGAACACCAGGGCCAGGAAGCTGGCGATCCCCAGGCACAGATAGACGAAGCTGGCGAGGATGGCGGCCGGCACGTGGATGAACATCATCCGCACGGTGTCGCCCTGCTGGTAGTCCTCGGGGACCGTGAAGGTCAGGATCAGGCCGATGAGCGCCAACACGCCGGCGATCGCGCCGAACATGGGCGCGGCCCAGCGCGAGAAGGCCATGAACCGCTCGGGGTTGGCCAGGAAGTCGAACGGGTTCTTGTTGTTGCGGGCGCCCATCGACCTTGACTTAGATCGGCTGAAGGACGCCCGCAATCGTCTCGGTTGTTTACGAGCCCGACTTGCGCTCGATGATCACGCGGCGCTCGTCGCGGCGCTCGAAACCAGGACCACCCGGACCACGGGTCTCGATGCGGCGCACGGTGACGCCGGGACCGCCGCCGGCCTCCGGACCGAGGATGTCGAAGGCCTTTTTCTGGCTGGGCGACAGGGCGTTGTAGAAGGCGCGCGTGGCGTCGGCGCGGGCCTTGAACTCGGCGGTGACCTTGGCCAGCTGCTCAGCCTGGCGGTCGAGGCGCTCCAGCGTGGTCGGCGGGGCCTTGTCGGCGCCGGGACCTTCAGCGCCGGGACCGTCGTCGCGCACCGGCTTGGGCTCGGGACGTTCCTTGGGGCCGGTGGCGGCGATGTAGGCCTTCAGCGCGCCTTCCTGGCGGTCGGTCAGCTGCAGCACGTCGCGCAGGTGCTTGGCGCGGGCTTCCGGATCGCGATGGGCGCGGATGGCCATCGGCGGCGGACCGCGGAAGG
>NZ_QHJY01000021.1 GCF_003185805.1 Caulobacter sp. D5
GATCCAGCGCCAGGATCCAGTCGCCCCGCGCCACCGCCGCCCCGGCCGCCAGCAGCGCGCCCCGGTCGCCCGACGCCGCCACGAACCGCGCCCCGCTGTCCTCGATCAGGGCGTCCAGCCCCGGCTCGACCGGCCCGGCGATCACCACCTCCTTGACCAGGCCGTCGACGGCCGCCGGCACCAGATGGGCCAGAAGCTGGGCGAGCACGTGCACGGAGGCTGGACCGGGCGCGACGGCGGGAAGGATCACGGAGATCATGCATCCGCCTTTGCGGCCTCGCGCCACATCGCGTCAAGCATCGTTCTTGTTATGTTCTCAATGTGGGCGTAAGGTTCGCCTCATGCTGTCGCGCCGCTCCTTCACCGACACCGCCTACAAGACCGGGACCGCCGCCCTGCGCGGGCGCGGCGCGCGGAGCAACGAGACCGGCCGCTACGAGAGCCGCACGTCCGAACCCTTCGACGACGGCTGGACGGAAGACGACAACGCCGCCCGGCCGCTGACCACCAGCGTGCTGGCCATGAAGTCCAAGACCGTCATCGCCCGCAACAAGAGCCCCGACGTAGGCTTCGACCGCTCGATCAACCCCTATCGCGGCTGCGAGCACGGCTGCATCTACTGCTACGCCCGCCCCGCCCACGCCTATCTGGGCCTCTCGCCGGGCCTCGACTTCGAAAGCAAGCTGTTCTTCAAGCCCGAAGCCGGCAAGCTGCTCGACCGCGAGCTTTCCAAGCCCACCTACAAGGTCGGCAGCGTCCATATCGGCGGCGACACCGACCCCTACCAGCCGCAGGAGCGCGGGCTTCGTGTCACCCGCTCGGTGCTCGAAACCCTCAGCCGCTATCGCCACCCGTTCTCGATCATCACCAAGTCGGCCCTGATCACCCGCGACCTCGATATTCTGGGAGAAATGGGCAAGGCGGGCCTGGCGCGGGCGGCGGTGTCGATCACCACGCTCGACCGACGCCTGGCCCGCAGCATGGAGCCCCGCGCCGCCACGCCTGAGCGGCGCCTCGACGCCGTGCGCCAGCTCTCCGAAGCCGGCGTGCCGACCATCGTCATGTTCGCCCCCGCCATCCCGTCGCTGAACGATCACGAGATGGAAGCGGTGCTGGAACGGGCCAAGGAAGCCGGCGCGGTGGCGGCGGGATACGTCGCCATCCGCCTGCCGATGGAGATCCACGGCCTGTTCGAGCAGTGGCTGGCCTCCGACCATCCCGACCGCGCCAAGCGGGTGATGTCGCTGGTGCGTCAGATGCGCGGCGGGGCGGCCTATGACAGCGAATTCGGCAAACGCATGACCGGCGAAGGCCCGATCGCCGAGGTGCTGAACCAGCGCTTCCACGCCGCCCTGAAGCGCTTCGAACTCGACAAGCCCCTGCCCCGCCTCGACATCACCCAGTTCCGCGTCCCGCCCAAGGCGGGGGATCAGTTGAGTTTGTTTTAGTTCGCGTATCCACCCTCCCGCGTCATCCCGGAAAGCGCCCAGCGCTTATCCGGGTCCCAGGGGCCGCCGCAGTGCGCCGGCCATCTCACTGGTGGCCAGTCCCGGCGCCGCGCCCAGTCCTCTGGGTCCCGGCTCTCCGCTGCGCTCCGGCCGGGATGACGACAGTGGAGGGAGCGGAGGATGAACGTCCACGCTTGCGTCTGTCACAGGAAGGTCCGCCAATGCCGCCCATGACGACAGAACACCGTTACACTGGCGGATGCCTGTGCGGCGCCGTGCGCTGGAGCGCTGCGGACGCGCCGATCTATCAGGGCTATTGCTGCTGCGCCGACTGCCGCAAGGCGTCGGGCTCGGGCTTCGTGCCGTTCATGGGCTTTGCGGCCTCGGCGGTGACGATCACCGGCGAAACCCTGAAGGTCCGCTCGCCGGCCTTCCGGGGCGGGGTCGCCCTGCGCAACGCCTGCCCGACCTGCGGCGGCCTGGTGTTCGGCGGCGAGGTCGGGGTCGACGCCAGCCACACGATCTATGCCGGCTCCCTGGACGACGCGACGCAGTTCGCGCCGACCATGGCCCTCTTCCTGCGCGACAAGCCCGACTGGGTCGTGCTGCCGCCGGGCCTGGCCACCTTCGAGACCATGCCGGACTAGAAAATCACCCACCACCCGTCGGGACGGGCGCCCACCGTTCGTCCTGGCCAAGAACCGCCCGAGCCGGGGCGCATAAAAAGGGAGAACGAGCATGTCGGATATGAACGGAAGGTTCGGCTGGTACGAACTGATGACCACCGACGTCGAGGCGGCGGCCAAGTTCTACGCCGAGGTCGTCGGCTGGACGCCGACCGACTCCGGGCTGCCCGGCCCCACGCCCTACACCATCCTCAATGTCGGCGACGCCGGTGTCGGCGGTGTCTTCACGCCCGAGGGCGGCTGTCCGGAAGGCTCCCGCCCCGGCTGGATCGGCTACATCTTCGTCGACGACGTCGACGCCTATGTGGAGAAGGTCGTCGCGGCCGGCGGTTCGGTGTTCATCCCCGCCGGCGACATCCCCACGGTCGGTCGCTTCTCGGTCGTCGCCGATCCGTACGGGGCGGTCTTCACGCTGTTCAAGCCGTTCCCGCAGGATGAGATCCCGACGCCGCCGCCCGAGGGCGCGCCCGGCACGTTCGGCTGGCGCGAGCTGATGGCCGGCGACCTCGAAGGCGCCTTTTCCTTCTATTCTGGCCTGTTCGGCTGGGTGAAGACGCAAGGCATCGACATGGGTCCGATGGGAACCTACCAGCTCTTCGCCTACGAGGCGGGCGGTCCCGACGTCGGCGGCATGATGACCAGGACGCCCGACATGCCGGTGTCGTTCTGGAACTACTACGCCCAGGTCGACAGCGCCTCGGCGGCCCGCGACCGCGCCCTGGCGGCCGGCGCGACCACCATGATGGACGTCCACCAGGTGCCCGGCGGCAGCTGGATCTACATGGCGACCGACCCGCAGGGGGCCGGGTTCGCGGTGGTGAGCACCAACCAATAGCCCTCTCCCCTTGCGGGAGAGGGTGGCCCGCGAAGCGGGTCGGGTGAGCAACCATGTTGATCAGGCTTGGCGCACCCAGGGCTGCTGTCGTGCGAGG
>NZ_QHJY01000198.1 GCF_003185805.1 Caulobacter sp. D5
CGGTTAGGACGCCAGATTTTCATTCTGGAGAGAGGGGTTCGACTCCCCTAGGGACTACCAACCGCAGCGTTCAAAATTTCCGACAGCATACAAAAGGCGCGACTAAACGTCGCGCCTTTCGCATTGCGCGCTCTCGGCATCATTTGGCCATTGACGGCTCTCCCTCCGCGAGAACAGTGTTATTCTTGTGGCGCTCGCTCCTTTGGGCTGTTTGGGCGAGCCAGAGGGGCGGAATGTCTGGTTACGACTTGGATGCATCGGCGGCGCACGAGGATCTCGTACGCATCAGCGGCCGCGTGAAATGGTTCGACGTCGGAAAGGGCTACGGCTTCATCGTTCCTGACGATCCGGGCCAGACGGGCCTGAAGGACGTCCTGCTTCACGTCACCTCGCTGCGCAACTGCGGCCGCGAGTCGGCGCTGGAAGGCGCCGTGATCGTCTGCGACGTGGTCAAGCGTCCCAAGGGCTGGCAGGTCAGCGAGGTCGTCGATCTCGACGAGACCTCGGCCCCGCCGCCGCTGGAGCGCCCCCGGCGCACCTTCGACGAGGCCGCGCCCCGTCGCGACGGCCTGCGCAGCGGCTTCGGCGGCGGCGCGTCGCGCCAGTCCCTGGAACCCGTCGGTCCGCCCGAGCGGGCCAAGGTCAAATGGTTCAACCGCACCAAGGGCTACGGCTTCGTGGTCCGCGACGAAGCGCCGGGCGACATCTTCGTGCACATCGAGACCCTGCGCCGCGGCGGCCTCGAAGACCTCCAGCCGGGCGACGACGTCATGGTCCGCTTCGCCCAGGGACCGAAAGGCCTGGTCGTCGCCGAGATCACGGCGGCCTGAGGCGGCGGTTTTTCGGCGGGCGAGGGGCGTCTAGGCTCGTCGCCCGTTTCACGGCTCCAGCGAGGCGCTTCTGGCCCTTCTCGACCATCCGCGGCGTCGCATCTCACCGAAAGGCCGAGGACTTGGCCCGGGGCGGGGGAGGCCCCACATCAGCCTGCCCACAAAGTTGGTGCTGCTGCTCTTTTGTCCTGTTGCGTAGAATCGGAAATCGCTTACAAGGCAACCCCTTGCTGGTGTCCGGAGCGTAGCGCAGCCTGGTAGCGCATCTGTTTTGGGAGCAGAGGGTCGCAGGTTCGAATCCTGCCGCTCCGACCACCAGCTGGAGTCGTTTGGAGAGGTCCATGCTCGCCCGCATCTATCGTCCCGCCAAGAACGCCATGCAGTCGGGCAGAGCCAAGACCAAGGACTGGGTGCTCGAGTTCGAACCGACCTCGGCCCGCAAGCCCGACCCCCTGATGGGCTGGACGCAGTCGAGCGACATGAACGGCCAGGTCCGCCTGACCTTCGAGACCCGCGACGAGGCCATCGCCTACGCCCAGCGCCACGAGATCTCGTTCCAGCTTTTCGAACCCAAGGTTCCCAAGCGGATCATCAAGGCCTACGCCGACAACTTCGCGACCAACCGCAAGCAGCCCTGGACCCACTGAGGGCCTCCCGGGCTAAGCTGGCCAGCGCGCGCCCTTAGCTCAGTTGGATAGAGCATTCGCCTTCTAAGCGAACGGTCGCAGGTTCGAATCCTGCAGGGCGCGCCAGCCTGGAGCAAATCCAGGCAATGCTAAAGCAGCCGATTCTACGCCATTATTACTCGACAGGGTCCTGAGTAGTTCGACCCTCGATCCGCATATCCTTGCTTCGTCCGGGGACAGTAATTCGACTTTTTGCGCCACGGCCCGGATGAGGTCTCTACGGTAGGCGCCATTATTGTCTCTAAACATGTCCCGGGTGGCTTGTGCGAACTTACGCAGCAGCTCAGGCGTCAGGGCGGGCATGATCTTGTCGATCGCCGCGGCGGCCCGCTGAGCATCGCCTTCGGCTTTGTCGCGCAGTTTTTTCAGGGCGATCATGCGCTGTTTGAGCGACTGATCGGTCGGGTCGATCGCGCCTTGCTCGATTGAGACGTAGAGGCGCTGCAGCCGCTGGTCGGCTTCTGTGGCCCGCTTGCGTAGGTCGGCGACGTGGCGATGGCGGCGCTCGATCCATTCGGACCGGCGGTCGATGATGTTGTCCATCATCGCGGCCAGCCGTTCGGGGTTGAGCAGGCGGTTTTCCAGATGGTCGATCACCGAGGCGTCCAGCAGATCCATCCGCACGGACATGCCCGGGCAGCCAGTCGCGCCCTGGCGGGCCTTGGTGGAGCAGGCGTAGTAGCGGTACGCCCCGTTCTTGCCGGTGCGGATGGTCATGGCCCCGCCGCAGTGACCGCAAGAGCAGATGCCGCCCAGAAGGATCGGGCTGGTGACGAAGCGCGGCGCCATGGCCTTGGGATTGCGCAGCGACAGCGCCCGCTGAACGGCGTCGAAGGTGTCGCGCTCGATCAGCGGCGGCACCGGCATGATGACCCGATCGGCGTCGTCCTTGGGCTCCTGGCTGGCCCAGTTGCGGCTATTGAATACGTGCTCGCCGATATAGGTGGTCCGGGTCAGGGTATGATGCAGGGAACTAATGCCCCACGGTTCGCGGACGGCATGAGGCTGCGTCCACGGAACGGATGGAGGTCGCTGGCTATCGCGGCGATCCCGAGCTTGGACGCTGCCGCGACCTGGGTGAGGCGGCCAAGGACGATCCAGCCTGCCGGCAGGCCTGGGCGCGCGCTCGGGCCCACTTCTTCGGCGAGGCCCGGCCATGAGCGACACCGGCGTCATCGACCGCTTCTTCGACACCTATGGCCGCTACATCGACAGCGGATTTGGACTGCTCGGCGGCGAGGTCGCCTTCCTGTCGACGACCCTGGTGGCCATCGACGTCACCCTGGCGGCGCTCTTTTGGGCCTGGGCCCATGGCGAGGACATCCTCGCGCGGCTGGTCAAGAAAACCCTCTATGTCGGCTTCTTCGCCTTTGTGATCGGCAACTTCCACACCCTGACAGGGATCGTGCTGTCGAGCTTCTCGGGCCTTGGTCTCAAAGCGGGCGGGGTGGGGACCACGGCCGAGGATTTTCTGCGGCCAGGTAAGCTTGCGGCGCTGGGCCTGGAGGCCTGCAAGCCGATCCTGCAGGCCGCCAATGATCTGAGCGGATTTCCCGGCTTCTTCGAAAACGCCGTTCAGATCCTGATCCTGCTGATCGTGGCGCTCCTCGTGATCGTCTCGTTCTTTGTCATCGCCGTGCAGATCTTCGTGGTGCTGATCGAGTTCAAGCTCGTCAGTCTCTGCGGCTTCGTCCTGGTGCCGTTCGGTCTCTTCGGGCGCACCGCGTTCCTGGCCGAAAAGGTCCTGGGCAACGTCATGGCCTCGGGCGTCAAGGTCATGGTGCTGGCGGTGATCGTCGGCATCGGCTCGACCTTGTTTTCCGAGTTCACCAGCCAGGCAGCCGGCCAGCCGACGATCGAGGACGCCCTGGCCATGGCCCTGGCGGCCCTGACCCTTCTGGGCCTTTCGATCTTCGGTCCCGGCATCGCTTCGGGCCTCGTCTCCGGCGCGCCGCAACTGGGCGCGGGCGCGGCCGTCGGCACCGGCATGGCTGTGGCCGGCATGGCCATGGCCGCGGCGGGCGCTGCCCAGATGGCGGCCGGCGCGG
>NZ_QHJY01000199.1 GCF_003185805.1 Caulobacter sp. D5
CGCCGGCGCCGCCCGCCCCGGCCATGCCGCTGGGCCAGGCCGCGCGCCTGCTGGCCGCCAAGCCGTCGTTCTGGCTGCTGGCCTTCGGCGCGGCCTCCTCGTCGGTCTGCGGCTACGGCGTCGCCGCCTGGCTGCCCAGCTTCTTCATGCGCAGCCTGGGCCTGACCCTGTCGCAGACGGCCTGGTACTATTCCGGCATCGCCCTGTTCGGCGGCCTGCTGGGCATCTGGCTGGGCGGGGCGGTGGCCGACAGGCTGGGGGCCAAGTCCAAGGCCGGCTATCCGATCACCCCGGCCATCGCCTTCCTGATTTCGGTGCCGTGCTTCCTGCTGGCCATGAACAGCGGCAGCCTGATGGGCGGCCTCGGCGGCAAGGCCTCGCTGGCCGTGGCCTTCGTGATCTTCCTGATCCCGACGGGCCTGAACCTGGCGTGGCTGGGCCCCATCACCGCCGCCGTCCAGCACCTGGGCCCGGCCCCGATGCGCACCACCGCCTCGGCCCTGTTCCTGCTGATCAACAACCTGCTCGGGATCGCCGTCGGCATCTACTATTTCGGCCTGGTCTCCGACCTGCTGAAGCCGACCTTCGGGGCGGAGTCGCTGCGCTGGTCGATCTACAGCGGCATGGGCTTCTACCTCGTCGCCGCCCTGCTGTTCTTCCTGGCCAGCAAGCGCCTGGACAAGGACTGGGTGGACTAGGCTCCTCCTCCCGTAAAATCCCTGCGAAGGCGGGGATTTTACGGTTGTGGGGGGCTTTCCCCAGCCAAAAGGTCGCAGGCGCGTAACGAGAGTCCTAGCGCCACCGTTCGGACATGATCCAGGATCATTGCGCCGCCGAAACCGTGTTATTGGCGGGACGGACAGGTTTTGGCGCGATGAGCGGCGACGATCGGCATATCTTCCACGACCCCACCGGCAAGCGCCGGCGCAGGTTCACCCTGACGGCGGGGATCGCCCTGTCGGGGGTGGCCGCCGTCGTGGCCGGTTTCCTGGCGACCCTGGCCTTCGCCCCGCGCCTGCCGGCGGTGACGCTGAAGGACCCGCATGTGCTGTCGGCCCTGCACGAGGAGACCGTGCACCGCCTCAAGCCCGGCAAGCCGTCGGCCTGGCGCCGCCTGCCCGCCCCCAAGACCCCGGCCGCGATCGGCGCGGCCAAGCCGCTCAGCGTCGGCTTCTACGTGCCCTGGGACGAGGACAGCCGCGAGTCCCTGCGCCGCCACGTCGCGCAGCTGGACGTGGTCTCGCCGCAGTGGGTGGCGCTGAAGGGCCGGACGGGCGACATCACGGCCGACGACGATCCCATCGGCACGGCCCGCATCGCCGCCGCGCCCAATCATCCCACCGTCCTGCCGCTGGTCCACAACTCGGCCGACGCCAAGTTCGACGGCCCGATGGCCGACGCCCTGCTGGCCAGCCCCGCCGCCCGCAAGGCGCTGATCGACAATCTGGCCGCCCTGGCCCAGCGCCGCGGCTTCGGCGGCTACATCTTCGACCTCGAGAACCTGTCGCCCAAGGGCCTGGCCAACTATCCGCTGCTGCTGGACGAGGCCCGCGCGGCCTTCAAGGCCTCGGGCCGCGAGGTCTGGGTCACCGCCCCCTTCGACGAACAGGGCTGGCCGCTCAAGCGCCTGCAGCAGTCGGCCGACACCATCGTGCTGATGGCCTACGACCAGCACTACGGCGGCGGCGATCCCGGCCCCAACGCAGGGCAAGACTGGTACGAGAGCGAGCTCGACAAGCGCTTCGCCGCCCTCGACCCGGCCCGCACGGTGCTGGCGCTGGGCGCCTACGGCTACGACTGGACGCTGAAGGCCGACGGCACGGCCGCCAACGGCGACGCCGCCACCTTCCACGAGGCCATCCGCAACGCCCAGGACGCCGGCGCCGACATCCGCATGGACGACGACGCCCTCAACCCGACCTACGGCTACCAGGCCGACAACGGCGACAAGCACGTGGTCTGGTTCCTGGACGCCCCCACCCTGTTCAACCAGGTCAAGGCCAGCGACCCGTTCCGGCCGCGCGGCTATGGCCTTTGGCGCATGGGCGGCGAGGATCCGGGCGTGTGGAGCGTACTGGGCCAGCCCTACGGCAAGGGGACGACCGGCGCCCTCTCGCACATCCCGTCGGGCCAGAGCGTCGACTTCGACGGCGGCGGCGAGGTGCTGCGCGTCTCGTCCCTGCCCACGCCCGGCAAGCGCAGCCTGGAGACCGACCCCGACACCGGCCTGATCTCGGGCGAGACCTACGACGTCCTGCCCAGTTCCTACGTCATCGAGCGCTACGGCCAGCGGCCCGGCCTGGTGGCCCTGACCTTCGACGACGGCCCCGACCCGCGCTGGACGCCGAAGATCCTCGACATCCTGAAGGCCAAGAACGCGCCCGCGACCTTCTTCGTCATCGGCCAGAACATGCAGAAGCATCCGGGCCTGGTGGAGCGCGAGATGCGCGAGGGCCACGACGTCGGCGGCCATACCTGGACCCACCCCAACATCGGCGAGACGCCGCTGCCCCAGACCCAGGTCGAGCTGAACGCCACACAGCGCCTGTTCGAGGTGGTCACCGGCCGCTCGATGCGCCTGTTCCGGCCGCCGTTCTTCGGCGACGCCGAGCCCTCGACCCCGCGCGAGGTGGATCCCCTCGTCATCGCCCAGACCCTGGGCTACCTGATCGTCGGCCTGCGGATCGACACCGACGACTGGCAGAAGCCGCCGCCCCAGACGATCATCGACCGCGCCCTGGACCGCCTCGACAATCCGGGGAACAACCCCGGCCAGGTCGTGCTGCTGCACGACGCCGGCGGCAACCGCGAGAACACCATCAAGGCCCTGCCCGGCCTGATCGACGGCATCCGCGCCCGCGGCTACCGCCTGGTCACGATCGGCGAGCTGGCCGGCATGACGCCGGACCAGGTGATGCCGCCGACCACCCGCGACCCGGTCGGCCTGGCGCTGGACCGCCTGGGCTTCGGCTTCTTCCGGGGACTGAACACCCTGCTGACCTGGCTGTTCATCACCGCCATTGCTCTCGGTGTGGCGCGGCTGGTGTTCCTGGCGGCCCTGGCCCTGGTGCACAAGGCCACCGAGCACACGCCGGAGGACCTGGATCCCGCCACCGGTCCGCTGGTCAGCGTGCTGATCCCCTGCTTCAACGAGGAGAAGGTGATCGCCGCCTCGATCGCCCGGATCCTGGAGTCCGACTGGACCAACATCGAGGTGCTGGTCCTCGACGACGGCTCCAAGGACCGCACGGCCCAGGAGGTGCGCGACCACTTCGCCGGCGATCCGCGCGTGACGCTGCTGTCGTTCGAGAACGGCGGCAAGGCGCGGGCCGTGAACCGCGGCCTGGCCGTGGCCAAGGGCGAGTTCGTGGTGGCGCTGGACGCCGACACCCTGTTCCCCAAGTCGACGATCGGCCGGCTGGTGCGCTGGTTCGCCGACCCGAAGATCGGCGCGGTGGCCGGCAACGCCATCGTCGGCAATCGCCTCAACATCGTCACCCGCTGGCAGGCCCTGGAATACGTCACCGCCCAGAACCTGGAGCGGCGGGCGCTGGCCGCACTGGGCGCGGTCACCGTGGTGCCCGGCGCGGTCGGGGCCTGGCGCAAGAGCGTGCTCGACGCCCTGGGCGGCTATCCGTCCGACACCCTGGCCGAGGACCAGGACCTGACCATCGCCTGCCAGCGCGCCGGCTGGAAGGTGGCCTTCGACCCCGCCGCCCGCGCCTATACCGAGGCGCCCGACACGGTGGGCGGCCTGCTCAAGCAGCGCTTCCGCTGGTCGTTCGGCACCCTGCAGTGCGTGTGGAAGCATCGCTCGGCGATGTTCAACCCCAAGACCCCGGTGCTGGGCTTCGTGGCCCTGCCGCAGATCTGGCTGTTCCAGATCCTGCTGGCCGTGGCCGCGCCGCTGGTCGACCTGGCCGTGGTCTGGAGCCTGGTCTCGGGCCTCTACGGCGCGGTGGCGCACCCGGTGGAATGGCGTCCCGACGACACCATCCGGGGCCTGCTCTACTGGGCGGTGTTCATCCTCGTGGACCTGTCGGCCGGGGCGCTGGGCATGGCGCTGGAAAAGCGCGCCCCCTGGGCCGACCTGCCCTACCTGCCGGTGCAGCGCTTCGGCTACCGCCAGCTGATGTACTACGTGGTGGTCAAGTCGGTGCTGACCGCCGTGCGCGGCGGCCGCGTCGGCTGGGGCAAGCTGGAACGCCGGGCGACCGCGGCGGTGAAGTAAGCAGTTCCTAGCCCTCCCCCTTGATGGGGGAGGGTTGGGTGGGGGTGACAGCAGCCTTGCCGGCTGAA
>NZ_QHJY01000200.1 GCF_003185805.1 Caulobacter sp. D5
GAGAGACCCCTCACCCGACCTCCCTCCGGGAGGCCACCCTCTCCCGCAAGGGGAGAGGGACAAAACAAAAACGCCCCCACCCTTTGCGGATGGAGGCGCTTTCGAAGTGCTCGGAAAGAAGCAGCCCTTAGGCGGCCACTTCCACCGCGTGTTCGGCCAGGATCGTGAAACCGTCCGGACCCACGTCGGCGAAGCCGCCCTGGATGTCGAACAGCTTGACGGTCGCGCCGTCGCGCACCGTCACCCGGCCCTCGCGCAGCGTCGTCATGAACGGCGCGTGGTTCGGCAGGACGCCGAAGTCGCCTTCCGTACCCGGCGCGTCGACCTGGTCGACGTCGGCGGAGAACAGTTCGCGCTCGGGCGCGACGAGGGAGAAGTGCAGCTTGGCCATCAGTCGTAGGTCTCCACGGCGCCCAGGGCCGCTTCGATGTCTTCGTCGGTCTGGATCTCGGTGCCGCAGAACGGACAGAAGCGGATGGTGGTCAGGACCGTGCCCGTCTCACCATCGGCTTCCCGTTGACCCAGGTTCAACAGGATCAGGCCGCTGTCGTGCTCGATGAGGGAGGCCTCGGCGTCCGAAGACACCGCGTCCTCCAGCTCCTCGCAGCAGAAGTGGCCGAGATCGCCGTCTTCTTCGGTCATCAGGCGTCCGCCGCCATCTTCTCGGCCTTGGCCACGGCTTCTTCGATCGGGCCGACCATGTAGAAGGCGCCTTCCGGCAGGTGGTCGTATTCACCGTCCACGATGCCCTTGAACGAGCGGATCGTGTCCTTCAGCTGGACGAAGGCGCCCGGCGTGTTGGTGAACTGCTCGGCCACGTGGAACGGCTGGCTCAGGAAGCGGCTGATCTTGCGGGCGCGAGCGACCGTCAGCTTGTCCTCTTCCGACAGTTCGTCCATGCCCAGGATGGCGATGATGTCCTTCAGCGCCTTGTACTGCTGCAGGACTTCCTGGACGCGGCGAGCCACGGTGTAGTGCTCTTCGCCGATGACCAGCGGGTCCATGATCCGCGAGGTCGAGTCCAGCGGATCGACGGCCGGGAAGATGGCCTGGGCGGCGATGTCGCGCGACAGAACGGTGGTGGCGTCCAAGTGGGCGAACGAAGCGGCCGGGGCCGGGTCGGTCAGGTCGTCGGCGGGAACGTAGATGGCCTGGACCGAGGTGATCGAACCCTTGTTGGTCGAGGTGATGCGCTCCTGCAGGTTGCCCATCTCGGTGGCCAGGGTGGGCTGATAGCCCACGGCCGAGGGGATGCGGCCCAGCAGAGCCGACACTTCGGCGCCGGCTTGGGTGAAGCGGAAGATGTTGTCGACGAACAACAGCACGTCCTTGCCTTCTTCGTCACGGAAGTATTCCGCGATCGACAGGCCGGTCAGGGCGACGCGGGCGCGGGCGCCCGGGGGTTCGTTCATCTGGCCGTAGACCAGGGCGCAGCGCGAGCCTTCGGTCGAGCCGTTGTTGGCCTTCGGGTCGACGTTGACGTTCGACTCGATCATCTCGTGATAGAGGTCGTTGCCTTCGCGGGTGCGTTCGCCCACGCCGGCCAGAACCGAGTAACCGCCGTAAGCCTTGGCGATGTTGTTGATCAGTTCCTGCATCGTCACGGTCTTGCCGACGCCGGCGCCGCCGAACAGGCCGATCTTGCCGCCCTTGGTGTAGGGGCACATCAGGTCGATGACCTTGATGCCCGTGACCAGCACTTCAGCGGTGTTGGTCTGCTCGGCGAAGGTCGGGGCGTCGCGGTGGATCGGGCGCGACAGGTCCGACTGGATCGGGCCCTGCTCGTCGATCGGCTCGCCGATGACGTTCATGATGCGGCCCAGGGTGCCCGGACCGACCGGCACGCGGATGGCTTCGCCGGTGTCGCGCACGGGCTGGCCGCGGACGAGACCTTCGGTGGCGTCCATGGCGATGGCGCGGACGGTGTTCTGGCCCAGGTGCTGGGCGACTTCGAACACCAGGCGCTGGCCGGTGGCGGTGTTGGTGGTCTCGACGGCGTTCAGGATCGCCGGCAGCGGGCCGGTGAACTCGATGTCGACGACGGCGCCGATGATCTGGACCAGACGACCGGTGGCTTCGCCGGCGACGGGCGCGGCGACCTTCGGAGCGGCGGCGGCCTTGGGAGCAGCCGGCTTCTTGGCGGCCGGAGCCTTGGGAGCAGCAGCAGCGGCCGGAGCGGCGGCGGCGGCCTTCGGGGCGGCGGGCTTCTTGGCGGCGGCCGGCTTTTCAGCGGCGGCGGCGGGAGCCTTAGCGGGGGTCTTGGCCATGGCGTGCGGGTCTTTCGTGCGTCTCTGCGTGCGTTTTTGGCGTTAGGCTAGATCAGACGGCTTCGGCGCCGGAGATGATCTCGATCAGCTCCTTGGTGATCTGGGCCTGGCGGGAACGGTTGTACTCGAGGGTGTAGCGCTTGATCATGTCGCCCGCGTTCCGCGTGGCGTTGTCCATCGCCGTCATCTGGCTGGCGTAGAAGCCGGCCATGTTGTCGAGCAGCGCCGACAGGATCTGGACCGTCAGGTTGCGCGGCAGCAGGGTCTCGAGGATGGCCTCTTCCGAGGGCTCGTACTCGTAGACCGCGGCCGGACCGGACGCGACTTCACCGCCCTCGACCACGGCCGGGATCAGCTGAAGCGCGGTCGGGATCTGCTGCACCACCGACTTGAAGCGGCTGTAGAACAGGGTGACCACGTCGATGTCGCCGGCTTCGTAAAGCTTGGTGACGACGTCGGCGATCGGCTGGGCCACCGACAGCGTCAGCTGGCGATAGGCCGACAGGTCGAAGTTCTCGACGATGCGACCGGCGTAGAGGCGACGCAGCTGGGCGGTCACCTTCTTGCCGACGCAGACGATCTTCACGTCCTTGCCCTGGGCGATCAGCCCGTCGATGTGGGCGCGGGAGGCGCGCACGATCGATGAGGTGAAGCCGCCGGCGAGACCGCGGTCCGCCGCGGCCACCACCACCAGGTGACGGTCGTCGCGGCCGGTGCCGGCCAGCAGCGCCGGAGCGCCGTCGCCCGACACGCCGGTCGCGAGGTTGGCGATGACGCTGGCCAGACGCCGGGCGTACGGACGGGCGGCTTCAGCCGCGTCCTGGCTCCGGCGCAGCTTGGCAGCCGCCACCATCTGCATCGCCTTCGTGATCTTTTGCGTCGCTTTGACGCTCGAGATCCGATTGCGCATTTCCTTCAAGCTGGCCATTCGGCGCTACTCTCTCCGAGCGGTTCCGAGGGGGCTTAGGCGAAGGTCGACGAGAAGCTGTCGAGCGCGCTCTTCAGCGACGCTTCCAGGTCCTTGTCGAGGGCCTTCTTGGTGGCGATGCCGGTCAGCAGGTCCTGGTGGGCGCTGTGCAGGCGGGCCAGGAACTCGGTCTCGAAGCGACGCACCGACGAGGTCGGGATCTTGTCGAGATAGCCGCGGGTGCCGGCGTAGATCACGCAGACCTGCTCTTCGACCGACAGCGGCGCGTATTGCGGCTGCTTCAGCAGCTCGGTCAGGCGCTCGCCGCGGGCCAGCATCTTCTGGGTCGAGGCGTCCAGGTCCGAGCCGAACTTCGCGAAGGCGGCCATTTCGCGATACTGGGCGAGTTCGCCCTTAATCGGACCGGCGACTTGCTTCATGGCCTTGATCTGGGCCGACGAGCCGACGCGCGACACCGAGATGCCGACGTTCACGGCCGGGCGGATGCCCTGGTAGAACAGGTCGGTTTCCAGGAAGATCTGGCCGTCGGTGATCGAGATCACGTTGGTCGGGATGTAGGCCGACACGTCGTTGGCCTGGGTTTCGATGATCGGCAGAGCCGTCAGCGAGCCCGAACCGTTGTCTTCGTTCAGCTTGGCGGCGCGTTCCAGCAGGCGGGAGTGCAGGTAGAACACGTCGCCCGGATAGGCTTCGCGGCCCGGCGGACGGCGCAGCAGCAGCGACATCTGGCGGTAGGCGACGGCTTGCTTGGACAGATCGTCATAGATGATCAGGCCGTGCAGGCCGTTGTCGCGGAACCACTCGCCCATGGCGCAGCCGGCGAACGGGGCCAGGTACTGCAGCGGGGCCGGCTCCGAGGCCGAGGCCACGACGACGATGGTGTATTCCAGGGCGCCGTGCTCTTCCAGGGTCTTGACGATCTGGGCGACGGTCGAGCGCTTCTGGCCGATGGCGACGTAGACGCAGTAGAGCTTGGCGCTCTCGTCCTTGCCGGCGTTGGCGGCCTTCTGGTTCAGGATGGTGTCGATGGCGACGGCGGTCTTGCCGGTCTGACGGTCGCCGATGATCAGCTCGCGCTGGCCGCGGCCGACCGGGATCAGGGTGTCGATCGACTTCAGGCCGGTCTGCACGGGCTCGTGCACCGACTTGCGCGGGATGATGCCCGGGGCCTTCACGTCGACGCGGCGACGCTCGGTGTATTGGATCGGGCCCTTGCCGTCGATCGGCTCGCCCAGCGGGTTGACGACGCGGCCCAGCAGGCCCTTGCCGACCGGCACGTCGACGATCTCGCCGAGGCGGCGGACTTCGTCGCCTTCCTTGATCTCGGCGTCAGCGCCGAAGATCACGGCGCCGACGTTGTCGCGCTCGAGGTTCAGGGCCATGCCCTTCACGCCGGCCTTCGGGAATTCGACCATCTCGCCGGCCTGGACGTTGTCCAGACCGTAGATACGGGCGATGCCGTCGCCGACCGACAGAACTTGGCCGATGTCCGAGACGGCGGCTTCCTCGCCGAAGTTGGCGATCTGCGACTTGAGGATGGCCGAAATTTCGGCGGCGCGGATGTCCATGGCTGGGTCGGGCTCTTTCTTAGGGCTCTCTGCGTACGTACGTTTTTTGCGCGGTTATACGCTTAGGCGCGCTTGAGGGCGAATTTCAGGGAATCGAGCTTCGAACGGAGCGAAGCGTCGAACAGACGGGAACCGACGCGCACCTTGACGCCGCCCAGGATGGACGGGTCGACGCGGGTCGAGATTTCGGGGGTCTTGCCGAGCGCCTCGGAGACGCCGGCGGTGACGGCCTTCAGCTGGGCGGCGGTCAGCGGGGCGGCCGAGATGACCTCGGCGGCGACCACGCCGCGGTGCTTGGCCGACAGGGCGACGAAGGCGTTGATCGCGCCGACCAGCTCGATGGCGCGGCCGTTGGAGGCGATCAGGCCCAGGAACTTGGCGGTCAGGATGTCGAAACCGGCCTTCACGGCGACGGCGGTCAGGCCCTTGGCCTTGTCCTCGGCCGAGAACGCGGGCGAGTCGATCAGACGGCGCAGGTCGGCGCTGTCGGCGATCAGACCCTTGAGGTCCTTCAGGTCGCGTTCGACCTTCGCCAGGTTGCCGCCTTCGATCGTCAGTTCGAACAGGGACTGCGCATAACGCTGACCCGCATCCGTCGCCTTGGTTTCTTCCGCCACTTGTTCCGCCCGGTGTGCGTTGCAATCGCCGCGGAAGAGAAGCTGCCCCCTCTTCCCGGCTTAAAGACTTGATCGCGCTTGAGAAAAGCGCACGGGCGGCCCGCGCATTCACGCTGCCCTTCCCGAAGCCCGGCGCCTGATAACACGGGGTGTTCGCAGTCGCAACCAAGCCGAGACGATCGCGTTCGGCCAAGTTTCGGAAAAAAGCCGTTTATCCGTCAGACGTTGACGCGGCGGAAGACGCCGGAGGCCGAGCCGGCCAGGGCGCCGCCCGGCGTACGGGCCTCGGCCTGGGCGAACACCAGACTGCGAGTGGCCCGTTCGATCCAGCCGCGCAGGGCCAGGTCGCCGCCTTGTCCCTGGCCATAATCGACGGTCAGCGACACCGGCGCGGCGTCGGAACCGGCGGCTTCCTTCAAGGCGTCTTCCAGCAGGGCGGCGATCGACTGGGTCATGGGCGACACTTAACTCCCGGACGGACGAAAGAAAAAGGCGGCGGAACAAGCCCGCCGCCCTGTCAGGCGATGATCGAGGAAAACAGCCGGAGGCACGAGCCTCCGGTGTTGGAGAGGCCTCAGGCGGCCTTGGCCGAAGCGTTGCAGCGCTCCAGCTCGTCGGCGGCCAGGGCCTTGGCGTCGCCGCCGAAGGCCGAGACGCGGCCGGCTTCTTTCGCCAGCGCCTTGCACGAGGCGACGCTGAGGGCCCGCGACGGCGCCGAGGCGGCGACGCAGGCGGCGTCCTCGCAGACGAAGACCGCGCCACCGGCGACGATCTTGGTCTTCGCGGAGACGGGTTTTTCGAGAGTGACCGCCAGGCGGCCGTCTGCCAGGGCGGGGGCGGCGGCGAGCGCGCAAACGGACAGGGCGGCGACAGCCGCCAGGGCGCGGAGCTTCATGGGAAAAGCCCTCCAGCTTCGGGGATGATGGAAAGATCGATGATCGGCGCGTAAGCTGTACTGGCCGTCCGATGGCGAAGGACAAGGGCGTCGGTATCCCCACCGACGCCGCGCAACCGAACTAAGCACTGCTTAGATATCAGCGTTCAGAAATAGCGCAAGCGCGTTTTTGTTCGCGTGCGCATATTTTATCGAAACGGAGATTTTCGGCCGCGAGGCCGAAACTTCAGAGCCCGAGGATCGAGTCGATCCGGCTTTCGGCCCGGGCGTGGATCTCGCGCTGCTCGACCATGCCTTCCATGCGGGCGTAGCGGCCGTCCTTGCCGGCCTTGCGGCGCAGGCCGTCGGCGGTGACCAGCACCGGCGGGCGGCGGGCGTCGGTCAGGCCGCCCAGCAGGGCGGCGAACACCGCCCCGACGGCGGCGGCGGCCACGGGGCCGGCGAAGTCGATCAGGGTCTCGCCGAACACCGCGTGCATCTGCAGCAGCAGGTGCTCGCGATTGACCTGGTGCGACAGGATCTGCAGCGACCAGGCCGCCACGCCCTGCACCACCCCGGCCAGCACGACCGCGATCACCACCCCCACGAAGCGGGGGCGCCAGAAGAGCCCGAGCACGGCTCCCAGGAACGCGAAGGCGGCCAGCAGGATCATGGACGGAAACTAAGACCCTCCTTTCTCAAGGTCGGGTTAAGAGCCGGCCGCGGCAGGACGTCGCGATCTGGCGTCCCGATTGGGCGCATGGGCGACTCTCCCGGCTTACGCACGCGTGATCTTTCCCAACCGAAATTTCCGGCCTACGGTGCAGGCAATTCAAACTAACGTTTAAACAGGGAAGAAGCGCCATGCGCGAAGCGGTCATCGTCTCTTACGCTCGGACCGGTCTGGCCAAGTCCGTCCGCGGCGGCTTCAACAACACCCACGGCGCGGCCATGGCCGGCCACGCCATCCAGCACGCCGTCAGCCGCGCGGGCCTCGACGGTCCGGAAATCGAGGACGTGGTGCTGGGCTGCGGCGGCCCCGAAGGCGCCACCGGCATGAACGTGGCCCGCAACGCCGCCATCTGGGCTGGCCTGCCGGTCACCACCTCGGGCCAGACCGTCAACCGCTTCTGCTCGTCGGGCCTGCAGGCCATCGCGACCGCGGCCAACTACGTCCGCAACGACGGCGCCCCGGCGGCCATCGGCGGCGGCGTGGAGTCGATCTCGCTGGTCAACGCCGGCGGCCACATGAACCGCTTCCACATCACCGAAGAAAAGCTGATGCGTGAGAAGCCCGCGCTGTGGATGGCGATGATCGACACCGCCGACATCGTGGCCAAGCGCTACGCGGTCAGCCGCGAATACCAGGACGAATACGCTCTTCGTAGCCAACAGCGGATTGCAGCAGCGCAGGCCGCCGGCCTGTTCGACGACGAGATCGTGCCGATGGCCACCAAGATGAAGGTGGTCAACAAGGAGACCAAGGAAGAGAGCCTGGTCGACTACGTGGTCAGCAAGGACGAGTGCAATCGTCCGGAGACCACCCTGGAGGGCCTCGCCAAGCTGGAGCCGGTCAAGGGCCCGGGCAACTTCGTCACCGCCGGCAACGCCTCGCAGCTGTCGGACGGCGCCGCCGCCGTGGTGGTGATGGAGGCCAAGGAGGCCGCCCGCCGCAATCTGGAGCCGCTGGGCCTGTTCAAGGGCTTCGCCATCGCCGGCTGCGAGCCCGACGAGATGGGCATCGGCCCGGTCTTCGCCGTGCCGCGCCTCTTGGAACGCCACGGCCTGAAGGTCGACGACATCGACCTGTGGGAGCTGAACGAGGCCTTCGCCAGCCAGTGCCTCTACAGCCGCGACCGCCTGGGCATCGATCCGGAGAAGTACAACGTCAACGGCGGCTCCATCGCCATCGGCCACCCCTTCGGCATGACCGGCGCCCGCTGCGCCGGCCACCTGCTGCTGGAAGGCAAGCGCCGCAAGGCCAAGCTCGGCGTGGTGACCATGTGCATCGGCGGCGGCATGGGGGCCGCGGGCCTGTTCGAGATCTTCTGAGGTCGGGCTCGGCGATGCTCCCCCTCTGGGGGAGCTGTCGCCGAGCGACTGAGGGGGCCGCCGAAGGCGGTGCTGCCCCCTCCGGCCCTCTGGGCCACCTCCCCCAGAGGGGGAGGATTTAGCAATCTAGACCCCCAGATCCTTGCGCACGAACCGATACGTCTCGCGCTTCTCGCACGCGCACGCCTTCATCTGGCCGTCCGGCGTCCACCACACCAGGAGCGGATAGGCGAAGTTCACGCCGTTGGCCTTGAGCAGCGGCCGCAGGTCCTCGACCGACTTGCGGCCGGCCTCGATGACGGCGGTGCGGGCGATGTCGCCGTCGGCGGGCTTCACGCCCGGGGCCTTCCAGGCCTCGACCGGGGTGGCGTCCCACTTCTCGGCCAGCTCCCACGAGCGGTTGATCCACAGTTCGGCCACCGTCGCGCGCTCCACCGGCGTCGACTTCGGCACGCCGTTGCGGTCGGCGCGGGCGATCTCGATCAGGCGGGTGTCGACGCCCGCCTTGTGCAGCTTGGGATATTCTTCCTTCTTGAAGCGGATGCAGTCGGGGCAGGTGCGGAAGCTGACCATGTAGAGCTTGCCGCCCTTCAGGCCCGGCGACACCCAGCCGGAACCTTCGAGGATCTTGGCGATCTCGGCCTGGTTCTTGGTGATGGTCTTGGGCCGCCAGCGCAGGTCGAAGTTCCACCACGCCCAGAGGCCGGCGCCGACCACCGCCACGACGACCGCCAGACCGGCCCACAGCTTGAACTTCTTCATCTCTACCGATCCCCTAGGAATTGCCGAAGCCGGTGAATAGGACGCCGCGCGCCCTTCGGCGACGGCAAAATTCCTGAAAGCCGCTTGAGGCCCGCGTCGGGGACTCTAGATTGGCGCGATGTCCATGTCACAGGCGCCCGCGACCGCCGCCCCCCTAGAAATCGACCTGCCCGACGAGGCCGCCACCAAGGCGCTCGGCGAACGGCTGGCCGCCGTGCTGTTTCCGGGCGCGGCCCTGTGCCTCTACGGCCCGCTCGGCGCGGGCAAGTCGACCCTGGCCCGCGCCCTGGTCCGCGCCCTGACCTCGCCCGAGGAAGAGGTGCCCAGCCCGACCTTCACCCTGGTGCAGTTCTACGAGGCGGAAGGCTTCCCGCTGGCCCATTTCGACCTCTATCGCCTGGAGGATCCGGACGAGGCCTATGAGATCGGCCTCGTCGAGGCCCTGGAGGACGGCGCGGCCCTGATCGAGTGGCCCCAGCGCCTGGAGGGCCGTCTGCCGCCCGACCGACTCGATGTAGAGATTTCCCCGGTTCTGGACGGGCCTCTGAATGGGGCCGCCGGCGAAGCCCGCCGCGTCCGCATCACCCCCTACGGCGCCTTCAAGGAACGCAAGCTTGAGCTCTGACCGCGAAACCCTGAAGGCCGAGTTCCTGGCTCGTCACGGCTATGGCGACGTGCGCCGCCAGCCGCTGGGCGGCGACGCCTCGACCCGCTCGTACGAGCGCCTGCATCGCGGCGAGCAGACCTTCATCTTCATGGACCAGCCGCCGGCCCTGGAGACCGCCCCCTGCCCGCCCGGTGCGACGCCGGACGAGCGCCGCGCCCTCGGTTTCAACGCCGCCTATCGCCTGGCTGCGGGCCGGGTGGACGCCTTCGTGGCCGTGGCCGGCTGGCTGCGCGCCCAGGGCCTCTCGGCTCCCGAGGTGCTGGCCGCCGAGCCGACCCTGGGCCTGGCCGTGCTGGAAGACCTGGGCGATGATCTCTACGCCAAGGTGATCGCCGAGGGCGGCGACGAGCCGCTGCTCTACGACGCCGCCGTCGACGCCCTGGTCGCCCTGCACGCCGTCGCGCCTCCGGCTGTGCTGGAAGCCGGCGGTTCGACCTGGCCGCTGCTGACCTATGACGACCTGGCTTTGCAGATGGCCCAGGACCTGTTCGTCGAGTGGCTGCCCAAGCTCAAGCCGGTGACCTTCGACGCCGCCGCCCTCGAAGCGTGGCAGGCGCTTTGGAGCCCGATCCGCGCCCGGGCCGAGGCCGGCGCTTCGGTGTTCTGCCATCGCGACTATCACGCCGAGAACCTGCTGTGGCTGCCCGATCGCGAGGGCCCCGCACGCGTCGGCCTGATCGACTTCCAGGACGCCGTGGTCGCTCACCCAGCCTGGGACTTCTCGATGCTGCTGCACGACGCCCGCCGCGACGTCTCGCCGGAAATCGAGCAGCGCGGCCTCGACCGCTATCTGGCCGCCCGGCCCGATCTCGACCGCACGCAGTTCCTGGCCGACTACCATGCGCTGGGGGCGCTCAACATCGCCCGCATCCTCGGCATCTTCGCCCGCCTCGTGACCCGCGATAACAAGCCGAAGTACGAGAGCTTCATGCCCCGCCTGTGGCGCTATCTCGACAGCTGCCTGGCCGATCCGGCGCTGTCGGGCCTGAAGGCCTGGTTCGACGCCCACGTGCCGACGGAGGCCCGCTCGTGAGCGCCTCTCCGAAAAAAGCGATGGTGCTGGCTGCCGGCCTCGGCACCCGCATGCGCCCCCTGACCAACGACCGCCCCAAGGCCCTGGTCGAGGTCGCCGGCCGCACGCTGGTGGACCACATGCTCGATCGCCTGGCCGACGCCGGGGTCGAGACCGCCGTGGTCAATGTCCACGCCTTCGCCGACCGGCTGGAGGATCATCTGAAGACCCGCACCGGCGCGCCGGCGATCGTCATCTCCGACGAGCGCGGCGAGCTGCTGGAAACCGGCGGCGGCCTGCGCAAGGCCCGGCCGCTGCTGGGCGAAGAGCCGCTGTTCGTCGCCAATATCGACTCCGTGTGGACCGAAGACGGCGCCCCCGCGATCGACAGCCTGGCCAAGGCCTGGGATCCGGAAAGGATGGACGTCTGCCTGCTGCTGGCGCGCCTGGACCGCACGCTGGGCTTCGACGGAGCCGGCGACTTCTTCCTGGCCGACGACGGCGTCCTGACCTTCCGGGGCGAGGCCCCCAGCGCGCCTTTCGCCTATATGGGCGTGCACATCTGCAAGCCGGGCCTGGTCGACGACGGCCCCGAGGGCGCGTTCTCGCTGGCGACGATCTGGCGCAAGCTTGCGCCCCAGGGTCGCGTGCACGGCGTGGTGATGGACGGCTTCTGGATGCATGTCGGCGACCCCGGCGCGCGCGACGAGGCCGAGGCGCGCTTGGCCGAGGTCCCGGCAGGATGAGCGGGCCGGCCGGTTCCGGCTGGTTCTCG
>NZ_QHJY01000201.1 GCF_003185805.1 Caulobacter sp. D5
GGCCCCCGCGCGGCGCTGGCCCCCTCAGTCGGCTTCGCCGACAGCTCCCCCAGAGGGGGAGCATCTTCTCGCAGCGCCCCTAAAGCCACCCCGCCTTCTTGAAGCGGCGGTAGAGCAGGGTGCAGACGATCGCGATCAGGCCGACCGTCGCCGGATAGCCGAACGCCCACTTCAGCTCGGGCATGTGCTCGAAGTTCATGCCGTAGATGCCGGCCACCGCCGTCGGCACCGCCAGGATGGCGGCCCAGGCGGCCAGCTGGCGGGTGATCACGCCCTGGCGCTGCTGCTCCAGCAGCGAACTGACCTCGAACACCGAATTGAGCACGTCGCCCAGGCTGCCGATCAAGAGGTCGATGCGGGCGATGTGGTCGCGGACGTCGCGGAAATAGGGCTTCACGTCGGCGTCGATGCACGGCGTGTCGTGGTGCTCCAGATAGCCGGCGACCTGGGTCATCGGGCCCAGCAGCCGCAGGAACTTGGTCAGTTCGCGTCGCAGGGTGAACAGACGGGTGATCTCTGATCGGCTGAGAAAGGCGTCCAGCGCCCGGTGCTCCATCTGCGCCAGCTCCTCCTCGACCGCGTCGACCACCGGCAGGTAGCCGTCGACGATGAAGTCGAGGATGGCGTGCAGCACGTAGTCGCCGCCCTTGGCCAGCAGGGCGGGCGTGGCCTCCAGGTGGGCGCGCAGCTCCAGGTGCGCGCGGGCCGAGCCGTGGCGCACGCTGATCAGGTGATGGTCGCCGACGAAGATCTCGGTCTCGCCGAACACGACCCGGCCGGCCTCCAACTGGGCGGTCTTGGCGACCACGAACAGCTGGTTCCCGTAGAGGTCGACCTTGGGCATCTGCCGCGCGTGCAGGGCGTCCTCGACGGCCAGCGGGTGCAGGTCGAAGCGTTCCTGCAGGATCCGCAGTTCGTCCTGCGTGGGCTCAACAAGTCCGATCCAGACGAACTCGCCCTTTTTAGGCGTCAGGCCGTCGGGGTCGTCGAGCCGCAGCTCGCGCACGCGCTTTCCATCGACATAGGCGTAGGCGGCGACGACGCTCATGCGGGCTCCTGCACTGTTGTTGCCGAGATGGCGTGAACGCGGAGCGGGGGCAAGAGGCGACGCTTGACGACATTCGCAACATATGTAGAGTTTTGATCGACGCCCCGACCGGCGTCGCAACGGAGCACGTCCATGCCCGCCGCCCCTCGAAAGCTTTCACCCCAGTCCCTGGCCGTGCTCGAGGTCCTGCACGGACGCGAGTGGCTCTATGGCCTGGAGGTTTCGGCCGCCACGGGCCTCAAGTCGGGCAGCCTCTATCCGATCCTGATCCGGCTGGCCGACCGCGGTCTGCTGGAGAGCCGCTGGCTGGAGCCCGAGCGCCCCGGCCGCCCGGCCCGTCACGCCTATCGCATCACCGGCGCCGGCCGCTCGGCCCTGGCCGCGGCCCGCCGTCCGTCCACCACGCTCGCCCTGGGAGGCATCTGATGACCGAACGCCGAAACGACCTGGCCGCCGCGATCATGGCGCTGGCTACTCGCAAGGTCCCCGCCGCGCACGAGGAATGGGCGCACGCCATGAAGGCCGAGTTCGCCGCGCTCGCGACGGGGCGCCTGTCCTGGGCGCTGGGCTGCCTGGCGACGAGCCTGCGCTGGCGGGCGGCCGGCGAGGCGGGCTATGCGGCGTCTCTGGCCGTCGGTGTGCTGATCGTCATGGCCGCGATGCCGCTGGTCATCGCCGCCCTGGCCGCCTTCAGGCCGGGCGAGCCGAAGCTGGTCTTCAGGCTCCTGCCCGTGGTCATCTGCTGTGCGCCGTTGCTGGCCGGCCTCGTCGTCGGAACCTGGCGCGCCGACCGCAAGCTGCTGTCGGCACTGGTGATCGGCATGGGATCGCAGGCCATCGGTCTGGTCATGTTCGCCGTGCGGAGTTCGTCCATCGGGTCGAGCCTCACCGACGCCCTCGTCGCCTATCTGGTCATAGGGACCGAGATGACGCTGATGAGTTTTGTCGGCCTGCTAACCGCCGCCGGCGTGCGTCGGCTGCGGACGGTGAGGATCGCGCGATGAACGGCCGGGATCTCGCCGACTAAACCCTCCCCCTGAAGGGGGAGGTGGCCCGAGGGCCGGAGGGGGAAGCGGCTGCTGGAGTGCCGCTGCACTTCCCCCTCAGTTGCTTCGCGGCAGCTGCCCCTTCAGGGGGAGCATCTTCAGGCCCGTTCCAAGGTCACCAGCACCAGATCATTCCGCCGCATGGCGAAGTCGATCGTCGCGACGCCGTCCTTGCCGACCGTGATGGTCTTATCGACCTCGGGCTTGTCGGTCGTCAGCGCCTGGAGCTTGCCCAGCTGCTCGGCGGACAGGCTCGTGGGCAGGCCCAGTTCGACATAGGCCGTGTAGGCGTCGTTGGCGCGGAAGCCGGTGCGCTGGGCCGTCAGGCGGTAGCGGCCGGGCTTGAGGCCCGCGACGCTGAGCGCGGCGGCCGGCGCGTCCGTCGTCGGCTGGACCTTGGTGTAGAACGAGCGGTTGCTGGTCGGCTGCACGGGCTGGGTGAAGTCCCAGACCAGGGCCGCGACCTTGCCGCCGTCGACCGAGGCCAGCACTGAATTATCCGTAGACGGAACGTCCTTGCCGCGCAGGGCCGCCAGGTACTTGTAGGCGAACCACGAGGGCTTGCGGATCCCCTCCGGGTTCATCAGGCCAAAGCCGCCCTGGAACGGCGCGGTCGGCGGGCCGGGCTCTTCGAACAGGTCGCTGTAGGTCCAGTAGCTCATGCCCTGGACGATCCCTTTGACGCCCTTCAGCTTGGCCAGGATGTAGGCGGCGCTGTGATAGCTGTCGTGCACCGGGTCGCGCGGCGTGTAGCTGGTGCTCCATTCGGTGAAGTAGAGCGGCAGGCCCGGATAGGCCGAAGCCTCGATCTCGCGGCGCACCTTGACCACGTCGCCGATGATGGCGTCGGAGGAGGGCGACAGCTTGGTGTCGTCCTTGCCGTTCTCGTCGAGGAAGCCGCCCTCGACGCCGTAGGTGTGGGTGGTGACGAAGTCGACCGCCGCGCCATTGGCCTTGCAGTAGGCCAGGAACTCCGGAACCCAGGCCGCGCCGGCCGTCGACGGGCCGCCCACTCGGAGCGTGGGGTCGATCGCCTTGATGGTCTTGGCGGTCAGGGCGTAGAGGTCGAAATAGACCTTTTGATCCGCCTTCTCCCAGAAGCCGTCGAGATTGGGCTCGTTCCAGACCTCGAAAAACCAGCTGCGCACCTCGGCCTCGCCGTAGCGGCCGCGCAGGTGCGTCACGAAGGCGTCGATCAGGCGCGCCCAGGGCTCGAACTGCGGATGGGAGGTGTTGCCCTTCCACCAGAAGATCGTCAGGTCCGAGGTCTTCATGGCTTCCGGCGTGAAGCCCAGCTCGATGAAGGGCTTGAGGCCCATGGCCAGCAGGCGGTCGTAGAGCTGGTCGATCTTCGTCCAGTCGTAGGTGATCGCCCCGTCGGCGCCCTTCTTCACCGTGCCCAGCACGTCGTGGAAGATGGCGTGGAAGCGGATGTAGCGGAACTTCAGTTCGGCGGACGCCGTCTTCAGCTGGGCCAGACTGTCGTCGCGCAGCAGGGTGCCGGGATAGTCCGAGCCGATGGAGAGGTCGAAGAAGCGATCGACCGGGCTCGTCGCCTTGGCGACGTCCAGCGCGATGACGCGCTTCTGGTCGGCGGCGAAGGCGGGCATGGCCGGCAGCGCTGTCAGGCTGGCGGCGGCGGCCATCAGGCGGCGGCGCGAGAACATGGGCGTCTTCCTTCCGTCCCTAGATCGTCATCCCGGCCGTAGCGAAGCGGAGAGCCGGGACCCAGGGGGAGCCGCAGTGCGCCGGCCCCTGGGTCCCGGATAAGCCCTTCGGGCTTTCCGGGATGACGGGTTTTGTGTGGTTAATGATTATGCCTGGGCAGCTTGGCCGCCAGGTCCTGGTATTTCACGGCGAACTCCAGCACGCCGCCGGTGTCGAGCTGGCCCGTATGGGCGCGGTAGATCTCCTGCCAGGGGGTCATGGTCTCCGGCACGGCCGGGATTCCCTCCTTGCGGCGCTCGGCGATCACGGCCTCGTCCACCAGGGCGTCGCAGCGGCCGGTGTTGATGTCGATGCGGATCACATCGCCAGTGCGCAGCCACGACAGGCCCCCGCCCACCGCGCTTTCGGGCGAGGCGTTGAGGATCGAGGGGCTGTCGGCGGTGCCCGACTGGCGCCCGTCGCCCAGGGTCGGCAGGCTCATGATCCCCTTCTTCAGCAGGTGATCCGGCGGCTGCATGTTGACCACCTCGGCCGAGCCCGGCCAGCCGATCGGACCCGCGCCGCGGATCACCAGGATGCAGCTCTCGTCGATGTTCAGGGCCGGGTCGTTGATGCGGGCGTGATAGTCGTCCGAGCCGTCGAAGACGATGGCCCGGGCCTCGAACACGCCTTCCTGGCCCGGCTTGGACAGGTAGCGCTCGCGGAAGTCGGCGCCGATGACGCTGGCCTTCATGATCGCGAAGTCGAACAGGTTGCCGCGCAAAACGAGGAAACCCGCTTTTTCGGCCAAGGGCTCGGCATAGGGGAAGATCACCTCGCGGTCGCCGGTTTCGCGGCCCTGCAGGTTCTCGCCCATGGTCTTGCCGGTGACGGTCAGGACGTCGCCGTGCAGGCGGCCCTGCTGCAGCAGTTCCCACAGCACCGCCGGCGCGCCGCCGGCCCGGTGGAAGCGCTCGCCCAGATACTTGCCGGCCGGCTGCATGTTGACGATCAGCGGGATGTCGTAGGCCGCCCGCCAGTCGTCGGCGGTGACTTCGAGCCCCGCATGGCGCGCCATGGCCGCGATGTGCGGCTGGGCGTTGGTCGAACCGCCCGCCGCCGCCACCAGGGCGATGGCGTTCTCGAAGGCCTTCTTCGTCAGGATGTCCTTGGGCTTGATGTCCTTATAGGCCAGGTCGACGATCCGCTGGCCGGTCTTGTAGGCCATCTGGCCGCGCTCGCGGTACGGGGCGGGGATCGCCGCGCAGCCGGTCAGCGACAGGCCAAGCGCCTCGGCCACCGCGTTCATGGTGGAGGCCGTGCCCATGGTGTTGCAGTGGCCGGCCGAGGGGGCCGACGAGGCCGCGCGCTCGATGAATTCCGCCTCGTCGATCTCGCCGGCCGCCAGCTTGCGGCGCGAGCGCCAGATCACCGTGCCCGAACCCACGAGCTCGCCCTCGTGCCAGCCGTCCAGCATCGGACCGCCCGACAGCACGATGGCCGGGATGTTGACCGTGGTGGCGGCCATGATGCCGGCCGGGGTGGTCTTGTCGCAGCCGGTGGTCAGCACCACGGCGTCGATCGGATAGCCGTGCAGGGTCTCGACGAGGCCCAGGTACGAGAGGTTCCGGTCCAGCGCCGCCGTCGGGCGACGGCAGTTCTCGAAGATCGGGTGGACTGGGAATTCCATTGGAATGCCGCCCGCGTCGCGGATGCCGTCGCGGACCCGGGTGACCAGGTCCAGGTGGATGCGGTTGCACGGCGAGATGTCGCTGCCGGTCTGGGCGATGCCGATGATCGGCTTGCCGCTGCGCAGCTCCTCCGGGGTGATCCCGTAGTTCATGAACCGCTCCAGATAGAGGGCGGTCATGTCGATGTGGTCGGGATTGTCGAACCAGTCGCGCGAGCGGAACCGGCGGGGGATGCGGTTAGCGGAGGTCAAGGCGCACCTCGTATTGCGGCTGGCCGGCGACATCGACGGGCAGGGCGAACAGCCCGCCGCACAGCGGGTTGGCGGCCAACTGCTCGTCGCTGAGGCCCTTGCGGGCGGTGGTGAAATAGAGGGTCTTGAGATCCGGGCCGCCAAAGCACGGCTTGGTGACGTTGATGGCCGGCAGCTCGACGCGCTGGACGATCTGGCCCTCAGGCGACAGGCGGATGGCGCCGCGACCGCCCCACAGGGCCGTCCAGACGAAACCCTCGGCGTCGACCACCGAGCCGTCGGGCCAGGCGTCCTCGATCTCCAGGCGGAAGAATTCGCGCTTGTTCGACAGGCCGCCGTCGGCCCCGATGTCGAAGGCCCAGATCACCTTTCCGAGGGTGTCGGTGTGGTAGAAGGTCTTGCCGTCGGGCGAGACCGCCGGGCCGTTGGTGATGCAGATGCCGGCGTCGTGCCGGGTCAGGCTGCCGTCGGCTTCGAGCCGGTAGAGCGCGCCGCTGTCGGCCTCTTCCGCGTCGTGCATGGTGCCGAACCACAGGCGGCCTTCCGCATCGACCGTGGAGTCGTTGGGGCGGTTGTCGAGGCCGGCGTCCTCGATCTCGGAAATGAAGGTGAAGCCCAGCTCGGGCGTAAAGTGGTGCAGGCCGCTCTTGAGGCCCGCGACGAAGCCGCCGCCGACGCGCGGGGCGACGAAGGTCACCTGGTCGGGGGCGTCCCAGCTGGCGGTTTCGCCGGTGGCGGGGGTGTAGCGGTGGACCTTGTGGCCCTTGATGTCGACGAACCAGACGGCGTCGCCATGCCAGATCGGCCCTTCGCCGAGCGTGGCCTTCAGGTCCCAGACGCAGGTGGGTTGAGCGGTCATGTTTCCTCCTCGAGCCCTCCCCCTTGATGGGGGAGGGTTGGGTGGGGGTGACCTACGATGGTGGCGGCTGAA
>NZ_QHJY01000202.1 GCF_003185805.1 Caulobacter sp. D5
GGTCGGCGACGGCGGCCCCGGAGACGAGCCATGCTTCCCGCCGCCGCAGCCCCGCCGCGCCATGGCCCCTGGTACACGCATCTCTACGTCCAGGTGCTGGTCGCCATCGCCGCCGGCGCCCTGATCGGTCACTTCTGGCCCGGCTTCGGCGAGAGCCTGAAACCGCTGGGCGACGCCTTCATCAAGCTGGTGAAGATGGTCATCGCTCCGGTGATCTTCCTCACCGTCGTCACCGGCATCGCCGGCATGCGGGATCTGGGGCGCTTTGGCCGCGTGGCGCTGAAGGCCTTCGCCTATTTCCTGACCTTTTCGACCCTGGCTTTGATCATCGGCCTGATCATCGCCAACGCCGTGCATCCCGGCGCAGGCATGAACGTCGACCCCAGCACGCTGCACAACGCCAAGGTCGCCGACTACGCCGCCAAGGCCCACGAGACGACCATCGTCGGCTTCCTGATGAACATCATCCCGGCCACGGTGGCTGGAGCCTTCGCCGACGGCGACATCCTGCAGGTATTGTTCTTCTCGGTGATGTTCGGCATCGCCCTGGCCCTGGTCGGCGACCGCGGACAGCCGGTGATCGACCTGCTGGAAGCCGTCGCCCACGCCTTCTTCAAGCTGGTGGCCATCCTGATGAAGGCCGCCCCGATCGGGGCCTTCGGGGCCTTCGCCTTCACCATCGGCAAGTACGGCATCGGCTCGGTGATCAACCTGGCCGCCCTGGTCGGGACCTTCTACGCCACCTCGCTGATCTTCGTGCTGGTGGTGCTGGGAGCGGTGGCCCGGTTCAACGGCTTCTCGATCCTCAAGCTGATCCGCTACCTGAAGGGCGAGCTGCTGCTGGTGCTGGGCACCAGTTCGTCGGAGTCGGCCCTGCCCAGCCTGATCGAGAAGCTGGAGCGCGCCGGCTGCGCCAAGCCGGTCGTCGGCCTCGTCGTGCCGCTGGGCTATTCGTTCAATCTGGACGGCACCAACATCTACATGACCCTGGCGGCCCTGTTCATCGCCCAGGCCACCGGCGTGCACCTGTCGCTGGAGGAGCAGGTCCTGCTGCTGGGCGTGGCCATGCTGTCGTCCAAGGGCGCGGCGGGCGTCACGGGGGCCGGCTTCATCACCCTGGCGGCGACGCTGTCGGTGGTGCCCAGCGTGCCGGTGGCCGGCATGGCGCTGATCCTCGGCGTCGACCGCTTCATGAGCGAGTGCCGGGCCCTGACCAACTTCATCGGC
>NZ_QHJY01000203.1 GCF_003185805.1 Caulobacter sp. D5
GGGCAGGGCGATCAGCAGCGCCTGCTCACCGTCGGTCAGGCTAGAGGGCTCGTGGCCGAAATAGGAAAGGCTGGCGCCGCGCACCCCTTCCAGATTGCCGCCGTAGGGGGCCAGGGTCAGGTAGAGCGCCAGGATCTCGTCCTTGCTCAGCCGGCTTTCCAGCTGCACGGCGCGGACCATCTCGATCAGCTTGGAGCCGAGATTGCGCGGCCGGGGCTCCAGCAGGCGGGCGGTCTGCATCGACAGGGTGGAGGCGCCGCTGCTGATCCGGCCATGGACGACCGCCGAGCCGGTCGCGCGGACCAGGGCGATCGGATCGACGCCCAGGTGCCAGCGGAAGCGGGCGTCCTCCACCGCGACCAGGCGCTTGAGGAACGTCGGGTCGGTGCGCTCGAGGTCGGTCCGCACCCGCCAGCGGCCGTCCTCGACCGGCAGGGCGCGCAGCCACGCCCCGCGTTCGCCCAGCACCACCGGCGAGGAACGCTTGGCGCGGCCCATGTCTGGCGGGAAGGCGGCGCTGAGGGCGAACAGCACGACCTGGGCGGCGAGGAAGCCGGTCAGCAGGCGCGTGATCAGCGGGACCTTCCCCTCCCCCGTGAGGGGGGAGGGGTCAGGGGTGGGGGTGGTTTCGGAGTTGGCGGGGGTCACGGCGCTTCACCTTCAAGCGCTGTCACCCCCATCCCCGGCCCTTCCCCCATCGAGGGGGAAGGGAGCTGTTCCAACATCACTGCCCCGCGATCGTCGTGCGGCCGGCGTCCGAGCGGGCGGCGATGCTCGGACGGTACATGTCCTTGGCCACGGCCCCGGGCAGGAAGAACTCGCCCGGCGTCACGGCCCGCGCGATGTAGGCCATGGCGAAGGGCTTGTTGCCCTCCAGGTCCAGCGCGGCGATGTAGCGGTCGTCGCGGCTTTCCTGGGCGTCGGGGCTGGACAGTTCGCCGAGGAACTTGAACGGCCCGTTCTGGGCGTCGTCGGCGCCCAGCGGGGCCTCGATCTCGAAGCCGGCCGGCAGGGCGTCGTCGACCACCAGGGCGGTCGAGCGGGCCTGCATCGACCGGCCCTGGATCAGCACGATCACCCGTTCTCCCTGGCGGATGGCGAAGGGATCGACCGCGCCGCCGCTCATCGTGAACAGGCGCTTGCTCACCGTCAGGCCGTTGCTGGAGGCCCCCGGAGCCACGATCGGCGTGCCGCGCACGCTGACCGTCCGCCACAGGGCGCCCTTGCCCTTGTTGGTGAACCTGGCGTCGGCCAGCTTGCCCACCGCCCAGCGCGGCGCCCCGCCCGCGGGGGGCAGGCCGATCACGCCCTGGGCGTCGATGCTGATCGGGCCGGCGGCCTTCATCAGCTGATGGGCGGCGAACAGAAGCTGGGCCTGTTCCTGGGTGTTCAGGGCGTCGGGATCCTTGACCACGTTCTCCAGGCGGCCTTGCAGGCGGGCGGCGACGTCGGTCTGGCCGGCCTGGACCGCCAGGGCCGTGACCGCGGCCACGTCGCGCAGCGGGCTCTGGTACCAGTCGTATTCGTCGCGCCAGTTCAGCGAGTTCACCGCCTGGCGCATGGCCGAGCGGGCCCGGGCGTGGTCGCCCATCAAAGCCAGACCGGCGGCCACCTGCGCCTTGGCCAGCGGCTGGTCCTCGTCCTTCATCTGCACGTCGTGCCACCAGCGCAGGCGGGCCAGGTCTCCACGCCCGGCCTTGGCCAGGACGTAGAGGGCGTAGGCGCTGGCCCGGCGGCGCATGCGTTCGGTGGCCTTCTTGCTGTCCTCGGGGCTGCGGCCCCACCAGGCCGGATATTCCAGCCGGTAGGAGACCGAGCTCCAGCCGTCGGGACGGCTGATCTGGCGCATGGCGTTCAGGGCCTTGTCCAGGGCCTCGTCGGGCACGGCCACGCCTTGGGCCTTGGCTTCCAGGAGGAAGTCGGTGGCGTAGGCGCCGAGCCAGGCGTCGGCCTCGCCGTCGCCGACCCGCCACAGGCCAAATGCCCCGTCGAGGGTCTGGCGATCCAGCAGGCGACCCACCGCGCCCGCCAGGGCGGCCGGGGTGCGCTTGAGCTTCGGATCGCTGGAGACGCTCTGGGCGTAGAGCAGCGGATAGGCGGTCGAGACCAGTTGCTCGGTGCAGCCGTAGGGGTAGCGTTGCAGGGCCACCGCGATCGCCGACGGGTCGAAGCCCTTGAACGGCGAGTAGCTGACCTGCAGCGTCACGTCCCCGGCCGCCAGGCCCGAGAGCAGCTGGTAGTTGGGCGTGTAGCTGGTTCCCGGAGCCTGCAGCTCGGTGGTGGTGCGCACCACGTCGCCCCAGCCCAGGCGGGTCTGGATCGGATAGTCCTTGGCGGTCGAGAAGCCGGGACCGCTGACCTTGAAGCCGATCTTGCCGATGCCGGTGACGTCGGGCGCCAGGAAGGGGATCTTCTCGGCGACGCGCTGGCCCAGGATCAGGGTGATCACCTTCTTGAAGGCGACCTTCAGCCCGCCCGAGGCGCTGGCTTCGGCGGTGTAGGCGCCGGGCTTGCCCTCGACATTGTGCAGCTCCAGCGTCGCGGTCGGCTTGTCGCCGGGCGACAGGAAGCGGGGCAGGTTGAGATCGGCGACCACCGGCTGGCGCACGGTCATGGCCTTGGAGCCCGAGCCGACGGCCTCGTCGGTCCAGGCCACGGCCATGATCCGCAGCTCGCCGTTGAAGTCGGCCGGTGGCAGCTTGATCACCGCCTTGCCGTCGAGGCCCGTCTCGACCACGCCGGACCACAGGGCCACGGTCTTGATCGGCGTGACCGTCAGGCCCTCGCCGCCCAGTTCGTCGCCGCCGAAATTGACGTTGGCCGGCGCGCCCATGTTCGGGTCGAGCAGGCGGCCGTAGTCGTCACGGTAGTCGAGCGTCAGGGCCCGCTTGCCGAAGTACCACTTCACCGGATCGGGGCTGTCCTGGCGGGTCAGGCGCAGCACGCCCTCGTCCACCGCCGCGACGGTGACCCGGGCCTTCTGGCCGAAGCCCAGGCCCTGCACCTTCAGCGGGATCTCGACCGGCGCCTTGGAGTCGATCTTGGCCGGCGTGCCGATGTCGACCACCAGCTTGCGGCCCTTCGGCTCCAGCGGCACGTAAACGAGGCCCAGGGCCCGCTTGGGCTTGGGCGAGGCGACCGGGTCGCGCGGCTGGATGACGGTGACCATCACATAGGCCCCGCCGCCCCAGGCGGCGCTGGTCTTCAGCTTCACGGTCGCGCCGTTCTCGCCGACCGACACGGTCTTGAAGTCGATCAGGCGGTCGGTGGCCACGGCCACCTGGGCCTGGCCGGCATAGGGCGCCTTGAGGGTGATCTCGACGGTGTCGCCTTGCGCATAGGCCTTGGTCCCGGCCGACACGCGGACATAGTCGGGCGCCTCGGCGTCCTTGGCCGGCGAGCCCCAGCCCGACGAGAAGCGGGTGATGGTCTTGCTGCCGTCGGCGCCCTCGACCACCAGGCGATAGTCGCCCCAGCCGAGGCGGCGGTTGACGCGACCCGACTGGCCGGCCGAGAGGTTCAGCGCCCCCTTCATGACCACGGCGTCGCGGCTGGTGCGCCGCCACTGCCAGCGGCCGTCCTGCTGGAACCAGTCGTAGTTCCAGTTCTCGCTGATCAGGGTGTAGTTGGCGGTGGTCGAGATCCGCTTGCCGGCGGCGTCGACGGCGATGATCTCGAGGCTGACGGGCGGATCGCCGTTCTTGGCCTCGCCCTGCTCGACCTTGACCCCGTAATAGACCGGCTTGCCGCGGACCTTCAGCTCCAGGCCCTCGCGCACCGGCCGGCCGCCAGGCTCGAACACGGAAGCCGTGACCGCCGCGACCAGGGGCTGGCCGGTCTCGCCGACGTCCGATGTGCCCAGGTTCAGCACCGCCCGGCCCTCGCCGTCGGTGACGGTGTTGCCCAGCTCGATCAGCTTCTCGTCGAACGGCTCCTGGGCGTCGCCCCACTCGAAGCCCTTGTATTGCGGGAAGGGATCGGTGTCGCGGCGCAGGCGGGCCTCGCCCTGCGTCTGCAGGCCCGAGCCCGGCGCGCAGTAGAGGAAGCGGGCCGAGACGTTGATCTGGCGGGTTTCGCCGATGCGGACCGGGGCGCTCTCCTGGCCGGTGGCGGTGACCGCCAGGCGTTGGGGCGCGAAGTCCTCGACGCTGAAGCTCAGCGAACCCGACGAGGCCTCGATGCCCTCGATGTGCAGTTCGGCGGTCCAGCGGCCGCGCGGGGCGCTGCGGGGCAGGGCGATGTCGATCGGCACGGCGCCGGCGTTGGCCTGGCCGAACCACCAGCGCTTGTACTCCACGCCCGAGGGGCGCTTGACCAGGATATAGCCCTTGCGGTCGTTCACCGCCTTGGCTAGGCGGTCGCGGACCATGGCCGTCAGGTGCACGGTCTCGCCGGGACGATAGATGCCGCGGTCGGCATAGAGCCAGCCGTCGATGTCGGTCTTGGCCTCGCGGCCGCCCTCGCTCTCGGTGCGGCCGCCGACGCCCTGCTTGGACAGGTCCACCGGCGAGCGGTCGAGGTCGAGCACCGACAGGTCCCCTTGGGGTCCATAGGCCATGACCATCTTGGCGCGCTCTGCGCCTTCGCCTTCCAGCAGCGGACGGGCGAAGCGCACGCGGCCGTCGGCGTCGCTCTTGACCTCGGCCAGGGGCTCGCCGTCGCGGGCGACCAGGGCCACGCGCACGCCCGACACGGTCTTGGCGGTCTTCAGCGAGCGGACCACGACGTCCAGCGCTTCGGAGCCGTCATAGGCGATCAGGGCCATGTCGGTGAACACGATCCAGCGCCGGGCCTGGGCCGGCGGGGTGTCGCCCTCGCCGTCGGGATCGCGGCCGCCCGAGGCGTCGCGGGCCTTGATGACATAGGCGCCGGCCTTCATCTCCTTCAGCACCGCGCCCAGCGGGAAGACGGTGGTCGCCTTCTGGCCGGCGGCGCCGTCGACATTGACCTCGCCCTTCCAGATGCGGCGGCCGTCGTCATTGGGGCTGTCGTCGCCGTAGTCGCTGTTCCAGTCGCCCTCGCCGGTGGGGTCGGGAGCGCTGATCGACTTGCGGACCAGGTTGCGGTCCGACACGCGCCAGACCTCCACGGCCAGCTTGGAGACGTTCATGGTCTCGATGGCGACGCCGTCGGACTCCTCGCGCGGCAGGATCACCCCATCGCCGGCGAAGCCCACGTAAGGCGGCTTCTCCCCGAAGGTGAAGTCGACGTCGGCGTTGGCGCCCAGGGTGTCGCCGCCCTTGGCGGGCAGGCCCTTCAGCAGGGTGACGCGGTGGTCGGTGAAGCCGATGCCGCCGACGCACAGCTCGTCGCCCTTGACCCGCACGGCCGGGGTGCGGCCGAGGTCGGGCGAGACCATGACGAAGTCGGCATAGGTCTTGGACGGGTCGAGGTCCCGGCTCATCTGGATGCAGGCCAACGGATCGCCGCCGGAGCTGTCGATGCGGGTGCGCCAGACGGCGAAGCCTTCGGGCTTGGGAACGCCGCGCCGGCGGGCGCCGGCGTCGCGCGGCTTGCCGAACAGCGACCAGGCCTCGCCCTTGACAGCGCCGCCGCTGGCCGCGGCCTTGCCGCCGCCACCGCCGAACCAGCCGAGATCGGCGGTCTTGGCGGCCACGAAGCCGCCGCCGAAGCCGAGGACGAGCGCGACCGCCGCCACGGCCGCGGCCGGGGTCAGCAGGTGGGGTTTCAGACGGGTCCAGACGGAGGACTTGGCCGTGCCGCTGCCCTGCGGCGTCTCGTCCGTCGACATCCGTCGTCTCTCCCAAAGCGAAGTGATTTGGGGGGACTTGAACCTAAGCGCGAGCGGGGGTCAACGGCGCCGCCGTGACATCCCGCCCGGTAGCATCATACGTCGAACTTCACCTGCGCCGTCGACAGGTCGTAGCAGGCCGAGATGATCTTCAACCGGCCCTGGGCGACGCGCTCGGCGAGCGTGCCGTCGGCCACCTTCAGGCGGGCGGCGGTGTTGCGGACGTTGCGGCGGATGGCGGCGTCCTGCAGGTCGGAGGGATGCTCGCTTTCGGCGTCGAACACCGCCGGCAGGATCGGCAGGACCATGTCCTGCAAGGCCCCGTGCAGGTGGGCGTGCTTGGTGGCGACGTCCACGGCCGCGCCCACGGCGCCGCACTTGGTGTGGCCCAGCACGACGACGAGCGGCGCGCCCAGGTGCTCGACGGCGTAGAGGATCGAGCCCAGGCCCTCGGGGCCGACGGTCGAGCCGGCCACGCGGACGATGAACAGTTCGCCCAGATTGCAGTCGAAGATCAGTTCGGGCGCGGTGCGGCTGTCGCTGCAGCCGACGATGACGGCGAACGGCTTCTGGCCGCCGGCCATTTCCGAGATGCGGGCGGCCGAGGGCAGCACCAGGCTGGCGCCGCCGCGGGCGAAGATGGCGTTGCCGTGCTTCAGGCGACCCAGCGCCTCGTCCGGGCTGACGGCCGGGGCGGGCGGCTCGACCTTGACGCCGGAGACCTGGGTCGCGCCCGGCGCGGCGTGGCCTTCCTCGCCCTCCATCGGCGGCACGCTGGCGACGGCCTTGTCCAGCGCGGCCTTGTCGGCCGGCTGGGTGGCCAGCGCCTTGGTGACGCGGCGGGCCTTGCGGGCCTTGGGCGTCACCGCCGGCAGCTCAGGCACGTGCAGGCCTTCGGCCCAGGCGATCGCGGGCGCGGCCAGGCCAGCGCCAAGCACGCCCAGCAGGGAGCGTCGAGAAACCATGGTCTTCCCCCGAAGACGGTGAATGTCGGGGGCGACCCTAGGCGAAGGAGGGTTAATCCCCCGGCAACGCTGACGTTGTCGCTAAAGCGGCAATTCGACGCGTTTGACCACGGTGCGCATGGCGATCGACGAACTGACCCGCACCACGCCGGGGATCCGGGTGAGTTCCTGGCTGTGCACCCGCTCCAGGTCGTCGACGTCGGCCACCACCAGCCGCAGCAGATAGTCCGAGCCGCCGGTCATCAGGTAGCACTCGGCGACCTCGCGCACGCTCGCCACCGCTTTCTCGAAGGCGGTCAGGGCGGCCTCGGCCTGGGACGACAGGGTGACGGTGACGAAGACGCTGAGCGGCAGGCCCACGGCCCGCTCGTCGATAACCGCGGCGTAGCGGCCGATGACCCCGGAATCCTCCAGCGCCCGCACCCGCCTAAGGCAAGCCGATTCCGACAGATTGGCCGCCCTGGCCATGTCGACATAGCTGGCGCGGCCTTCGCGTTGGAGCAGGCGGAGGATCTTTCGGTCGAAGACGTCGAGCGTCACCGGGGATTTCTTCAACGAACCGGCCCTTTCACGCAGGATTCCTGCATACACCGTTATCCCACGAACGAAAGAACCAAGAAACCTGCGAACGGAGAGGCGTACACCAGCGTTAAAGCCATAAACCGAGGAAACATCATGCGCGTCGGCGTCCCCTCCGAGATCAAACCGGGCGAGCACCGGGTCGGCCTGACCCCCACCGCCGTCCGTGAGTATGTCGCCCATGGCCACCAGGTGCTGGTGCAGCAGGGCGCAGGGCTAGGCGCCGGCTATGCCGACGACGCCTATGTGAAGGCCGGCGCGACCATCGCCCCCGACGCCGACGCGGTGTTCGCGGGCGCCGAGATGATCGTGAAGGTCAAGGAGCCCCAGAAGATCGAGTGGGAGCGCCTGACCGATCGCCACATCCTCTTCACCTACCTGCACCTGGCGCCCGATCCGGCCCAGACCGAGGGCCTGCTGAAGAGCGGCTGCGCGGCCATCGCCTATGAGACCGTCACGGACGCCAAGGGCGGCCTGCCGCTGCTGGCCCCGATGTCGGAAGTGGCCGGCCGCATCGCCGTGTTCTCGGCGGCCGAGACCCTGCTCAAGCACAATGGCGGCATGGGCCTGCTGCTCAGCGGCGTGCCCGGCGTGCCGCCGGCCCGCGTGGTGGTGCTGGGCGGCGGCGTGGTCGGCTCCAACGCCGCCCGCATGGCCGCCGGCCTGGGCGCCGAGGTGGTGGTGCTGGAACGCTCGATCCCGCGCATGCGCGAGCTGGACGACCTCTATCAGGGCCGGATCCTGACCCGCTACTCGACCTTCGCCGCGGTGGAGGAAGAGATCCTCAAGGCCGACGTGATCATCGGCGCGGTGCTGACCGCCGGCGCCGCCGCGCCGAAGCTGGTGCGTCGCGAGCACCTTGCCAAGATGAAGCCGGGCTCGGTGCTGGTCGACGTGTCGATCGACCAGGGCGGCTGCTTCGAGACCAGCCACCCGACCACCCACGCCGAGCCGACCTACACGGTCGACGGGGTCGTCCACTACTGCGTGGCCAACATGCCGGGCGCGGCCCCGCGCACCTCATCGGAAGCCCTGGGCAACGCGACGCTGCCGTTCGGCCTGGCCCTGGCCGACAAGGGCCTGGACGCGCTGAAGACCAACGTCCACCTGGCGCGCGGCCTCAACGTCCTGGGCGGCAAGCTGACCCACCCGGCCGTCGCCCAGGCGCTGGGCAAGGAGTCGGTGGATCCGTACGGGGCCTGGGCTTAACGCTCAGATCCTCCCCCTCTGGGGGGGGCAGAGGGCCGGAGGGGGCTGGCGCGGCGCTGACCCCCTCAGTCGCCCATTCTTCATACCTGGCCGGCCTGTGGCCGGCCAAAAGGCCGACAGCTCCCCCGGAGGGGGAGCATCAGCTTTACGCCCCCGCCATCTCTGCGATCACCTTCAGCGCCGCCTCGCGCGGGTCGTTGGCCGCCGTGATCGGGCGGCCGCAGACCAGATGGCTGGCGCCGGCGGCGATGGCGTCGGCGGGGGTGGCGGCGCGGGCCTGGTCGTTCTTGGCCGACCAGAACGGGCGCACGCCCGGCGTCACCACCAGGAAGTCCGGCCCGCCGATCTCGCGGGCCAGGGCGGCTTCGTGCGGCGATGAGACGATGCCGTCGACGCCGCATTCCACGGCCTGGCGGATGCGCCGCTCGACCAGGGCGCGGGTGCTGAAGGCGTAGCCCATCTCGATCAGATCAGCGTCGGTCAGGCTGGTCAGGACGGTGACCGCCAGGATCTTCAGGTCCGAGCCGGCCTTGGCCTTCACGGCGGCGCGCATCACCTGCGGTTCGGCGTGGACGGTCAGCAGGTCGCAGCCGGCCCCCGCCAGCACGCGGGCCGAACGCTCCACCGTCGCGCCGATGTCGTGCAGCTTCCAATCGAGGAACACCTGCTTGCCGGCCTTCTTGAGGTCGCCGGCGAAGCTCATGCCGTCGGTGGCCAAAAGCTCCAGGCCGATCTTGTAGAACGACACCGCGTCGCCCAGCTGGTCGACCATGCCGCGGGCGTCGGCGACCGTGGGCAGGTCCAGCGGAACGATCAGGCGCGGATCGGCGGTCATTTCAAGGCTCCGGTGTTGGCGCGCGAGCCCGCATCGCTCTAGAGAGAGCGACGTTTCCCGCACAGGCATGAAGGTTGAGGACGTCGAATGAGCCAGGCCGAACTCGCCGTCAACTTCTTCGTCGCCCTGTTCGCCCTGATCGACCCGATCGGCAACGTGCCGCTGTTCGCCGCCGCCACCCTCGGCGCGGCCTCGGCGGGCCGGCGGATGGTGGCCGTCTATATCGGCCTCTTCGTCCTGGCCTTCCTGGTGTTCTTCTACTTCACCGGCGTTTCCCTGCTCGAGTTCTTCGGCATCTCGATGCCGGCCTTCCGCATCGCCGGCGGGATCATCCTGTTCATTCTCGGCCTGGACATGGTGCGCGACGACTTCACCACCATGTTCGCCGACGCCGCCGAGGGCGAGACCGAGGTGCTGTCTGCCCGGGTCTACGCCAAGAAGCGGTTCGAGCGGCTGATCGTGCCGTTCGCCATGCCGCTGCTGATCGGCCCGGGCGCGATCTCGACCGTGATCATCTATGCCAGCGAGGCCAAGCACCTGGGGCTGGCCGGCATGGCCCTGGGCGTCGGGGTGATCGCGGCGGTGTCGGTGGTGCTGGTCGCCACCTTCTGGGCCGCGCCGGTGATCAGCAAGGTGCTGGGCCGCATCGGCATGAGCATCGTCGTGCGGGTGCTGGGCCTGATCCTCTGCGCCCTGGCGGTGCAGTTCGTGCTGATCGGCGTGGGCGACGCGACGCGCGGCCTGATCCGGGCGGACGCCAAGGCGCCGTACGCGGCGGAGAAATAAAAACCCTCTCCCTGAAGGGAGAGGTGGCCGCGAAGCGGTCGGAGAGGGAAGGCTTTGCTGAGGCGGGAGCTTACTTCCCCCTCTGTCGCCTTCGGCGACACCTCCCCCTTCAGGGGGAGGGTCTTGGAACTCAAACCTTCCGGAACTTCCCGCCCTGGCTGGCGATCAGGGCCAGGGCCCATTCGTCCGGGATGATCTTGGCCAGCACGGCGATGGCCTTGTTGGGCGCGCCGGTGACGCAGACCGGGCGGTTGGCCTCGGCGGCCTCGTAGCCGGCGGCGGCGACCTCGTCGGCGCCCAGCCACATCCAGGCCGGCAGGCTCTGGCTGACCTGGGCGCGGGTGCCGTTGACGTCGTGGAATTCCGACAGGGTGAAGCCGGGGCAAAGGGCGCTGACGTGCACGCCGGTCGACAGGTTCTCCAGGTGCAGGCTCTGGGAGAACTTCACCAGGAAGCTCTTGGTGGCCGCATAAAGGGTGTGGCCGGCGGAGCCGGGCGCCAGGCCCGCCAGCGAGGCGACGTTGACGATGCGGCCGAAGCGGCGCTCGACCATGCCGGGAAGCACCTTGTGCGTCAGGGCGCAGACCGAGGTCAGCATCACCTGCAGGAAGGTCGACTGGTCGGCCCAGGTGGTCTTGTCGTAGGCGCCGGGCAGGCCATAGCCGGCGTTGTTCACGAGGGCGTCGATCTCGCGGCCCTCGGCGGCGATTCCCGCCAGCACCGTATCGACGCCGGCCGGATCGGCCAGGTCGGCGGGAATCGCGTAGGCCTCGACCCCGAAGCGCATGCGGATCTCGGCGGCCAGGGCCTCCAGCCGGTCGAGCCGGCGGGCGGTCAGGGCCACGTCATAGCCGTGGCTGGCGTAGATGCGGGCGAAGGCGGCCCCGATGCCGGCGGAGGCGCCGGTGATCAGGGCGAGGCGGCGGGCCATGTCGTGAAAGGTCCTGCGAACGAAGCGTCGCCGGAGTCGAGCACGCCGGACCCGCCGGTTCAAGCGGGGGGCGGAGGAACGACCGTCGGGGGGCGGGGTCGATCGTTCCTCCGCGAGGGGCGCGCCACTGAGGGGAGGACGGCGCGCCCGGTATCGCTTAGGCCGCGTCGCTGAGCGCCGGCTGGGCGCCGCGGGTCCAGCGGACGGCGGCTTCGGCCACGCGGACGCCGAGCAGGCGGGCGGTCTCGCGGTCGCCGGCCGGCGGGGTGATCTCCGGCGAGGCGTTGTCCGACTGGGCGGCCAGGCCGACGAACGAGCCCACGCGGTTGATGGTTTCCGGACCACGCTCGGCGGCGGTGACGTTCGGCGGGGCGATGCCGAGGTTGATCCAGTTCATGCCGTGCTGGGCGGCCAGGATCGCCAGGCTGTTGAGGGCGTGGGCCTTGTCGCCGGAGAAGCTGTGCGAGTTGGTGAAGCCCGCGGCCAGCTTGTCCTTCCAGGCGCCGGTGAAGAAGGCGGCCGAGGAGGCGTCGGCGAAGACTTTGAACACGCCCGAGACGTCGCCCATGTAGGTCGGCGCGCCGAACACCACGGCGTCGGACTCGGTCACGGCGTCGAGGATCGGCTTGAAGTCCTGGCTCGCGCTTTCGATGGCGAGCAGAACCGGGGTCTGGCCGGCGTCGCGGACGCCCTGGGCGACCTTGTCGGCGAGGACGGCGGTGTGGCCGTAGCCCGAGTGATAGACGATGGCGACCTTGGTGGTCATGGCGGATGTCCCCTGAGGAGAAAGATGTTTTCCGAACAGGAACTGTATCGGTAGCGATTACGTAATAGCGCCCCCGATCGGCGCCAGGGGTAATCGCAACAATTTCGGGTGCAGTTTTTCTGCGTGCCGCTTTCAGGGCGTCTTTAGGCAGGCCGCCTTCAGGCGCTCTGCAGCACGGCCTCGCGCTCGGCCGGGTCGGCCAGCAGGTCGGCCACAGAGATGCGCGACAGGCGCTCGGCGGCGGCGGCGTCGGCGGCGATCAGGGCCGCGCGGACGGCGTCGGGGATCCGCGCGCCGACGGGGCAGCCCTTCACGCCTGGGGGAGCTGTGCCCAGGTTGGCGCAGCCGTGGACGGCGCGCAGCACGGTGTCGAGGGTGATGTCCGTCGCGGGCTTCAGCAGCCAGGCGCCGCCGTTGGCGCCGGCGCGCGCGCCGATCAGTCCCGCCTTGCCGAGCATGGCGGTGACGCGCCGCACCACCACCGGATTGGTGGGGACGGAGGCCGCGAGTTCGGCGCTGGCCACGGCGCGGTCGGGGCTGAAAGCCTCCTTGTGCGCCAGATAGGCCAGGGCGTGAGCGGCGACGGGGAACTTCTGACTGTCGGACATGATCTTCTGCTAAGTCCGGAACGTAAGGGGGGAACGCGCGCGTTGAAACAAAAACCGTAAAGGCGCGCGGCCAAGGTCGCGATTGAACCCGGATCGGATTGGGTGTATCGCGCCCCGCTTGATCGATATGGGGCTTCGCGCGAGATTTTCGAGGGCGCGGCCCCGGAGGGATTGAATGGCTTCCGAAGCCTCCGGCGTTTCGACCTCTGAGAACGCCTCCGTCGCGGCGTGCGACATTCCCCAACAAGGCGGCTCCGCCAATGGTCACGGTCCAAAGGGCCATGGCGTGTTCGCGCTCGCCTTGGGCTCCGTCGGGGTCGTGTTCGGCGACATCGGCACCAGCCCGCTCTACGCCTTCAAGGAGGCGCTGCACGTCACCGCCGCCGACGGCGTGACCCGGGCCGAGATCCTGGGGATCGTGTCGCTGGCCCTGTGGGCGCTGATCCTGGTCGTGACGATCAAGTACGTGCTGTTCATCATGCGCGCCGACAACAAGGGCGAGGGCGGGGTGCTGTCGCTGATGGCCCTGGCCCAGCGGGCCATGGGCCGGCGCACGGCCCTGGTGTTCGGCCTGGGCGTGATCGGGGCGGCGCTGTTCTACGGCGACGCGGTGATCACCCCGGCGATGTCGGTGCTGTCGGCGGTCGAGGGCCTGCGGACCATCCCGGCGCTCGAGCACGGCATCAGCACCGAGGCGGTGCTGCTGATCGCCACGGTGATGCTGCTGGGCCTGTTCTTCATCCAGAGCCGCGGCACGGCCAAGGTCGGCCAGCTGTTCGGCCCGGTCTGCGCCGTATGGTTCGCGGTGATGGCGGCCCTGGGCGTCTACCACCTGTTCGACCACCCCGGCGTGTTCCGGGCCATCAACCCCTATTACGCCGTCCACTTCCTGCAGCACCACGGCATGGCCGGCTTCATCGTGCTGGGCGCGGTGTTCCTGACCGTCACCGGGGCCGAGGCCCTGACCGCCGACATGGGACACTTCGGCCGCTGGCCGATCCAGGCCGCCTGGCTGTTCTACGTGCTGCCGTGCCTGGCGCTGAACTATCTGGGCCAGGGCGCCCTGGCGCTGAACACCCTGGTCGCGGCCGAGCGGGCGGGCGTGCCGTTCCAGGAACTGAACTGGTTCTTCGAGATGGCGCCCGACTTCCTGCGCCTGCCGCTGGTCATCCTGGCCGGCGCGGCCACGGTCATCGCCAGCCAGGCGGTGATCACCGGCGCCTTCTCGCTGACCCAGCAGGCGATCCAGCTGGGCCTTCTGCCGCGGATGGACGTGCGCCGCACCTCGGAGACCCAGTCGGGCCAGATCTTCGTGCCGCAGCTCAACACCATGCTGCTGCTGGGCGTGCTGGCGGTGATGTTCACCTTCAAGACCTCGTCGGCCATGGCCCACGCCTACGGCCTGGCGGTGACCGGCACCATGGTCGTCACGACCGCCATGGCCTTCATCGTCATGCGCCAGCTGTGGAAGTGGCAGCTGCCGGCGGCCCTGGCCTTCCTGATCCCGTTCATGACGCTGGATCTGGTCTTCCTGAGCGCCAACGCCCTGCGCTTCTTCACCGGCGGCTGGCTGCCGGTGCTGATCGGGGCGGCCCTGTTCACGATCATGGCCACCTGGGTGCGCGGCAGCCAGATCCTCAGCGAGAAGACCCGCCGGGATTCCGTGCCGCTCGCCGACCTGATGGAGATCCTGCGCGCCCGGGCCCCGCACCGCGCGCCCGGCACGGCGATCTTCCTGACCTCCGACCCGGACATGACCCCGGTCGCCCTGATGCACAACCTCAAGCACAACAAGGTGCTGCACGAGCGCAACGTGGTGCTGACCGTGCGCACGGCCGAGACGCCGCGCGTGCCCGAGGAGGAGCGGATCAAGACCTTCAAGGTCAACGAGGACTTCAAGAAGGTCGAGATCTACTACGGCTTCATGGAAAGCCCGAACGTGCCCAAGGCGCTGGCGCTGCTGCGCAAGCAGCAGGGGCTGAAGTTCGACATCATGGCGACCAGCTTCTTCCTCGGCCGCCGCTCGATCGTGCCGTCGGCCAATTCGGGCATGCCCCTGTGGCAGGATCGGCTGTACATCTTCCTGATGAAGAACGCGGCCAATCCGACCGACTTCTTCAAGATCCCGCCAGGCCGCGTCGTCGAGCTCGGCGCCCAAGTGACCGTATAGGCAAGCGACCGCGTGAGGCTGACCTTCTAGATGGATATTCTCGGCGTCATCGGCGACGTGTTGTGGATCCTGGCCCTGTCGATCATGGCCGGGGCGTCGCGCATGGCCTGGAGCAAGATCCCCAAGGGCGAGCCGACCCCGGTGGCCTGGTCGCCCAAGGGCGCGACCCTGCTGCGCCTGCCGCGCGGCCCGGCCCTGGTGCTGCTGCCGGCCGGCGCCTTCGCCATCAGCCTCTACCTGCTGGTCGAGAGCCGCCAGGCCGAGGATCTGACCCTGCGCCTGACCATGCTGGGCCTGCGCGCCACCCTGGCGGCGATCCTGGCGGTGATCCACCTGACCCAGGTGCGCCGGGCGCTGAACCAGCTGGCCGAAGAGGGCAAGATCCGGCTCTAGTTCCACGCCGGTTCCGCCGTGTGTTTCCCTCGTCGCAAAAGCGCGCTAAACGCCCCGCGACTTTGTGTTTTCGCCTTCGACAAGGACCCCGCTCATGGCCGACAAGCCCGTGAAGAAGGTCGTGCTCGCCTATTCGGGCGGTCTCGACACCTCGATCATCCTCAAGTGGCTTCAGACCGAGTACGGCGCCGAGGTCGTGACCTTCACCGCCGACCTGGGCCAAGGTGAAGAGATCGAGCCCGCCCGCGCCAAGGCCCTGGCCGCCGGCGTGAAGCCCGAGAACATCTTCATCGAGGACGTGCGCGAGGAGTTCGTGCGCGATTTCGTGTTCCCGATGTTCCGCGCCAACACGGTCTACGAAGGCCAGTACCTGCTCGGCACCTCGATCGCCCGCCCGCTGATCGCCAAGCGCCAGATCGAGATCGCCCGCCAGGTCGGCGCCGACGCCGTCAGCCACGGCGCCACCGGCAAGGGCAACGACCAGGTCCGCTTCGAGCTCGGCTATTACGGCCTGGAGCCCGACATCCACGTGATCGCCCCCTGGCGCGAGTGGGACTTCAAGTCGCGCGAAGCGCTGCTGGAGTTCGCCGAGAAGCACCAGATCCAGATCGCCAAGGACAAGCGCGGCGAGGCGCCGTTCAGCGTCGACGCCAACCTGCTGCACAGCTCGTCGGAAGGTAAGGTCCTGGAAGACCCGGCGGTCGAGGCCCCCGAGTTCGTCCACATGCGCACTATTTCGCCTGAGGACGCGCCGGACGCCCCGACGGTGATCACGATCGACTTCGAGAAGGGCGACCCCGTCGCCATCGACGGCGTGGCCATGAGCCCGGCGACTCTGCTGACCAAGCTGAACGAGCTGGGCCGCGACAACGGTATCGGTCGCCTCGACCTGGTCGAGAACCGCTTCGTCGGCATGAAGTCGCGCGGCGTCTACGAGACCCCGGGCGGCGCCATCCTGCTGGCCGCCCACCGCGGCATCGAGAGCATCACGCTCGACCGCGGCGCCATGCACCTGAAGGACGAGCTGATGCCGAAGTACGCCGAGCTGGTGTACAACGGCTTCTGGTTCACGCCGGAGCGCCAGATGCTGCAGGCGGCGATCGACTACAGCCAGGAGAAGGTCACCGGCCGCGTCCGCGTGAAGCTCTACAAGGGCAACGTCACGGTCATCGGCCGCGAGAGCCCCTACAGCCTGTACGACCAGGACCTCGTCACCTTCGAAGAGGGCAAGGTCGCCTACGATCACCGCGACGCCGGCGGCTTCATCAAGCTCAACGCCCTGCGCCTGCGCGTGCTGGCCAAGCGCGACCGGCGCGGCTGAGGCTTCTCGAAGCTTCGATAGGATCGAGCCCCGCCGGAAACGGCGGGGCTTTTTCTTTGGCCGTCGGACCGGACGCCGTCGCCATGATTGCGCCGTGAGTTCTTACGACCTTCGCGATCGAGGTTGGGCGAGGGGAAAGCGGACATGATCCGTGCGGGACTGATCGCGATCGTGATGCTGGCCGCCGGGTCGGCCGGGGCGGCGGACTCGCCGGCCGTGGCCAGAGCGCGGGTCGAGGCCCAGGCGCTGACGGCCAGGGAGGGGCTGATCGAGGAACTGGGCGGCATGGGCGCGGTCGACCAGGCGACGCGCGTCACCTTCCTGGCCGTGCGCAAGACCGCCTCGCCCGAGGATCGCCAGGCGCTGGACGCGGTCTGGGCCGAATATTATGCGCCGATCGACCGGCGGCACACCGAGCGGCTGAAGGTGCTGCTGGCCGGGCGCGGCTGGTTCACGCCCGAGGAGGTCGGCCAGCGCGCCGCCGACGGCGCCTTCCACATCGTCAACCACTCGCCCGACCTGGCTTTCCAGAAGGAGGCCCTGGCCAAGATGGAGGTGCTGGTTCCGGCCGGGCGGGCGCCGAGCGGCTACGCCAATCTCTACGACCGCATCGCCGATCAGGAAGGCCGGCCGCAGCGCTACGCCACCCAGCGGGCGCGCTGCGTCGACGGCCGCTATGGGATGCCGGCCGATGTCGAGGACCCGGCCAGCCTCGAGCAGCGGCGCGCGGCCCTGGGCCTGCAGCCGATGGCCGAATACCTGAAGGGCCTGGACGAGATGTACGGCCGCTGCGATCCGCCGAAGGGCTAGCTCGCCGCCGTCCCGCCGCCCGCCGGCTGCACCAGATTCGGGGCCAGGTTGATGCCGGTCCTGTTGTAGATCACCCAGCCGACCACCTGGAACACGGTGTTCAACAGGGTCTGGCTCAGCACCAGGGTCATGAACTTGGTGAACTGGAGGGTCTGGTTGAAGGCCAGTTCCTGGTTGTGAAGGATCAGGTCGGCGGCTTCCGGCGTGATCTGGTGGTTGGCCAGGGCGGTGCGGGTCTGGATCGCGGCCTCGGCCAGGCTGCGCAGATAGCCCGGCACGACGCTCTTGTTGGCGTTCCACCAGTCGGTGGCGGTGGCGCCCAGCTGCTGTTCCAGCACGGTCGCCAGCTCGTCGGCGTTGTCGACCTGCAGGGTGGAGAAGTCGATCGACATAAGGGCTATCTCGGCTTCATGGCGGTGACGGCCTTGGCCGCCTGGTCGCAAGCGACCATCATGGCGGTGGTCGCGCCGGTGTTGGGGATGATCCCGGCCATCTGGTGCAGTTGGGCCAGGCCCTTGACCTGGGCGCTGCAGCCCTGGATCAGCGACACTTCCGCGGCGATGGCCTTCTGGGCGGGGCGGGCGGCGTAGGGCTGGCTGCCCGCGCGCACGGCGGCGACCGCCAGGGCGGCCTGGATGTCGGCATAGGTCGCGATCGCGCCGGCATAGGTGGCCTTGTCGGCGTAGAGGCCCATCTCACCCTCGGCCGCCAGCTTGGCCACGCCCTCGTAGGCGGTGGTGATCTTCGTATCGAGGACGGGGTCGTCGGGCGGGGCGAACACTGCGCAGCCGCCCACGGCGACGACCGACAGGACGCAGGCCGCGCCGCGTCGCATGGTCTGGAACATTCAGCCCTCCCCCGAAAGGGCGCCAGGGTGGCGCCCCGCCGAAGGGGGCTCAAGCTCAAAGTTGTATCGGTCTGTCACGCGTCCTTGGGACGATTTGTCAGCCGCCGCAGCCGGTGGGCGGGCCCTCGGCCTTGGAGGCGGCGATCTCGGCCCTGGCCTTTTCCAGGTCGGCCTCGAAGGCCGGGTCGGCGTGCAGCCGCGCCACCATCACCCCGCCCAGCAGGCGGCCGGCCTCCAGGTCGCTGGGAAAGTGGACGCCGCAGATCACCCGGCTGTCGCCGAATTCGCGGCCGCGGGCGGTGATCTGGGCGGCGCGGTCGGGCACGAGCTCGGCCAGGACCAGGCCCCACGACCAGCCGACCAGGGCATGGCCGGACGGATAGGAGCCCTCGGTCTGGATCCAGCTCTCGCGCGGCACGCAGATCGGCTTGGTGTTGCCCACCGGCGGGCGAGGCCGCGAGAAGGCCTGCTTGGCCGGGCGATAGATGGTCCCGGCGTCGTCGGTCATGCGCAGCAGCAGATTGGCCAGGGTCGGGGTCTTCTGCGGATTGATCGTCACCCGCGCGGCGCAGGAGAAGCTCTTGAAGCCGTTGGCGCCCGACAGGTCGGCGTCGGCCACCGCCTTGTCCCAGGCCGGCGTGCCCGCCAGCTTGCGGGTGTCATCATAGGCGGCGCGGTCGGCCTTGCCGCGCGGCGAGTCCGGCGTCGGCGGCGGGCCGACGATCCCCGGCGCGTCGAACGGTTCGGCCAGGGTCAGGTAGCCCTTCGGCGGCTTGGTCCAGGTGCTCGACCCGCCGGCCTCGGCATAGGTCTTTGCCTGGGTCTGGGCGGGGCTTTTCGGCGAGGCGTCGCCGGTCAGCTGGGCGCAGCCGGCGAGCAGGCCGGCGACCGAGATTGCGGCCGAAAAGGGGAGCGCAGACGAAAAACGCATCATGGAAAGCCCGAACTGAGGTCGTGAAGACACAGAAAGCCGCCTCGTGCTCGCGTCAAGCGAAAGCGGATTGACGGCGAGATATGTTATTTCATAACAGAAGGCGAGCCGCTCCCCCGGCCAGTTCCAGGATCCGTCGTTCATGACCCGCCGCCTCACGACCCGCCGCAACGCTTTCGCGGCCGCCAGCCTCCTCGCGCTCGCCGCCGCGACCATGGGCGCCGCCCCCGTGTGGGCCGCCGATGCGACCGCCGCCCCGGCCGATCCCGCCGCCGATCCGACCGACACCGCCGTCTCGCAGGTGGTGGTCACCGCCGCTCCCTACGCCGTCTCGCTCGACACCGTGACCAGCAGCGTCAACGTGCTGACCCGCGACAAGCTCGACACCGCCCCGCCGGCCGGCCTCGGCGACGTGCTGAACGGCCTGCCGGGCCTGCGCTCCACCTTCTACGGTCCCGGCGCCTCGCGTCCGGTGATCCGGGGCCTGGCCGGCCCGCGGGTGATGGTGCTGCAGAACGGCGTCGGCCAGGTCGACGCCTCGTCGCTGTCGCCCGACCACGCTGTGGCCTCCGATCCCGCCGAAGCCTCGCGCATCGAGGTGCTGCGCGGCCCGTCCACCCTGGCCTATGGCGGCTCGGGCATCGGCGGCGTGGTCAACATGATCGACGACCGCGTCCCCGCCAGCCGCGCCGAGAACGGCGTCGAGGGCCGCATCGCCGCCTCGGCCTCGTCCGTCGATGACGGCTGGGGCGTCAGCGGCGCGGCCAAGTTCAACGCCGGCCCGCTGGTCTTCGCCGTCGACGCCGACCGCCGCCGCAGCGACGACTATTCGGTCCCGACCTCGCCGGTCTCCTCGCGCCTGGCCGCCCGCGACGGCCTGACCGTCGATCCGGAAAAGACCGTCCGCAACACCGACGTCGAGATGGACGCCTACGGCGCCGGCGTCTCCTATGTGCACGACAAGGGTTTCTTCGGCCTGTCGGTCAAGCGCACCGACACCACCTACGGCGTGCCCTACGAGCAGATCCTGGCCCCCATCGACCCCGACGCCGAAGGCCCGGTCTCGATCCACCTGCAGCAGACCCGCTACGACCTGCGCGGCGAGCAGGAGCTCGACAATCCGTGGTTCGAAAAGGTGCGCGTCTCCATCGGCCATGCCGACTACGAGCACGCCGAGGTCAGCGTCGAGGACGGCGAGGTCGGCACCCGCTTCCTGTCGGACGGCACCGAGGGCCGCGTCGAGCTGGTCCATCGCGAGCATGACGGCCACCAGGGCGCCATCGGCTTCCAGGCCCTGAGCCGCAGCTTCGAGGCGATCGGCGACGAGGCGTTCGTGCCCAGCGTCGACATCAAGGAATACGGCGTCTTCACCCTGCAGCGCCTCGATCGCGGCGACTGGGGCGTGGACGCGGGCCTGCGCTTCGACACCCGCTCGCTGGAGACGGCGACCCAGAAGCGCGACTTTGACAACGTCTCGGCCTCGCTGGGCGTGTTCTACAAGCCCGCCGAGCACCAGTTCTACGCCCTGACCCTGTCGCGCAACGGCCGCGCCCCGACCGAGTTCGAACTGTTCGCCGACGGCCCGCATCCGGGCACCGGCGGCTACGAGAAGGGCGACGACAGCCTCGATTCCGAGACCGTCACCTCGCTGGAAGGCACCTATCGCTGGACCGGCGCGCGCCTGCGCGTCGAAGGCCACCTGTGGGGCGCCTGGTACGACAACTTCATCGAGGAAGCCCCGACCGGCGCCGAGGAAGATAACCTGCCGGTGTTCCAGTACTACCAGACCGGCGCCAAGTTCCACGGCGCCGAGTTGGAGGTCGGCTGGAACGCCTGGCGCTCGGGCGAGCAGGCCGTGCGCCTGGAAGGCGTGGCCGACTATGTGCGCGGCTCCACCGACCTGGGCGCGCCGGCCCGCATCCCGCCGTGGTCGGTGACCGGCCGGGCGATCTGGACCGTTTCGCGTGTCGAGAGCGAACTGGAAGTGCGCCATGTCGCCGAGCAGGACCGCGTGGCGACCTACGAGCTGCCGACCGACGCCTATACGGTGGTGAACCTGAAGGTGACGGTGAAGCCCTTCGCCGACGAGCCGCTGCGCCTGTTCCTCGAAGGCCGCAACCTGACCGACGAGGAAGTGCGCGAGCACGCCTCGTTCCTGAAGGACATCGCCCCGTCGCCGGGCCGTTCGATCCGTACCGGGATCGCCTGGAAGTTCTAGGCCGGCCAGGGTCCCGGCCTTCGCTCGCGAGGCGAGGGTCGGGACGGCGATTCCCTCTCCGGAGGTGTCGATTGCCGGGATATCGCAGATCGGCTAGAAGCGCTGACCACCAAAGGCCGCCTAAGCGATAGAGCGTCCGTTCTTCTTAGCCCTTCTGTAGAGCTTCTTATGGAAACGACCCAGTCCGCCGGCGGCATCACCGGCAACGTTCTCTTCTACTCGACGCCCGAGCCGCTGAACCGCGAGCAGCATGGCGCGCTGGGCCTGGTCCACAAGGACAAGCCCTACGGCTTCGCCGCCGCCGGCACCGCCGTGCCGCTGACGGTCACGGAATTCGGCCCCGCGGGCCTGTCCTATCCGATCATCTTCGCCGGCGACGAGCGCGTTCCGCTGGCCGTGATGGGTCTGAACCAGGGCGAGAACCTGTTCATCCACGCCGACGGCTCGACCGAAGTCGGCGTCTACATCCCGGCCTATGTCCGCCGCTATCCGTTCGTGCTGGCCAATGACGACGCCCAGGGCCGGATGATCGTCTGCATCGACCGCGGTTCGAACCTGCTGGCCGAAGGCGGCGAGACCCCGCTGTTCGACGCCAAGGGCGAGCCGACCGAGTACACCCAGAACTGCATCAAGTTCTGCGACGACTTCGAAGTCGAACGCCGCCGCACCGACTCGTTCGTGCAGCTGCTGAAGGACAACGACCTCTTCGAACTGAAGAAGGCCACCTTCACGCCGGCCGGTCCGGATGGCCAGCCGGGCGAGCCGCAGGTCGTCGCCGAATACTACGGCGTCTCGGAAGACAAGCTGAACGCTCTGCCGGTCGAGAAGCTGAAGGAACTGCAGTCGACGGGCGCCCTGGCCCAGATCTACGCTCACCTGGTGTCGCTGGTCGGTTGGGATCGCCTGATCGCCATCACCATGTTCCGCCAGCAGCAGGCGCCGGCCGCCAACCTCAACTGAGGTCGGTAGTCGCATAAAAGAAGAAGGGCGGCGGATCGCAGGATCCGCCGCCCTTTTCGTTTGGGCCGTCTTCCGGTCCGAAGGCCTAGTGCACCGAGACCGGCGCCAGTTCGTGGGCCAGGGCGGCGGCCACGGCCGCGTCGCGGTCGGTCAGCACCGCCAGGCGGGCCCCGTCGGCCCGGCACACCGCATAGAGCGTCTGGTCGGGGGCCAGATCGAAGTCCTCCACGCCCTCGGGGGCGTCGGCGAGGATCTCGGCCGCCTTGATCGGGCGCACATAGACGAGGTCGGGCGCGCCCAGCGCGGCGAAGGCCTCGGTCGAGAAGAACGGCGTGTGCGAATTGGGCGTCATGTGACCACCTCCTTCGATAGGGGAACGCCCCGAAGGCCCTGCGGTTCAGCCGAGCTTCGGAAGGGCGATTGCAAAGGGCTTCAGCCCTGCGAGCGGATGGGGATTTTCTTGACCAGCCGTTCGGGCGGCGGGCGGGCGACGTCGACGTGCAGCAGGCCGTGCTCGAGGGTGGCGGCCGAGACCTCCATGCCTTCCGCCAGCACGAAGGTGCGCAGGAAGCCGCGGGCGGCGATTCCCCGGTGCAGATAGGCGCGGTCGATCTCGCCCTTGCCGTCGCCGTCGCGGCGGCCGGCGACGACCAGTTGGCCGCCCTCGACGGTGACCTGCAGCTGGTCGGGCGAGAAGCCGGCCACGGCCAGGGTGATGCGCACCCCCTCGTCGGTCTGCTCGACATTATAGGGCGGATAGCTCTCGCCGGCGGCCTTGGCGGCGCGCTCGATCAAATCTCGGGTGTGTTCGAAGCCCAGGAGAAAGGGGCTGTCGAACAGGATCGTCCGGGTCATGCGAAGTCCTTCGCTTCAAGCGACTTCGTTCGCGGAGGTCCGGGGCCCTGGAGCGGCGCCCCGATTCCGCAACGTCTCCAGGAAGTGGCGATGGGGCGCCGGCGGTTCAAGGCGCGGGGCCTGCCGGGCTCTGCATCAGGCTCTCTATAGAGGCGGCGTGAAGACCGCCCGGCGCGGCCCCGCGTCGCGTCATCCCCAGGTCTTGCGCGGGTCCTGGGAGGGGCGTGCGGATTCACGCTTGTCATCCTTCCGTCACGCGCCTATATGCGCCGCTCGCTCGGAACGGCGCTGACGAAGACGCTCGAAACGAGGCCGAAAGGCCCTTGCTTCGGTTGGATCTCATCGCTAAGTTCCGCGGCCTCAATCGACTCGGGCAGCTGGATTGCCGACGACCTCAGGGTCTTCGGGAGGGAGCGCTTTTGTTGCTTTTCGGGGAGCTTCGGTTCTTCGGAAGATGATGAAAAGAGTTGGTTGACTGGGCAGGATTGCTT
>NZ_QHJY01000204.1 GCF_003185805.1 Caulobacter sp. D5
GCCACCCATCAAGCTCGCGCTCGACACCTATCGCAATACACAGGGACCCAGGGGACTGGGCGCGGTGGATCGATCAAGCGCCGCAGCGACGACCGGCGCGGTGCGGCGGCCCCTGGGTCCCGGCTCTGCGCGCTACGCGCTCCGGCCGGGATGACGACAAAGGGTGGTAAGCGAGAGGTGGCCCCACAACGCGCTAAAGCCCGCGTTAATCCTCTGGCAAGATGGTGCGCGCAACCGACCAACCGGCAGGAGAGCCATGGCTTCGCGACACAACCGCCCCGCTCCCGCCCGGTCGGCTCCAACGAAGGCCGGTCCCAAGCCCGTCTCGGCCAGCGCCCTGGCCCTGGGCCAGGAGGCCGCGCCGGCCGCCGCCTATGTCGGCTTCAAGGCCGCCCCCGTCGGCGACTCCGCCTCCAAGGAGGCCCTGGCCCGGCTGAAGCAGGCCACCCAGGGCGTGCGCGACAGCGCCCAGAGCCGCCTGCTCGACCAGGCGATCCTGGCCGTGCGCCGCCACGACTACGCCAAGGCCGAGCAGCTGGCCCAGAAGGCCCTCTCGCAGGACCAGGGCCTGGGCGTGGCCTGGCACGTGCTGGCCGTGGCCCGCGAGAAGCTGGGCGACTTCGCCGCCTCGATGCATTGCTACGAGGCCGCCCTGAAGCTGCTGCCCAACCAGGACGCGGTGGCCGCCGACGTCGGCCGCCTGGCCTACCGCATGGGCATGCCCGACATCGCCGCCAAGCTCTTCCGCCTGCACCTGGCCCACCAGCCGGGCGACGTGGCCGGCCTCAACAACCTGGCCAGCGCCCTGCGCGACCTCAACGCCGAGTCCGAGGCGATCGAGGTGCTGAAGCCCGCCATCGGCGCCCATCCCGAGCAGCCGATCCTGTGGAACACCCTGGGCACGGTGATGTGCAGCCTGGGCGACGGCGCCACGGCCCTGACCTTCTTCGACGAGGCCATCCGCCTGGATCCCGCCTTCGCCAAGGCCTATCACAACCGCGCCTACGCCCGGCTCGACCTGGGCGACGCCGAGGGGGCGCTGGCCGACTGCGACCAGGCCATCCGCCACAGCGTCGCCCGCGAGGACGTGGCCACCATCCAGTTCGCCCGCTCGACCATCCTGCTGGCGCTGGGCCGCGTCGCCGAGGGCTGGGCCGCCTACGAGGGGCGCACCTCGCCCGACCTGCCCGACGCCCCGCGCTTCGTGCTGGAAGGCCGCCAACTGGCCGCCGGCGAGCCCCTGGCCGGCAAGCGCCTGCTGGTCATGGCCGAGCAGGGCCTGGGCGACGAGGTGATGTTCGCCGGTCTGCTGCCCGACGTGGCCGACGCCCTCGGCCCCGACGGCAAGCTCTCCCTGGTGGTCGAGCGCCGCCTCGTGCCGCTGTTCGCCCGCAGCTTCCCGGACGCCGACGTCACCCGCCACCGCACCGTCGCGCTGGAAGGCCGCGTCTACCGCACCGCCCTCGAGATCGAGCGCTGGGACCAGTTCGACGCCTGGACTCCGATCGCCTCGCTGCTCCAGACCCTGCGCCCCACGGCCGACAGCTTCCCCGCCCGCGAGCGCTTCCTGACCCCCGATCCCGACCGCGTCGCCCATTGGCGGGGTGTGCTGGCCGACCGCCCGGGCCTGAAGGTCGGCGTGCTGTGGAAGAGCCTCAAGCTCGACGGCGAGCGCGCCCGCCTGTTCTCGCCCTTCCGCCTGTGGGAGCCGGTGCTGCGCACCCCCGGCGTCAGCTTCGTCAACATCCAGTACGGCGACTGCGACGAGGAGATCCGCATCGCCCGCGAGGAATTCGGCGTCGACCTGTGGACCCCGCCGGGCATCGACCTGAAGGAAGATCTCGACGACATCGCCGCCCTGACCAGCGCGCTCGACCTGACGGTCGGCTTCTCCAACGCCACCATCAACCTGGCCGGGGCCTGCGGCGCGCCGATCTGGATCGTCACCGCCGCCGCGGCCTGGACCCGCCTGGGCACCGACCGCTACCCCTGGTACCCGCAGGCCCGCGCCTTCGTCACCGAGACCCTCCAGACCTGGGCCGGGGTGATGGACGAGGTGGCCCAAGCTCTCGCCGAGAAGGCTCGCGCATGATCGCCGCCGTCCTCCAGGCCCGGATGAGCTCCACCCGCCTGCCGGGCAAGGTGCTGGCCGACGTGGTCGGCGCCCCGATGATCCTGCGCCAGATCGAGCGCCTGCGCCGCATCCCCTCGCTCGACCGCCTGATCGTCGCCACCTCCGACGACGCCAGCGACGACGTCCTGGCCGAGACGCTGGAGGCTGCCGGGATCGAAGCCTTCCGCGGCCCGCTCGACGACGTCCTGGCCCGCTTCGCCGGGGCGATCGAAGGCCTGGCCGACGACGACCTCGTCCTGCGCCTGACCGCCGATTGCCCCCTGGCCGACCCGGACCTGATCGAGCGCCTGCTGGTCCACCACCAGGCCGTCGGCGCCGACTACTCGGCCACCACCCACCCGGCGCGCACCTACCCCATCGGCCTCGACGCCGAACTCCTGAGCGCCGGCCTCCTGCGCTTGGCCGCCCGTGAAGCCGCCGACCCCTACGAACGCGAACACGTCACCCCGTTCGTCTACCGCCGCCCGGAGCGCTTCATGCTCGACGGCGTGATGCAGGAGATCGACGAAAGCGCCGTCCGCTGGACCGTCGACCTGCCCTCCGATCTGGCCTTCGTGCGCGAGGTCTACGGGGCGCTCTACGCGGAGACGCCGGCGTTCACGTCGGACGCCGTGCGGGCGCTGGTGGCGGGGCGGGAGGATTTGCGGACGCTGGGGGATTTGAGGCGGGGGTAGGGCCGCCGCCCTCAGTCGTCATCCCGGCCGAAGCGCAGCGTAGAGCCGGGACCCAGGGGCCGCCGCACCGCGCTGGCGACCGCAAGGGCGGTGAGCACCGGCTCAACGCTCCGGCTCCTGGGCATTTGGGCCTCCCGAGGCCGGGCCCGAACTCCCCACGGCGCGCCCGCGCCGTCCGCCCTGTCACCGTGCTGCGGCTGGCCGCCTGCGAGAAATTGGGGATCAGCTTCGCGCCGTTCGGCCCGCTCGGCGCAGGGTTTCTGATCGGCAAGATCGATGAGGAGACCCCGCTCGACCCTACCGCCTAGTACCTCATGAGGCGTTGACCCCCCGAAGAGGCAAACTCGTCACCATCGTTCGTGTACCCGCGCTCAGCGCGGTTTGCGCTCGATAGGGCGATGCGGGCCGTCGATGAAGGCACCGTCCGCTTGTCCTTGATCGAGCCTTCGTATGGGAAGTGTACAGGATACTGCATATGGAGGCTTCGACGTCCGGGTCAGGTGACGTGCGGCGGTCTGTGGTGAGGAGCAAGGATCTACCGGAGCTTTGCTATGCGGCTGAGGCTCCGGCGTTCTTCATTTTGCTCGGTCTTCGTTTCCCTTCAAAAAGTAGCGGAATACCATTTTTTGTCGCGAGTAGATCTGCTTTTATGCAATTTTAAGTGGTCATTTTGACTTCGGGGTCGTTTTTCGGGGAGGGAGCTTTGGCGGGTTTTCGCGTTCTAATCTTGCTGCTAAGTTTTATTAGAAATATAGCTTTCATAGCGGTGTATATACCATTCCTAATCGTTGTTGACGTATTAAATTTAATACTTGGATTTAGATTTTTTGCTGGAATATCAAGCGTTTTGGAGGAATTTAGGTATTTAAGGTCGTCTTTAGATTATGAATCTGAAGATTACAGTATTCTATCTTTGTTTTTATTGGCGGCGTCGAATGCCGTTGCGGATGGAAAAAGATTGCGTCGATCAATTATTGAAAGATTTATATATAGAATTGAGTCGTATGTAGACGGTTCAATTCCGGAGCGTGTAACTTTTTTAATAAGTAGATTATTTAATTATATAAGAAAATCGGAAAAATCAAGCCAATATATTTCTGAGTTTTATGCAAAGAGGCGCGGAATTCAAATCTTTTTGGTCGCTTTGATGGGGGCTGTAAGTTTTGCTGTCCTTTTGAGATTGGGGTATTTTTCATACGCCAATTATATTGGAATTGGATGTGTGATATGTTTGGCGGATTATTTTCTTCTTTTATTTAGGGTGATTAGGGGAAGTTTCGGTGCAAATCCGATAGAAGCTAAGGAGCTGGTGGAGTTTCTTTTGCGAGAAAAGGGTGGTGATCTTCCGCCTGGTTCAGGTGGATTGCGCCCGTTGGTTGAGGGCGAATTAGAGGCGACACTCGATGCCCTTGCTGTGGGGGTGCGCGCCTGATGACTGATTTCGTCACTCTCGCATTGCGTTTTTTGTTTCGCGTGGCGGGTGCTAGCAATCCTATTCGCTTTCTATTTGGAATAGCGTTTGGAATTATTACAGATGTGTTGATTGGGGTTATTTATGTGGCAAATCCAAATTCAAGTATATTTCGATATCTGAATGAATTGCCACTAGCTATTCATATTTTGGTGGTTGTTCCGATGGTTCTAATAGTTCCATTGCTCGGTAAGCGCGGGGCTCCTGAGGGGATTGCCGCAGATATAAACACTATTCAAGCTTTGATGGATCGAGCGGATTTGCCAAAGTACCGCCAACGTCAGGTTTGGGAGGGGATTATCGTGCGCGTCGCGGAGAAGGTATCGGTGCCGGGGCGGAAGGAGGACGTGACAACCATCGCTACCAATGAAATTGCGACGGAGGTTGAACCGACCGAGCCCACTTGAAGAGACCGGTTACGAGAGGCCGCTCCGCCATCACCCCACCCCAAACCCCTTCGCCGCCAGCTTCCCCCGCGCCTTCTCCCGCTCCCCCGCCTCCCAGTCGGCCCGCAGCAGCCCCAGCCCCACCACGTTCAGCGCCACGCCGCCCTTGATCACGTGGGCGCGGTAGAGCGCTTCGCGCTGGAAGCCGAAGGTCATGTGGAGGCGCCAGACGGCTTCGTTGTCTTCGAGGACTTCGCACCAGAGCTTCTCCAGGCCCAGGTCGTTGAAGACGTGCTCGATGACCCAGTATTCGACGAAGCTGCCGATCCCTAAGCCCCGCACGGCCGGATCGGCGAGGTAGTAGGCCCAGGTGCAGCGGCGGTTGCTGTGGTCGATGTCGACGACGTTGGCCAGGCCGACGGGCAGGCCGTGCAGCGGGATGATCCAGTAGCGGCGCGAGGGATCCTCGCCGATGCGGGCGAACCAGGCGGCGTGCTC
>NZ_QHJY01000205.1 GCF_003185805.1 Caulobacter sp. D5
GAGGGCCTGTCGCTGGCGCCGGCCGCCCTCTTCGCCGCGCCCGGGATCGTCGCCCCAGGAACCGCTATGGATGGCGCACGGTTGTCGCTGGGCGCGCCGGGCAAGCGGGCGGTGCTGGCCTTGGCCCTGCGGCGGCTGGCCTAGGATCGCGCGCACGAAAAAAGGGGCGGACCCGGAAGTCCGCCCCTTCGATCGTCCTTGGCCGGCTCAGTCGACCAGCGGTCCTTGCGGGCCGTGACCGGCGGGGGCCGCCTCGCCGGTCGGCGCCGGCGCGTGGTGCGAGTGATGGAAGAACCGCCCCATCAGCTTGTTCGACCAGTTCTTCACCTGGTCCATGAACACGAACACCACCGGGATGTAGAGCAGCGACAGGAAGGTCGAGGTGATCAGGCCGCCGATGACGGTGATCGCCATCGGAGCCCGGAACTCGACGTCGGCGCCGAAACCGATGGCCACCGGCACCATGCCCGCGCCCATGGCCACGGTGGTCATCAGGATCGGACGGGCCCGCTTGTGGGCCGCGTCGATCAGGGCCTCGCGCCGGGTCATGCCGCCCTTCATCGCCATGATCGCGTACTCGACCAGCAGGATCGAGTTCTTCGCGGCGATGCCCATCAGCATCAGGATGCCGATCAGGCTCGACATCGAGAAGCTGCTGTTGACCAGCTTCAGCAGGGCGAAGGCGCCGCCGATGGCCAGGGGCAGGGCGGCCATGATGGTCACCGGGTGGGCGAAGCTGCGGAACAGCAGCACCAGCACGACGTACATCAGCAGGAGGCCGGTCACGAGGGCCATGACGAAGCCGGAGATCATCTCGGCGATGAACTCGGCGTCGCCGGCGGCCACTTCCTTGACGCCGGTGGGCAGCGACTTCACCGAAGGCAGGGCGTGCACCCGCTTGGAGGCGTCGCCGACCACGATGCCGTCGAGTTCGGCGGTGATCTCGGCCACGCGCGAGCGGTCCTGGCGGTTGATCTGCGAGGGACCAGCGCCGAAGCGGATGTCGGCCACCGCGTTCAGCGGCACCGAGGCGCCGCTGGACGAGGGCACCTTCAGGGTCTCCAGCACCGACAGGTCCTCGAGCGCGTTCTGCGTCAGGCGCAGGCGGATCGGCACCTGGCGGTCGCCCAGATTGTACTTGGGCAGGGACTGGTCGACGTCGCCGATGGTCGCCACCCGCACGGCCTGCGAGATCGCGCCGGCCGAGACGCCCATGCGGGCGGCCTGGTCGGGACGCGGGGTGCCGATGATCTCCGGACGGGCGATCGAGGCGGTGTTGACCACGTTGGCCAGGCCCGGGACCGAGCGCATCTCGGCCTCGACCTTGCGGGCCGCGGCTTCCAGCTCGGGACCGTCGTCGCCGACCAGCCGCAGGGTGTAGCTGCCGCCGTCGCCGGGGCCGCCGCCGCTGTTGCTGCCCGCGCCGATGCGGGCGCCGGGGATCGCCTTGAACTGGTCGACCATCTGGCGCGTGAACAGCTGCTGGTTCATCCGCTCGCCCTTGGGCACCAGGTCGGCGGTGACGCGCGCCTTGTTGACCCCGTCGTTGCCGACCGAGGCGTAGACGCTCTTCACTTCCGGACGGGCCTTCAGCTCGCGGGAGACGCGCTGGGCGATGGCGTCGGTCTCGTCGAGGGTGGAGCCGGGCGGCAGCTCGATCGAGAACGGCGCGCGGCCGCGGTCGGCCGCCGGCTGGAACTCGAACGGCAGCAGCGGGATCAGGGCCAGCGACGCGACGAAGCTGACGAAGCCGATGATCAGCACCTTCCACTTGTTGCGCAGCGACCAGTTGAGGGCGCGCAGGTAGCCCGGCATCCAGAACGGGTCGGTGTCGGGCTTGTGGTGTGGCTTGAGCATGTAGGCGCCCATCAGCGGCGTCAGCATGCGGGCGACCAGCAGCGAGAACAGCACCGAGACGCAGGCGGCCAGGGCGAAGGCCTTGAAGAACTGGCCGATGATCCCGGGCATGAAGCCGGTCGGGGCGAACACCGCCACGATGGTGAAGGTGGTGGCGACCACGGCCAGGCCGATCTCGTCGGCGGCCTCCATCGCCGCGTTGTAGGGCGACTTGCCGCCCCGCATGTGGCGGACGATGTTCTCGATCTCGACGATGGCGGCGTCGACCAGGATGCCGACGGTCAGCGACAGGGCCAGCAGGGTGACGCCGTTCAGCGACTGGCCCAGCGGGGCCATGATCGCGAAGGTCGGCAGCAGCGACAGCGGAATGGCCACGGCCGCCAGGAAGGTGGCGCGCCAGTCGCGCAGGAACAGCAGCACCACCAGCACTGCCAGCACCGCGCCGAGGATCAGGGCTTCCATCGACGCCCAGTAGCTTTCCTCGATGTACTTCACGTTCGAGGTCAGCTCGGTGATCGTCAGCTCGGGATGCTCCTTGTCGAGCTTCTCGATGGCCTTGCGGACCTTGTCGGCGACCTTGACCTCGCTGGCGCCGCGCGAGCGGACCATGTTGAAGGTCACGACTTCCTGGTTGTCGGCGCGGGCGCGATTGCGCGGCTCGGCCCAGCGGTCGGTGACCTCGCCCAGATCGCCCAGGCGCACGGTGCCGCCCGACGACAGCGGGATGCGGGTCTCGCGAAGCTGGTCGACCGAGCCGGCCGCGCCCAGGGTGCGGATGGCGCGCTCGGAGCCCGAGACGGTCACCCGGCCGCCGGGCAGGTCGGCGTTGGTGCTGGCCAGGGCCTGGCTGACGGCGGCGGCGGTGACGCCGCGCGCGGACAGGCGGTCGGGATCCAGGGCGACCTGGATCTCGCGGCTGACGCCCCCGAGACGATTGACCTCGCCGATGCCCTTGATGGCCAGCAGGGTGCGGGCGACCTCGTTGTCGACGAACCAGCTGCGCTGCTCGGGCGTCATGTTCGGGCCCTTGACCACGTAGGTGATCAGCGGGTCGCCGGAGATGTCGATGCGGGTGACGTTGGGGATCTGCATGTCCTGCGGCAGGGCGGACTGCAGGTTGGACATGGCGTTGCGCACGTCGTTGGTGACGCGCTCGTGGTCGACCCCCAGCTCGAACTCGATCATGGTCGACGAGTAGCCGTCGCCCACGGTCGAGGTGATGTGGCGCACCTGGCCCAGGCCCGCGACCGAGTCCTCGATCAGGCGGGTGACCTGGGTCTCCAGCTCGCTGGGCGCGGCGCCCGGGCGCGAGGCCGAGATCACCACCAGCGGCAGGTCGACGTCCGGATTGTTGTTGATCCGCATGCTGGCGAAGCCGGAAATCCCGGTGATCGTCAGCATCACGAAGAGCATCAGGACGGGGATCGGGTTCTTGATCGCCCAGCGCGAGATGTTGTTGGTGTTCATCGCCGGGCCCTAGCGCTTGGCGGCTGACGGGGCGGGCAGGGTCGGGGCGGGCAGCACGCCCGACACCCGCACCGCGTCGCCGTCGCCCAGGAAGCCGGCGCCCTGCACGATCACCCGCTCGCCGGCCTGCACGCCGTCGACGGCGGTGACCTCGCCGGTGCGGGCCAGGACCGCGACCTTACGGAACTGGGCCTTGTGCTGGGCGTCGATCAGGAACACCCCCGCCTGGTTCTGGCGGTAGAGGATCGAGGCGCTGGGCACGACGGGCGAGGCCTGGTCGCCGGCCTGGATCTGGGCGCGGGCGAACATCCCCGGGCGGAAGGCGCCCATCGACGACAGGGCGATGCGGGCCACGCCCAGGCGGGTCTGGGTGTCGACCTCGGAGGTGACCAGGCGCACGCGGCCCTCGGCCTGGCCGACCTGCTCGGAGGCGATGCGGGCGGGCATGCCGGCCTTGACCACGCCGAGGTCGGTCTCGGGGATCTCGGCGTCCAGCTCCAGGCGGCCGTCGCGGACGATGCGGAAGAGCTCGCTGCCGGCGCTGACGATCTGGCCCTTGGTGACGCTGCGGCGGACGATCAGGCCCGAGACCGGGGCGCGGATCGAGGCCTGGGCCAGGCGGGCGGCGGTCTCGCCCTGGGCGGCCTGGGCCGAGGCCAGCTGGGCCGCGGCGGTGGCCTGCTTGGCCGTGGCGGTGTCGAGCGAGGAGGCCGACAGGAAGCCCTTGGCCTGCAGCTCGCGCGAGCGGCGCAGCGAGGCCTCGGCCTCGGCCAGGGTGGCGCGGGCGCTGGTGACCGCGGCTTCCTGCTGGCGCAGCTGGGCGCGCAGCAGGGTGTCGTTGAGGGCGACCAGAACCTGGCCCTGCTGGACGAACTGGCCTTCCTCGGCGTTGACGGCGACGGCGGTCAGGCCGCCGGTCTCGGCGCCGACCGGCACCTCTTCCCAGGCCGAGATCGTGCCGGAGGCGTTGACCACGCGGGGCAGGGGCAGCACGGCCACCGGCGCGACGCTGACCGTCTGGGCGGCGACGGGCTTCTTGCCCTTGGCCTCGGCCTTCTTTTCCTTGCCGCAGGCGGAAAGGCCGACGGCGCAAACCGTCAGAACCAGGGCCAGCGCCGTCGTGCGCCCGAAAGACCCCTTGAACCCGTAACCCACGACCTGCCCCTTTTTCGTCGAAGTACCAGCTGGGACTTCTAGACGAGAAACCGGGTTCGCCGAATTAAATCGGGGTAAGGCGACTGGTCGGATATGGGCAGATCGTATTCCATCATGGGGGGAATCCCGCTTTCCTCAACCTGGGCGGCCGAGCCTGTGTGCGCCGCTTATGCGAAGGGATTTCGAATGGGGTCGCGATCTGGGAAAGCCCGCGGGGCGATGTGGGCGGGCAAGCCGTTGGCGGCCTTGGCTCTGGCGGGGCTGACGGCCGCGGCCTCGTGGAGCCCGGCCGCCGCCTCGACGGCGGAATACGGCAAGGTGACGGCGTTTATCCAGACCGGTTCGACCGTGATGTTCTACACGAGCGGAACGCGCTCGACGGCGCCGTCCTGCCAGGGCGCGGACGTTCCGGCCCGATGGGCCATCGACGTCTCGACCCCGGCGGGCCAGTCGATGCTGTCGATCCTGCTGACGGCCTATTCGACCCAGCGGACGGTCAAGATCCTCGGCACGGGGACCTGCTCGGTGCAGGGCGACACCGAGACCGTGTTCCTGCTGGCGACCGACGGCGTCTGACGCCAGGGACGGGCGCGGCCTGGATCGCCCCGTCAGGCTTCCTTGCGCGCGCCCTGCGCCTCGGTCGCCGAGGCCGCGCGGATCAGTTCCAGCACGTCGACGATGATGGCCTGCATGGCGGTCTGGGCGGCCACGGCGTCGCGGGCGATGATGGCGTTGGCCACGTCCTCGTGCGAGGGGATCGAGGCCGTGCGGCCCTTGATGCGGTTGGTGAAGCGGATCGAGATCCGCAGCGCCGTGTTCACCAGCTCGTGCAGCTCGCTGTAGAACGGGTTCTTGGTCGCGCTGAGGATGGCGATGTGGAAGGCGATGTCGGCGGTCAGCGGATCGTCCTCGCCCTCGGCGGCGGCCTTCATCCGGGCCAGGCCCTTGCGGATGGCCTCCAGGCCCGCCTCGTCGGCGTTGCGGGCGGCCAGGGCCGCGGCCACCGGCTCGATGCCCAGGCGCATCTCGGTGAAGTCTGACAGCAGGCGCAGGCTGAACTTGCGCTCCAGCAGCCAGCGCAGCACGTCGGGATCGAGCAGGTTCCAGTTGGCTTCCGGCTCGACCACCGTGCCGTGGCGGGGGCGGGCGCTGAGCAGGCCCTTGGCGGTGAGCATCTTCACCGCCTCGCGCGTCACCGTGCGGCTGGCCCCGAACTTCTTGGACAGCTCGCCTTCGGTCGGAAAACCGATCTCGGCGTACTCGCCCGTGACGATGGCCTGACCAAGCGATTCCACGAGGCCGTAGGTGAGGCTCAGTCCAGGCTGGGTTCGCATCGCCAAAGTCTTCTTTTCTATACGTCGGACGCGGAGGGAATCACCCCTGTGTAACGTGGTTCGGGCAGGCCCGGAACGGTCACGTCATACGCGAATACATCGCCAGCGTGCGGTTGTCTGACCAATTCGTCATCCGAGAGCTCGTCGCGCGCGGAAGTGACATACAGCGTGCGAAGGTCGTCTCCCCCGAACGCCACGCAGGTGGGCTGGCTGGCGGGCACGCGCAGCGTCTCCAGCACGCGGCCGTCGGGCGCATGGCGCACAACGGTTCCGGCGGCCCAGCGGGCGCTCCACAGGCAGCCTTCGGAATCGACCGTGGCGCCGTCGGGATAGCCCTCGGTCACCTCGACGAAGACCCGGCGGTTGCTCAACGTCCCGTCCTCGTCGAGGTCGAAGGCGAAGATGGTCTGCAGCGGGCTGTCGGAAAAATAGGCGGTCTTGCCGTCGGGGCTGAAGGCCAGGCCGTTGGCGATCTGCACGCCGCCGAAGTGGGCGGTGAAGTCGCCGGCGTGGTCCAGCCGCCAGACGCTGGCTTCGGCGCGGTGACGGATGGCCTCGTCCTCGACCATGGTCCCGGCCCAGAAACGGCCCGAGCGGTCGACGCGACCGTCGTTGAAGCGGCGGCCGTTGGCCTGCGCTTCCACGCGGTGCAGCCAGTGGACCTGGCCTGAGGCGAGATCGAACAGGCCAAGGCCAGTCTCGAAGGCGGCGACGACGCGGCCGGTCTCGCCGGGCAGAAGCGCCATCGAGCCGATGCGCTCGGGAGCGGCGAAGGTTTCGACCGCGCCGCTGGCGGGATCGAAGGCGCGCAGGCGGCGGCTCTGGATGTCGGTCCATAGCAGGCGGCCGGCATGGATGTCCCACACCGGCCCCTCGCCGAGCACGTCGCCGGCCGCGATGATCGCGGCCGGCTGCTTGCTTGCGATCACCACCACGTGGCGTACAGGGCGATGAGGATCAGGATCACGCCCACGCCGGCGATGTTGAAGCCGGTGGTGGTCTTGTAGGTGACGCCTTCCAGGCTGACGACGTTCACTTCCTTCTTCTGCGGGGCGACCAGCGAGACGACGACGGCCGCGACCAGCGCCAGCACGAAGACCAGGCCGACGCGGTTCATGAACGGCATGTCGGGCAGGCCGAACTTCAGGGCCAGCGACAGGATCACCGAACCGGCCGTGGCCACCAGGGCGCTGGCGGTGGTGGCGCGCTTCCAGAACAGGCCGAGCACGAAGATCACCACGATGCCCGGGGTGAAGAAGCCGGTATACTCCTGGATGAGCTGGAAGACCTGATCCGCGCTGCCCAGCAGCGGCTTGGCGGCCAGGATGCCGATGATCACGGCCACGACGGCGGTGACGCGGCCCACCAGCACCAGATGCCGCTCGCTCGAGGCCGGCTTGGCCTTGGCGTAGAGGTCCAGGGTGAAGATGGTGGCGATCGAGTTGATCTTGGCGGCCAGCGACGCGACGATCGCGGCGACCAGGGCGGCGAACACCAGGCCCAGCAGGCCGGGCGGCAGCAGCTTCATCATCTCCGGGTAGGCCTGGTCGGGCTTGGCCAGGCCGGGCGCCAGCACCAGGGCGGCGAGGCCCGGGATGACCACGATCACCGGCATCAGCAGCTTCAGATAGGCCGCGAAGGCGATGCCCTTCTGGGCTTCCGGCAGGTCCTTGGCGCCGAGGGCGCGCTGGATGATGTACTGGTTGAAGCCCCAGTAGCTGACGTTCATCACCCACAGGCCGCCGAACAGCACGGACAGGCCCGGCAGCTCCTTGTAGTGCGGGCTGGCCTTGTCGAGGATCATGTCGAAGTGTTCGGGGAAGGTGCTGGTCAGGTGGGTGAAGCCCGCCACCACGCCGCCGGCGCCGCCGATCTTGTTGAGCGACAGGAAGACGATGATCAGGCCGCCCAGCACCAGCAGGGTGACCTGCACGATATCGGTCAGCGCCACGGCCTTGAGGCCGCCCCACAGCTGGTAGGCCAGGGCGAAGACGCCGATGGCGACCAGGGCCCACATCTGGTCCATGCCGGTCACGGTGTGCACGGCGATCGAACCCAGCCACAGGATCGAGGTCAGGTTCACGAAGACGTAGAGGCCCAGCCAGAACAGCGCCATCAGCGTGCGCACGCTGGTGCCGTACCGCTGCTCCAGGAACTGCGGCATCGTCACGATGCCGTTCTTCAGGAAGATCGGCAGGAAGAACTTGCCGACGATCAGCAGGGTCAGGGCCGCCATCCATTCGTAGGAGGCGATGGCCAGGCCGATGGCGTAACCCGAGCCGCTCATGCCGATGATCTGTTCGGCCGAGATGTTGGCGGCGATCAGCGAGGCGCCGATCGCCCACCAGGGCAGGGCCTTGGACGCGAGGAAATAGTCGGTCGAGTCCTTCTTGTGGCCGCCCTTGTCGCGGGAAACCCACTGCGCCAGGGCGAAGATCGCCACGGCGTAGATCGCGAGGATCGCGAGGTCGATGGTTGCTAGGTTCACGTGGGCTTCCCCCCTTTAGGGCTGCTCTTCGTTATGATCGTAAGACGGCTCAGCCGCCGGTCTGCGCAGTCCAGGCCGCGACCAGGGCGCGGGCCCGCTCGCCGACTTCCGCCGCCGTGTACCCCGGACGGTAGAGTTCGCCGCCGACGCCGATGCCGGCCACGCCGATGTCGAGCCAGGGCTTGAGGTTGGCCGCGCCGACGCCGCCGACCGCATAGATCTCGATGTCCTTGGGCAGGACGTCGCGCACGGCCTTCAGGTGCCCCGGGCCGAACGAGCCGGCCGGATAGAGCTTCAGCGCCTTGGCGCCGGCCTTCACGGCGACGAACGCCTCGGTCGGGGTCGAGAAGCCGGGCATGACGGTCAGGCCCAGCTCGACGGCGCGCGAGATGACCTCGGGGTTGATGTTGGGGGTGACGATCAGCTTGCCGCCGACCGCGGCCACGTCGTCGACCGCCTGCGGGGTCAGGACGGTGCCGGCGCCGCACAGGGCCTTGTCGCCGAAGGCTTCGCAGAGCTTGCCGATGCTGACCAGCGGCTCGGGCGAGTTCAGGGGGATCTCGATGTAGCCGATGCCGGCGTCGACGAGCGCGCCCGCGATCTCGACGATTTCGTCGGGCTTCACACCGCGCAGGATGGCGACGATGGGCGGGGCGTCAGGCAAGGACATGGGCATCACGCGTCAATGAGGTGGACAGGGAGGATAGGCCGGCGAGGACGGCGGCGTCGCCGTCGATCTCGAAGCTGTCGCCGCCGGCGGCGGCGATGGCCTTGGCGTAGAGGACGTTCAGCGCCGGGGCGCCGATCAGGGCGACCTTGCCGAGCTGGCCGAACCAGCCGGCCGCGCCGGCGGCGTCGGCGCCGATCAGCAGGCCCGACAGGAAGCCCATCGCATCAGCCTTGGGCAGGCCGTCGATCAGCTGGCGGCTGCGGGTCTCGAACAGCAGGTGGGGCAGCAGGGCCGCGCCCTTGTCGGTGATCCGCGAGAGGCCCAGGTCGAAGCCTTCCGGCGTCGCGGGCGCGTCGCCGGCGGCGGCCTTGGCCAGGATCGAGTGCTCGCGCAGGATGGCGAAGACCTCGCCGACCGGAGCGGTCAGGAACGAGGTGATCGCCCCGTCCTCGACCACGACCCACTTCGTATGGGTGCCGGGCATGGCCAGCAGGTGACGGCCGGTCTTCAGTTCCGGGTTCAGCGCCAGCGCGCCGAGGATCTGGGTCTCCTCGCCGCGCATGACGTCGGGACCGCCCAGCGGGTTGGTGCACGACAGGCCCGGCACGATCGACACGGTCAGGCCCTGGGCCTCGACCTTGACCAGCCGCTCGGTGATCGCCGCGGCGTTGGCGGGGCAGGGGGCGTAGGGGGCTTCGACCCAACCGTTGCGCGAGCCGACCATGCCGCACAGCAGGATCGTCTCCGGGCCGGCTTCACGCCAGTCGCCGACGAGGTCGAGGAAGGTCTGTTCGGGCGAGGCGCTCAGCGAGCCGATGCCGGGGCCGTCGCGGCGGTCCAGCACGCTCTTGCCCTGGCGCAGATAGAGCCGCAGGCGCGAGGTGCCCCAGTCGCCGAAGATGGTGATGGACGGATCGGACGCGACCATCAGCAGGCTCCCCCGTTTCGAGCGCTTCTATGGTGAAGCCGTCCGGAGTCGTCAGCCTGCGTCATGTTCGTCCCTAAACGCGCGCCTGGCGGGAGTCTTTCACGCCGGGTCGCAAGGCATTTATAATATAATAATGATCGGCGCAAACGGCAGGGTGGTCCAGCCTCCTTCGAGTGTGGTCAGACCATTGTTTCGCCTAAGGGTTTAGGTTTGTAGCGTTTGCGCCTGTGGCTCAAAAGCGGCGCCTATAGCGGAAATGATAGCGCTATCAATTTTGGCTTGATGACCACAATTATATGACTATAGCTACCAATCAGATTGTGCGGGGCGGGTTGTCCCGCACGTCACCGGCGCCGATGAGAACGCCGGGGCGGATTCACCTACTGGGGAAGGAAACGGGCATGCGACGCCTCAATAACTCACATCGTTTCATGTTCGGCGCTTCGGTCCTGGCGCTGTGCGCCGTGGCTCCGTTGACAGCGCTGGCGCAGACCGCCGGTACGACCACCGAAGACACCCAGGTCGAAGAGATCGTGGTCACCGGTCAGCGGGCCCAGATCCAGTCGGCCCAGAAGATCAAGCAGAACGCCGAAGTGATCGTCGACTCGATCACCGCCGTCGATATCGGCGCCCTGCCGGACCGCTCGGTCTCGGAAGCCCTGCAGCGCATCTCGGGCATCACCCTGCAACGCACCAACGAAGCGCGCGACCCGGCCCGGATGGCCGCGGAAGGCGGCGGCGTGGCCATTCGCGGCCTGTCGTGGGTGCGTTCGGAAACCAACGGCCGTGACATCTTCTCGGCCAAGAACGGCCGTGGCCTGAGCTTCGAAGACGTGTCGGCCGACCTGCTGGCCGGCGTCGACGTCTACAAGAACCCGTCGGCCGACATGATCGAAGGCGGCATCGGCGGCACGGTCAACCTGCGCACCCGCGTGCCGTTCGACCAGAAGGGCCGCCTGTTCGCCTTCTCGGGCGACTACAACTACGGCGAACTTCAGAAGAAGGGCTATTACTCGGGCAACGTGATCGCCAGCGATCGTTGGGACACCAACATCGGCGAATTCGGCGCCCTGCTGGCCTACAGCTATTCGGAAGTCGGCAACCGCACCAACAGCATCTCGGTCGACCGCTACGACCCGATGACCGTCAACGGCAGCACCGTCTATGTGCCCAAGGCCATGGGCTGGCGTTCGGTCGACTGGGAGCAGAAGCGCCAATCCCTGGCCTTCGCCGCCCAATGGCGCCCGAACGACAAGTTCGAGTTCACCCTGCAGGCCATGGGCTCCAAGGCCGATCCGAAGGACCTGGAACGCGCCGCGCTCGTCGAGCAGACGATGACGCAGGAAAACGCCAACGGCTACACCTACAACTCGTCGGGCGTGTTCACCGGCGGCACCGTCAACAACGCCTACTACACGGCCGACACCCGCGCCGGTGAAGGTCACAAGAAGACCGGCGACATCGCCCTGAACGGCAAGTGGTTCGTCAACGACGCCTGGACGATCACGGGCGACCTGCAATACGTGAAGTCGACCTCGAAGACCTCGAGCCTGACCGTCTTCACCCAGCTGACCGACCACAAGAACGCCGACGGCACGGACATCGAGAACGACCTGCCGGACGTCACCTGGGACCTGACCACCAAGGTGCCGACCGTCAGCATCTCGGGCCTGAACAACACCCAGGTGAAGTCGGAATACTACTGGGCCGCCGCGATGGACCACATCGACGAGAGCGAGGCCAGCGAGAAGGTCGCTCGCCTCGACGCGACCTACGAGTTCCCGGAAGACGGCTGGCTGAAGACCTTCCGGTTCGGCGTCCGCGCCACCGACAAGGAATTCGAATCCCGCGAGTCGAGCTGGAACTGGAGCCTGCTGAGCGCCCAGTACTGGGGCGGCGGCACGCCGGTCGCCCTGACCGACAGCGCCACCTCGAACCTGTCGGAGCTCTACACCTTCAAGAACTTCTTCGGCGGCGACGTGCAGGTCCCGGGCTACGCCTGGTTCCCGAGCGCCTCGGTGGTCACCAACGGCGCCCAGAACGCCTACAACCTGCTGAAGTCGACCGAGACGGCCGGCTGGGGCTGGTCGCCGGTCACCACCTACGCCGACGCCAACAACAATAATCAGAACGAGAAGACCTACGCCGGCTACGGCCTGCTGCGCTTCGGTTCCGACACCCCGTTCGGCACGAACATGCCGCTGGACGGCAACATCGGCCTCCGGATCGTGAAGACCGAAGCCAGCGCCGGCGCCGGCGCCGCGGTTTCGAGCGCCCCGACCACCAGCTGCGCCACCGGCGTCATCGCCGCCGACCTCGCGCACTGCAACGCCGCCGTGGCCTTCGGCAGCGGCACCCTGACCACCGCGGGCGCCAACAACGACTACACCGACGTCCTGCCCAGCCTGAACCTGCGCTGGCACGTGACGCCGCAACTGCAGATCCGCTTCGCCGCCTCGAAGGCCGTCGTGCGTCCGACGATGGTGCAGCTGCAGCCCTACACGACCCTGGGCTTCAACTTCGCCTCCAGCGGCACCACGGCGACCACCCTGTGGGCGACCGGCACCGGCGGCAACCCGAACCTGCGTCCGACCAAGGCCAACCAGTTCGACCTCAGCGCCGAATGGTACTTCGCGCCGACCGGCAGCCTGACGCTGGCGCTGTTCCGCAAGAACATCAAAGACTACATCTACACCGCCACCAGCACCGAGACCTACGTCCAGAACGGCCAGTCGATCGACTTCGCCGTCACCCGTTACGCCAACGGTTCGGACGGTTCGGTCCAGGGCTTCGAGATCGGCTACCAGCAGTTCTACGACTTCCTGCCGGGCGCCCTGTCGGGCATCGGCGTGCAGGCCAACTACACCTTCATCGACAACGAGGGCGGCGCCAACGCTCCGGCCAGCGTGTTCGACAGCACCCAGGTGGGCGCGGCCAACTCCAAGCTGCCGATCGAAGGCATGTCGGGTCGCAGCTACAACGTCGCGGTGATGTACGAAAAGTACGGCGTCTCGGCCCGCCTGGCCTACAACTGGCGTCAGCGCTACCTGCTGACCAGCTCGGCGGCCAACGTCAACGCTCCGGTCTGGTCGCGTGACTACGGCCAGCTGGACGGCTCGGTCTTCTACAGCATCAACAAGCAGTACAAGGTCGGCGTCCAGGCCACGAACATCCTCAAGGAACGCACTGTCCTCGAGGTCGGCTATCCGGAACGCGTCGCCCCCTACAACTGGGTGGAGACCGATCGTCGCGTGGCTTTCGCGGTCCGCGCCGCCTTCTAAGGCGGTCTGACTTGACCTGAAAAAGGGCCCTTCGACGATCCGGACCAGCTATGGTCGGGGCCGTCGGAGGGCTTTTTTGTTGAGGGGCGTCGCGCAAGAGGACGCCTGCGTGGGAGGGCGCGTGTTGGATCAGCCTATTCGCAAGGTCGTCGTGGTGGGCGGGGGAACCGCAGGCTGGATGACGGCCGCGGCCTTCAGCCGGCTGCTGGTCGGCCCGACGGTGCAGGTCGAGGTGGTGGAGTCCGAGGCCATCGGCACGGTCGGCGTCGGCGAGGCCACCATCCCGACCATCCGCCACTTCAACGAAAAGCTGGGCCTCGACGAGGTCGAGTTCATCCGCCAGACCCAGGCCAGCTTCAAGCTGGGCATCGACTTCCGCGACTGGGGCCGGATCGGCCATCGCTATTTCCACGCCTTCGGCGACTTCGGGGCCGACCATGAGCATGTGCAGGCCCACCAGCTTTGGCGGCGTCTGCGGGTCCTGGGCGACGACAGCGGCCTGGAAGACTGGTCGCTGCCGACGGCGGCGGCGGCGCTGAACCGGTTCATTCCGCCCAGCCCCGATCCGCGCTCGCCGCTGCACGACTATTCCTACGCCTACCATTTCGACGCCGGGCTCTATGCGGCCTTCCTGCGCCGTTACGCCGAGGCGCGGGGCGTCGTGCGCACCGAGGGCAGGATCGTCGATGTCGCCCTGCGCGGCGAGGACGGTTTCGTCGAGGCTGTTGTGCTCGACGACGGCCGGCGGGTGGAGGGCGACCTCTTCGTCGACTGCTCGGGCTTCCGCGCCCTGCTGATCGAAGGGACCCTGAAGGCCGGGTTCGAGGACTGGTCGCGCTGGCTGCCGTGCGACCGCGCTTTGGCTGTGCCCTGCGCCACCGGCGGCGACGGCCTGACGCCCTACACCCGCTCGACCGCCCACGAGGCCGGCTGGCAGTGGCGGATCCCGCTGCAGCATCGCACCGGCAACGGCTATGTCTATTCCAGCGCCTTCGTCGACGACCAGCGGGCCGCCGACACCCTGATGTCGAACCTCGATGGCGCGGCCCTGGACGATCCGCGTCCGCTGCGTTTCCTGGCCGGGCGCCGCAGGAAGTTCTGGGATCGCAACGTCGTGGCCGTGGGCCTGTCGGGCGGTTTCCTGGAGCCGCTGGAATCCACCTCGATCAGCCTGATCCAGAACGGGATCGCGCGGCTCCTGGAATTCTTCCCCGACCGCCGCTGCGACCCGCTGCTGGCCGACGAGTTCAACCGCGTCTCGGCCCAGGAATACGAGCGCATCCGCGACTTCATTATCCTGCACTACTGCATCAACCAGCGGGACGAGCCGATGTGGCGGCAGGTCCGCGAGGTGGAGCTGCCCGACAGCCTTCAAGCCAAGATCGCGCTCTACAAGGCGCGCGGCCACGTGGCGATCCACGAGGGCGACAGCTTCGCGCGGCCCAGCTGGATCTCGATCTACAACGGCCTGGGCGTGGTGCCCGAGACCTACGATCCGCTGGCCGACCGCATTCCCGAGGCCGAGCTGCGCCGGCTGATGGATCACCGGCGTGCGGTGATCCGCCATGCCGCCCAGTCGATCCCGACCCAGGCGGCGTTCATCGCCCAGCATTGCGCGGCCGAGCCGATCGGCTGAGATAACGACAAGACCCTTGGGGGAGGGAGACATGCAGGACACCGACCGAAGCCTTCGCAAGATCGTGGTCGTCGGCGGGGGCACGGCCGGCTGGATGGCCGCCGCGGCCCTGTCGCAGCTGGTCGGCGGCCGGTTCGGAGCGATCGAGGTGATCGAGTCCGACGAGATCGGCACGGTCGGGGTGGGGGAGGCGACGATCCCGCCGCTGCATCTCTTCCACGCCCTGCTCGGCATCGACGAGAACGCCTTCGTCCGGGCCACCCAGGGGGCGTTCAAGCTCGGCATCGAGTTTCGCGACTGGGGCCGCAAGGGCGGGCGTTACTTCCACCCGTTCGGGGCCTACGGCGCGCCGATGGGGCTGTCGCCGTTCCACCAGGCCTGGTTGCGGGCCAGCGCCGAAGGCGTGGCGGACGACCTCGACGCCTACAATCTGGCCGCCAGCGCCGCGGCCCTGAACCGCTTTGTGCGCCCGCCGGCCGGCCAGGCGCCGCCGGTGTTCTCGACCTTCGGCTACGCCTTCCATTTCGACGCCTCGCTCTATGCGAAGTTCCTGCGCCGCTTCGCCGAGGCGCGGGGCGCGCAGCGGACGGAAGGCAAGATCGTCGACGTCGCCCTGCGCGACGACGACGGCTTCGTCGAGGCCGTGACGCTGGAGGATGGCCGCCGCATCGACGGCGACTTTTTCATCGACTGCTCGGGGTTCCGGGGTCTGCTGATCGAGCAGGCGCTGAAGACCGGCTACGAGGACTGGAGTCATTGGCTGCCGTGCGACCGCGCCCTGGCGGTTCCCAGCGCCAACGCCGGCCCGCTGACGCCCTATACCCGGTCCACGGCCGAGGCGGCCGGCTGGCGCTGGCGCATTCCGCTGCAGCACCGCACCGGCAACGGCCACGTCTATTGCAGCGCCCACATCAGCGACGACGAGGCCGCTTCGGCCCTTCTGGCGGGGCTGGATGGCGAGGCCCTGGCCGATCCGCGTCCGCTGCGGTTCACGCCCGGCCGCCGGCGCAAGGCCTGGAACCGCAACGTCCTGGCCCTGGGCCTGGCGTCGGGCTTCATCGAGCCGCTGGAGTCGACCAGCATCCACCTGATCCAGACGGCGATCACGCGGCTGTTCAGCTACTTCCCCGACCGCGACTTCGATCCGGCCACGGTCGACGAGTACAACCGGCTGTCGGCGCAGGAGTTCGAGGAGGCGCGCGACTTCGTCATCCTGCACTACGCGGTCGGCGAGCGCGACGACACCGAGCTGTGGCGCTACTGCCAGGCGATGAGCCTGCCAGGCAGCCTGCGGCGCAAGATCGACCTCTATCGCGGTCACGGGCGGATCCACGTCCTGCCCAACGAGCTCTTCAAGGAGCACAGCTGGCTGGCGGTGCTGGAGGGGCAGGGGGCGCGGCCCGAGCGCCTGGACCCCTTGACGAGCCTGATCGACGGCGCGGCTCTGCGTGGACAGCTGGGCGCGATCCAGGCGGCGGTGCGCCAGACCGCGCAAGCCTTGCCTTCCCACGAGGCGTTCATCGCCAGCCATTGCCGCGCGGAGGCGTGATCCCGCAAAAAATGGGCTGACAACGCTATCAATTCCCTTGCGCCGTCATTTGTATGATTATACATATGACGAGTGGCGCCGAGGTCGCGAAAGCGACTGTTCGGCCGTGCGGACCTCCTGCGAGGTCTGCCAGCGCGCCGCGCGAACCACCTCCCCGGTCTCGCGCGAAGTCTTTTCAACCGCGCATCGCCTCCTGCGGGCGATGCGCGGATTTTTTTGCCTTTTATCCAACTGTTACAAAGAGTTGCTGCGCGGCGTGACGCTCGGCGAGGGCCGTGAAAACCGGTTGCAATCGCGGCCGCCTCGGCTAATTGTCCTATTTATAAGAATGGTAGCGGTAACGAGTTGGCGGGGCTGAAGTCTCTCGCGCGACCGCCGGATCGGGAGGAGGCGAGGGGAGATGTCCATTCCCTTTGACAGCGCTTACTTCCGCGGCGAACGCTCGATGCAGGCTTAAGGTCCGACCGGCTGGCCAGCAGGAGGTTTTCGCGTGACGTTTCGAACCCGTAAGCACGGGCTCGCCGCCCTAGGCGCGATCCTCAGCCTGTCGCTGGCCGCCCCGGCCTTCGCCCAAGCCCCGCTGCCCAAGCTGGTGACCAAGAACGGCAAGCACGCCCTGCTGGTCGACGGCAAGCCGTTCCTGATGCTGGGCGTCCAGGCCAACAACGCCGCCAACTATCCCTCGCAACTGCCCAAGGTGTGGCCGGCCGTGAAGGCCCTGAACGCCAACACCCTGGAGATCCCGGTCGCCTGGGAGCAGATCGAGCCGGTCGAGGGCAAGTTCGACTTCTCCTATGTCGACCTGCTGTTGAAGCAGGCCCGCGAGAACGACACCAAGCTGGTGATCCTGTGGTTCGCCACCTGGAAGAACAACGGCCCGCAGTACGCGCCGGAATGGGTCAAGCTCGACAACAAGCGCTTCCCCCGGCTGATCAACGGCAAGGGCGAGATGAAGAACTCGCTGTCGCCGCACTTCCGCGCGACGCTCGAGGCCGACAAGAAGGCCTTCGTCGCGCTGATGCGTCACCTGAAGGCGGCCGATCCGGACCACACCGTGATCATGGTCCAGCCCGAGAACGAGGTCGGGGCCTACAGCGCCATCCGCGACTTCTCGCCGACCGCCCAGAAGATCTTTGACGGCCCCGTGCCCGCGACGCTGGTCAAGGCCATGGGCAAGAAGCCGGGCACGTGGAAGGACGTGTTCGGCAAGGACGCCGACGAGTTCTTCTACGCCTGGTCGATCGGCCGCTATGTCGATGAGATCGCTGAGGCCGGCAAGCGCGAGCTGCCGCTGCCGATGTACGTCAACGCCGCCCTGCGCGACCCCTTCCACGACCAGGACCCGTTCACCTACTCGTCGGGCGGCCCGACCTGGAACGTGCTCGACGTCTGGAAGGCGGCCGCCCCGTCGATCGACGCCCTGGCTCCCGACATCTACATGCGCGAGAGCGACAAGGTCCGTAAGACGCTGGAGCAGTACGGCCGCGCCGACAATCCACTGTTCGTGCCCGAGATCGGCAGCGACAAGGCCTATGCCCGCTACATCTACGACGTGCTGGGCCATCAGGGCATCGGCTTCGCCCCGTTCGGCCTCGACTACACCGGCTATTCCAACTACCCGCTCGGCGCCAAGACGGTCGACGCCAAGACGCTGGAGAACTTCGGCGTCCACTATCGCCTGCTGGCCCCGATGGCCCGCGAGTGGGCCCGCCTGTCCTACGAGGGCAAGGTCTGGGGCGTGGGCGAGCAGGAGGGCGGCAAGCCCGAGACCCTCGACCTGGGCGGCCGCTGGAACGTGCGCGTCACCTATGGCGAATGGCAGTTCGGCTCGATCGAAGCCCCTTGGATGGCCAAGGCCGAGAAGCAGCCCGACCGCGAGATCCCCGACGCCGGCGCCCTGATCGCCCAGCTCGGTCCCGACGAGTTCCTGATCACCGGCTACCGCGCCCGCCTGACCTTCGGCTCGGCCAAGGGCGAGCAGTTCATGGTCTCGCGGGTCGAGGAAGGCCACTTCGACGAGGCGGGCCAGTGGGTGTTCGACCGCGTCTGGAACGGCGACCAGGTCGACTACGGCCTGAACCTGACCACCTTGCCCCAGATCCTGAAGGTGAAGCTGGCGACCTACTAGGTCGGTGCGTGATCCTCGTCCTTCGACAAGCTCAGGATGAGGATCATTGCCGGCCCCGAGCCTACACAAACCCTCATCCTGAGCCTGTCGAAGGACGAGGGTTTCGCCCCAACAAAAGAACGACAACAGGGAAGAACGAAGACATGCGCAGCCTCTATGCGGGCCTGGCCCTCTCCCTGCTGGCCTCGACCAGCGCCTTCGCCCTCGACGGGGCCTTCGAGAAGACCACCGACGGCGTGGTGGTGACCCCCGCCTCGGGCCCGGCCAAGAAGGTTAGGCTGCAGGTGATGGGCGAGCGGATCATTCACGTCACCGCCTCGCCGACCGAGACCTTCGACGCCCCGCCCAGCCTGATGGTGACGGCCAAGCCGGTGACGACCGGCTTCACGGTGGATGAAAAAGGAGGGGTGCTGACGCTGAAGACGGCCAAGGCCACCGCCCAGGTCTCGCTGAGCGACGGCACGGTCGACTTCCTCGACGCCAAGGGCCGCAAGATCCTGGGCGAACGCGACCGCGGCGCCTTCACGCCGACCAAGGTCGAGGGCCAGGACTTCTACGTCGTCCGCCAGCAGTTCAATCCGGGCACGGACGAGGCCTTCTATGGCCTGGGCCAGCACCAGAACGGCCAGATGGACTACAATGGCCAGGACGTCGAACTGCTGCAGTACAACCGCTCGATCGCGGTGCCGATGCTGCTGTCGTCGCGCGGCTACGGCCTGCTGTGGGACAACAACTCGATCACCCGCTTCGGCAACCCGATCCCCTACGATGTCGCCTCGCGCGACCTGAAGATCTTCGACGCCGACGGCAAGGCCGGCGGCTTCACCGCCAAGTACTATCAGAATGGCCAGCTGAAGGTGACGCGGGTCGAGAAGGACATCGACTACCGCTTCCTCAAGGACCTGCCCAACTGGCCGGCCGAACTCCAGACGGCCGAGAAGAAGCTCCAGCCCGGCCAGACCGTGGTGTGGGAAGGCGCGATCCAGACCGACAAGGCCGGCGAGCACAATTTCAAGCTCTATTCGAGCAGCTACGCCAAGGTCTGGCTGGACGGCCACCTGGTCATCGACCGTTGGCGCCAGAACTGGAACCCCTGGTACCACAACTTCGACGCCAAGCTGACGCCGGGCAAGAAGCACAAGATCCGCGTCGAGTGGACGCCGGACGACGGCTATATCGGCCTGCTGCACAACGACCCGATGCCGAGCGCGGACCGTCACTCGCTGCAGTTCACCTCGGAAGTCGGCAAGGCCATCGACTACTACTATGTCGGCGGCGACGACCTCGACCAGGTGGTGGCCGGCTATCGCGACCTGACCGGCTCGGCGGTGATGATGCCGCGCTGGGCCTACGGCTTCTGGCAGTCGCGCCAGCGCTACGAGACCCAGGACCAGATCGTCGGCGTGGTGAAGGAGTACCGCAAGCGCGGCCTGCCGCTCGACAACATCGTCATGGACTGGCGTTACTGGAAAGACCCCGAGTGGGGCACCCACAAGTTCGACGAGACGCGCTTCCCCGACCCGCAGAAGATGATCGACGACATCCATGGGCTGAACGCCCACTTCATGATCTCGATCTGGCCGAAATTCTATCCGACCACGGACAACTACAAGGAGCTCGACGCGGCCGGTCACATGTACCACCGCAACGTCGAGCAGGGCGCGCTTGACTGGGTGGGCCCCGGCTACCTGAACTCGTTCTACGACCCCTACACCCAGGAAGCGCGCGACATCTATTGGCGCCAGGTGAAGAAGAACCTGAAGGTCTACGGCGTCGACGCGTGGTGGATGGACGCTTCCGAGCCCGACCTGCACTCCAACGTCGACGTGCCCGAGCGCACCCTGCGCATGAGCCCGACGGCGCTCGGCCCCGGCGCGGAGTACTTCAACAGCTATGCGCTCGAGCACACCCGCGGCGTCTATGAGGGCGAGATCAAGGACAATCCGGACGTCCGTCCGTTCATCCTGACCCGCTCGGGCTTCGGCGGGCTGCAACGCAACGCCTCGGCGGTGTGGAGCGGCGACGTGGTGGCCCGCTGGGACGACTTCCGCGACCAGATCTCGGCCGGCGTGAACCTCTCCATGTCGGGCATTCCCAACTGGACCACCGATATCGGCGGCTTCTCGGTCGAGAAGCGTTACGAGAGCAAGGACCCCGCCCACTGGGCCGAATGGCAGGAGCTGAACCTGCGCTGGTTCCAGTTCGGCGCCTTCAGCCCGCTGTTCCGCAGCCACGGCGAGCTGCCGTTCCGCGAGATCTACGAACTCGCCGACGAAGGCAGCGACGTCTACAAGTCGCTGGCCTGGTACGACGAGCTTCGCTACCGGCTGATGCCTTACGTCTACACCCTGGCGGCCGACACCTATCACCGCGACGGCAGCATGATGCGCGGCCTCGTTATGGACTATCCGGCCGACGTGAAGGCCCGCAGCGTCAACGACGAGTACCTGTTCGGCGACGACTTCCTGGTGGCCCCGGTGACGCAGTTCAAGGCCCGCTCGCGCGGCGTCTACCTGCCGGCCGGAACCTGGTACGACTTTGAGACCGGCAAGGCCTTCAAGGGCGGCCAGACGGTCAAGGCCGATGCGCCGCTGGCCCGCATGCCGCTGTTCGTCAAGGCCGGCGCCATCGTGCCGACCACCGACGTCCAGCAGTATGTCGGCGAGAAGCCCGACGCGCCGATCACCCTGCTGATCTTCACCGGCAAGGACGGCAAGTACGAGCTCTACGAAGACGACGGCCTGTCCAACGGCTACGCCCGCGGCGCCTGGGCCCGCACGCCGATCTCCTATGACGACGCCAGCGGCCGGGTGACCATCGGCGCCCGCTCGGGCGGCTTCAAGGGCCTGGTCGAGAAGCGCACCTTCAAGGTCCGCTTCATCGGCAAGGGCGGGAGGCCCACCGACTTCGACGCGGCGGCCGACCTGACCGTCGAATACGAGGGCCAGCCGGTGGTGCTGACCCGGAAGTAGGGTTCACGTCATGTGAGCCAGCGAGGGCCCGGCGGCGACGCCGGGCCCTTCGTCGTTTCAGACCAGGGGACAGGTCACGGCATAGACGTGGCGCGAGCCCAGCAGGCCCTTGTGGATCTCGACGCAGACCGAGGAGCCGATCGGGTGCAGGGCGTAGACGCCGCGGCTCACGGGCAGGTCATCGAAGGTTTCCCGCCGGCCGTTGATCGTGGCGCTGACATAGAGGCTGGGGCCGTTGCGGCGGGTCGGCGCGTCGGCGTCCTCGACCAGGCCCTCGACCACCTTGAAGTCGCCCCGCCCGACGAGGACGTCGACGGTCGAGATGACGCCCCAGCCCCAGGCGAAGGCGATCACAGCCGCGAAGGTCATGGCCATCAGGTTTCGGCCGTGGGTGTCGACCAGCAGCATCGTGGTCCAGAGCAAGGCGCCCAGGCCTGCGGCCACCGCCAGCAAGCCGCCGAAGTCCACGAAATGCTGCTGGAAGCTGGGGATGCTCAGAGCGATGGAAGGCATGGCCCAGGAAAGGGTCAGGTTCCCGGAGCCCGGGTTGTTCTGAGCCTCGAACAGCGACAGTTCCGGATCGCGCCTGACCATCCGGATCGCCGCCCAAGGCGTCAGGGCCGCCAGGGTCGTGACGACGGGATAGGGCCATGGCTTGAACATCAGCCAGAACGCCACGGCAACCGACCATACGGCCAGCCAGCCCGCCGCCACGAGGGAGCGGTTCGAGGGGCCGATCCGATGTACTACGCCGCCAATCATGGCGCGACCCTAGGGCGAGCTTCACCTTAAGCGCCAGTGAAACCGGACGGCGAAGGTGCTCTTATCTCGCCGAGATCCCCCGGAGAGTCGCCATGTCCAAGTCCGTCCTGCTCGCTGCTTCCCTGGTCGCCGCGCTGGCCGCCGCGCCCGCCGCCTTCGCGGCCGACTGGTCACTGGCCATCCATGGCGGGGCCGGGGTGATCAATCGCGGCGACCTGTCGCCCGAGAAGGACGCGGCCTACCGCGCCGGGCTCGACGCGGCGCTGAAGGCCGGTTCGGAAGTGCTGGAAAAGGGCGGCTCCAGCCTCGACGCCGTCGAGGCGGCCGTGAAGGTGCTGGAGGATAACCCGCTGTTCAACGCCGGCCGCGGCGCGGTCTTCACCGCCGACGGCAAGAACGAGCTGGACGCCTCGATCATGGACGGCGCGACGCTCAAGGCCGGCGCGGTGGCGGGCGTGACCCGCACCAAGCACCCGATCAGCCTGGCCCGGGCGGTGATGGAGAAGTCGCCCCACGTGATGCTGGCCCGCGAGGGCGCCGACGCCTTCTCGGTCGAGCAGGGGCTGGAACAGGTGGATCCGTCCTACTTCCGCACCGAGGAACGCTGGAAGCAGCTGGAGGCCTGGCGCGCCAGGCAGAAGGCCGCGCTGGATCCGACCCACCTCTACGGCACGGTCGGGGCGGTGGCGATCGACGCCAAGGGTCACCTGGCCGCGGCCACCTCGACCGGCGGCATGACCGGCAAGAAGTGGGGCCGGGTCGGCGACAGCCCGATCATCGGCGCGGGAACCTACGCCCAGGACGGCGTCTGCGCGGTCTCGGCCACCGGCTCGGGCGAATACTTCATCCGCACCAGCGCCGCCCACCAGGTCTGCTCGCGCATCGCGTTGGCCGGCCAGGACCTGAAGACCGCCGGCGCGGCGACCATCAAGGCCATCGGCGACATCGGCGGCGACGGCGGCATGATCACCATGAACGCCAAGGGCGAGGTGGCCTTCCCGATGAACAGCTCTGGCATGTACCGCGGCTGGGCCAGCGCCAAGGGCAAGGGCACGGCGATCTACGCGGATGAGAAATAGGGGCGCTTCGCGCACCCCCTCCGGCCCTCCGGGCCACCTCCCCCAAAGGGGGAGGATCTTGGTGCGCGCCGTTAGATGCTCCCCCTCTGGGGGAGCTGTCGCGGAGCGACTGAGGGGGAGCCGCGAAGCGGCTTAAGCCGCCGCCACCAGCTTCGGCTGGATCAAGGCCGCCGCGTTGATCCGCCGGCCGCCCGGCTTCATGACTTCCAGGTGCACGTGGTTGGTGATGCCCGGATAGTGCTTCTGCAGGCTGGCCACGTGGCCGATGGTCTGGCCAAGATGGATGGTCTGGCCGACCGCGACGTCGGGATCGACGTAGAAGGCGCGGGCCACGTAGCCCAGGGCCGGGTTGGTGATCTCGACGAAGCGCAGGTCGCTCGAGTCCGCGTAGGCGTAGCCGATCTTGGTGACATAGCCCGAGATCGGAGCCTTGGCGGGCTGTCCGGCCTCGGCGGTGTAGTCCACCCCCTCGTGCCGGCGCGAGCCGCCGTCGCGGCGGGCGCCGAAGGCGCCGTCGCCGAAGTCGTCATGCTGGCGGGGGGCCGCGCCGGTCGGGTTGGCGAAGTCGGGCGCGCCGTCGCCGTCGATGTCGGCGCCCTTCCACACCGTCTCCATGCGGACGGGTTTGGGCGGGGCCGCTTCCATCTGGTCGAGCAGCTTCTGCACCGCCGGGCGGGCGTTGCGGTCCACGTGCGGGCTTTCCATCGCCAGGCCCGCCATCGGCGCGAAGAGCACGGCCAGACCCAGGGCCACGCGCGCCTGGGGAGGGAGGTTCTTCATCGCCGAAAAGTGCATCTCGCCATCCTGTGGATCATTACGCCCGTCTGTGCGTTGGGGCGTCGTTAACCATCCAGATAAGGCGATGAAAAGGCGCAACTCCTGCGTCAGGACGACGCGTGTGTGCTCATTTATGCTCAAGCTAGTTTTTGAGAAAACTGCCTGACGTTGTTCGTGTCTGTTGTTTCGCGCCAGCTTGGATTGAGTTGATCTGATCGCGTGGTCAGGCTTTTTCGATCTCGATCAGCAATAGACCTCCTTCCACGGCAAGGGTCTCGCCGGGTTCGGCGACGACGGCGTCCTCCGCCGCCAGCCGCGTGTCGTTCACGCGGGCCGGAGAGAGGGCCGCCAGCACCGTGACAGCCGCCGTTGCGACGATTTGCTCGGCCTCTGCGACCCGCCGGACGCGTCCAGACCAGGCGCCGCGCCGGACCATCAGGTTGAGATCGCGGATCGGCCCGCCGTCCAGCATCGCCGCGGCCGGGGCGTCGCCGGGGAAGGCCAGCGGCGAGGATGTCTCGTCGAGCAAGACCTCGCCCAGGCCATCCACCGCCAGCCGCAGGCCCGCGCCGGCGATCACCGTCAGCACCCGATCGACGCCGGGAAACACCGAGAACGGCCCAGGGGCGGCGACCTGCGCGATGCTCAGCCGCCAGTCGAAGGCGTCCATCCCCGCACCCGGCGGCTGGGCGGCGATCTCCCAGGTCGTCCCGCCGCCGTTCTTCCAAGGGGCGGGCGTGCGGTCGGCGGCGGGGAGGAGGCGCATGTTCTGACCTTCCATCACAACAGATGTCGTCATCCCGGCCGGAGCGCAGCGTAGAGCCGGGACCCAGGGGGACTGGGCGCGGTGGCTGGGTTGACCGCCCATGCTTTGGCCGACGCGATGCGGCGGCCCCTGGGTCCCGGATAAGCCCTTCGGGCTTTCCGGGATGACGAGCTTTGGTGGGTTGGGAGCGAGCTACAAGATCCCCGGCAGGTCCAGCCCGTGCTCGCGCGCGCAGTCCTGGGCGATCTCGTAGCCCGCATCGGCGTGGCGCATGACGCCGGTGGCCGGGTCGTTCCACAGCACCCGCTCGATGCGCTTGGCCGCCGCCTCGGTGCCGTCGCAGACGATGACCATGCCCGAATGCTGCGAGAAGCCCATGCCGACCCCGCCGCCGTGGTGCAGCGACACCCAGGTGGCGCCCGAGGCGGTGTTGAGCAGGGCGTTCAGCAGCGGCCAGTCGGAGACGGCGTCCGAGCCGTCCTTCATGGCTTCCGTCTCGCGGTTGGGCGAGGCGACCGAGCCGCTGTCGAGGTGATCGCGGCCGATGACGACGGGAGCCTTCAGCTCGCCTTTGGCGACCATCTCGTTGAAGGCCAGGCCCAGGCGGTGGCGATCGCCCAGCCCGACCCAGCAGATGCGCGCCGGCAGGCCCTGGAACTTGATCCGCTGGCCGGCCATGTCGAGCCAGTTGTGCAGGTGCGGATTGTCGGGGATCAGCTCCTTCACCTTGGCGTCGGTCCTGGCGATGTCTTCCGGATCGCCCGACAGCGCCGCCCAGCGGAACGGACCGATCCCCCGGCAGAACAGCGGGCGGATATAGGCCGGCACGAAGCCGGGGAAGTCGAAGGCGTTGGCCACGCCTTCCTCCAGCGCCATCTGGCGGATGTTGTTGCCGTAGTCGACCGTGGGGACCCCGACCTTCTGGAAGTCGAGCATGGCCTGGACGTGCACGGCCATCGAGGCGCGGGCGGCCTTGTTGACGCTGGCCGGGTCGCGCGCCTTGGCGTCGGCCCATTGGTCCAGGGTCCAGCCGGCCGGCAGGTAGCCGTTGATCGGGTCGTGGGCGCTGGTCTGGTCGGTCAGCAGGTCGGGACGGATCCCGCGCTTGAACATTTCCGGCAGCAGTTCGGCGGCGTTGCCCAGCAGGCCGACCGAGATCGGGGTCTTGGCCGCGCAGGACTCCTCGATCCAGGCCAGGGCCTCGTCGAGGCTGTCGGTCGACTTGTCGAGATAGCCGGTGCGCAGCCGCATCTCGATGCGCGAGGGCTGGCACTCGATGGCCAGGCACGAGGCCCCGGCGAACACCGAGGCCAGGGGCTGGGCCCCGCCCATGCCGCCCAGGCCCGCCGTCAGCAGCCACTTGCCCGACAGGTCGCCGGCATAATGCTGGCGGCCCATCTCGACGAAGGTCTCGTAGGTGCCCTGAACGATGCCCTGGGCGCCGATATAGATCCACGAGCCGGCGGTCATCTGGCCGTACATGGCCAGGCCCTTCTTATCGAGCTCGTTGAAGTGCTCCCAGTTGGCCCAGCGCGGCACCAGGTTGGAGTTGGCGATCAGCACCCGCGGCGCGTCGGCATGGGTGCGGAACACGCCGACCGGCTTGCCGGATTGAACCAGCAGCGTCTGGTCGTCCTCCAGCCGGCGCAGGGTCTCGACGATCTTGTCGTAGCTCTCCCAGTCGCGCGCCGCGCGGCCGATGCCGCCGTAGACCACCAGCTCCTCGGGCCGTTCGGCGACGTCGGGATGCAGGTTGTTCATCAGCATCCGCAGCGGGGCTTCGGTCAGCCAGGACTTGGCGGTGAGCTCGGTGCCGGTGGCGGGACGGATGACGCGGGTGTTGTCGAGGCGGGTCATGGACGACGGGTCTCTGAGAGTGGGATGAGCGAACTCCTCCCCCGTGCAACGGGGGAGGGGGACCACGAAGTGGTGGAGGGGGCGAGACTGGGCTC
>NZ_QHJY01000206.1 GCF_003185805.1 Caulobacter sp. D5
GGCCCCCTCCGGCCCTCCGGGCCACCTCCCCCAGAGGGGGAGGATCTGGTCGGCGCGGCGTAGATGCTCCCCCTCTGGGGGAGCTGTCGCGGAGCGACTGAGGGGGTTTCCAGCACAATCATTTGCCGTCGCCCCCATGCGCCCCGGCGGTCGCCGCCGGATCGCCCTGCAGCTTCAGCGCCACGGCGGTCAGGATCACGGTGAGCACGATCAGGATGGTCGAGGCCGCGTTGACCTCGGGCGTCACCGAGAAGCGCACCATCGAATAGACCTTCACCGGGAAGGTCACGGTGTCGGGCCCCGCCGTGAAGAAGGTGATGACGAAGTCGTCGAGGCTGAGCGTGAAGGCCAGCAGCGCCCCCGCCACCAGCGACGGCGTCATGTGCGGCAGGATCACGTCCTTGATGGTGCGGAACTCACCGGCTCCCAGGTCGCGGGCCGCCTCCTCCAGTTCGCGGTTGAAGCTGGCCATGCGCGCGCGCACCACCACCGCCACGAACGGGAACGAGAAGGTCACGTGGGCGATGATGATCGCCCCCAGGTTCAGCGGCCAGATCATCCCCTGCGGCCAGGGCAGCACCTTGGCGAAGAACACCAGCATGCCCACGCCCATGCAGATCTCGGGCACCACGATCGGCAGGGCCAGGGCCCCGTCCACCGCCGTCTTGCCCGGGAAGCGGAACCGCCACAGGGCCAGGGCGACCATGGCCCCGAGCACGACGCTGAGCACGGTCGAGACCGCCGCGATGGTCAGGCTGTTGGCGAAGGCCTCGATCAGGCCGTCGTTGTTGAAGGCCTTCTCGTAGTATTTGAGCGTGAAGCCCTTCCAGACGATGTTGCGCCGGCTGTCGTTGAAGCTGAAGGCCATCAGGGCCACCAGCGGCGCGTAGAGGAAGATCCCCACGCCCGCCAGCCACAGCCGGATCGGCCAGCGGCGCAGGTATTCGAGCGGACCGGGCGGCGAACGCTTGGTCATCCCACGCCCTCCTTCTTCTTGCCGCGCGACAGCAGGGCCTGCACGGCGATGGCGATGAAGGTCAGGTACATCAGCAGGAACGACAGGGCCGCGCCGAACGGCCAGTCGTTGGCGCGCTTGAACTGGCGCTCGATGACGTTGGCGATCATCTGGCTGTCGGGGCCGCCCAGCAGGTCGGGCGTGAGGTACGCGCCGAGCGCCGGGATGAAGGTGATCAGGATCCCCGAGGCGATGCCCGGCAGGGCCAGCGGCACGACGATGCGGAACAGGGTGCGCAGGTGCCCGGCGCCGAGGTCGAGGCTGGCCTCCAGCAGCGACTTGTCCAGCCGGTCCAGCGCCGAATAGAGCGGCAGCACCATGAACGGCAGGTGCACATAGACGAGACCCAGGATCACCGCGAAATTGTTGTGCAGCAGCTCCAGCGGCTGGAACGTCCCCAGCGGCGCGACCTTCGCGGCCAGGGTCCAGATCCACTCATAGCCCTGGTTGATGTAGCCCTCGGTGCGCAGCACCGCGATCAGGGCGTAGGTGCGGATCAGCAGGTTCGTCCAGAACGGCAGCATGACCAGCAGCAGCAGCCAGGTCTTGGCCTTCTGCGAGGCGAAGGTGATGGCCAGGGCCACCGGGAAGCCGATGACAAGGCACAGCGCCGTCGTCAGCGCCGCCACCCAGGCCGACTTGACGAAGATCTTCAGGTACAGCGGCTCCAGCGCCCGGGCGTAGTTGGCGATCGTGCCGGTGAACGAGATCTCGGTCAGCCCGACATTGTGGCCGAAGCTATAGGCCCAGACGATCGCCATCGGCGCGACGAAGAACACCACCAGCCAGACCAGCGGCGGTCCCAGCGCGGCGGCGAACACCGCCTTGGCCTTCTTCCAGCTCTGTTCCATCGGTGGGGCTCTCTCCCTTCCCCCTTTGATGGGGGAAGGGTCGGGGATGGGGGGGTGACAGCGGTTCAGGACTTTCTGGGTCGGGGATGCCAGCAACCGCCGCAACACCCCCATCCCCAGCCCTTCCCCCATCAAGGGGGGAAGGGAGACGACGGCGCCTTAAGCCGCCCGCACGCGGGTGATGATCTCCTCGTAGAGGCTGGCCTTTTCCGCCCCTTCGAAGGCCCCGTACTCGCACTTGGACATGATGTCGGCGGGCGGGAAGATCACCTTGTTGTTCTTGTAGTCCTCCGGCATCAGCGCCTTGGCCGCGGCGTTGGGCGTCGGGTAGAGGATGGTCTTGCTGATCGCCGCGCCGGCCTGGGCGTCGAGCAGGTAGTTGATGAACTTGTGCGCGTTGTTCGGACGCGGCGCGCCCTTGGGGATGCACAGGGTGTCGGAGTTGATCAGCGAGCCTTCCTTGGGCACGACGAAGTCGATGTCGTCGTCGTCCTTCATCGCCTGGGCGATGTCGCCGTTGTACTCGAGCACCACGTCCACCTCGCCCGACAGCAGCAAGTCCTGGCCGTTGTCGTCGTGGAAAGCCTTCACGAACGGCTTCTGCTTGATCAGCATCTGCTCGATCTTCGGCAGCAGGTCGGCCGGGATGGCGTTGACCGAATGGCCCAGATACTTGGCCGACAGGCGCACCAGGTCGGCGCTTTCCGACAGTAGGCCGATCTTGCCGGCGTACTGGTTGCTGTCGAACAGCCACTTCCAGCTGTCGGGAACGCCCTTCACCTTGCTCTTGCGATAGCCGATACCCAGCACCAGCCAGGTGTAGGGCATCGAGAACTTGCGGCCCTTGTCGTAGTCCGGGTCCAGGAAGGCCGGGTCGATGTTCTTGATGTTCGGGATCTTGGCGTGGTCCAGCGGCTCCAGCATGCCGGCCTCGGCCATGCGGGTGACGAACTCGTTGGACGGCACGATGACGTCGAAGCCCGGATTGCCCGCCTTCAGCTTGGCGAACAGTTCGTCGTTGGTGGCGAACAGGCTCATGTTCACATCGACGCCCGTGGCCTTCTTGAAGTCGCCCAGGGTCGTCTCGCCGATATAGGTGTCCCAGTTGTAGAAGTTCAGCTTGTTCTCTTCACCGCCGGCCTCGCCGGGCTTTGGCTTCTCGCCGCAGGCGGTGAACGACAGGCCGATGGCCGCCGCCCCGAACGCGGTCAGCAGAGAGCGGCGCGACGCGCCCAGAATACGATTGCTCATGGCCTCGAAACTCCCTCTTTCGTTCGCATGAAGCGGACGAGGCCCCTTCCCCGCCGCCGGTTCAACCCAAAGCCTTACTTCCAACGCCTACGGTCAGGCGTTGCGCAGATACCAGTCATAGTCGAGCTGCGTGATCACCTCGAAGAACCGCGCCTGTTCGGTGCGCTTGACCGAGACGAACATCTCCACGAACCGCGCGCCCAGATAGTCGGCCAGCACGTCGGACTTTTCGAAAAGGTCGACGGCGGCGAACCAGTTGGACGGCAGGCGCACGTTCTCCTTGGCCGCGGCGGCGTAGCCGTCGCCGACCACCGCCGCTCCAGGATCGATCCTGTTGGTGATCCCGTGGTGGGCAGCCGCCAGCAGCGTGGCCATCACCAGGTACGGATTGCCGTCGGCGCCGGCCACGCGGTGCTCGACATGGCGCGTCGGCGCAGGCCCGGCCGGCACGCGCAGTGAAACCGTGCGGTTGTTGACGCCCCAGGTCGGGGCGACGGGCGCGTAGCTGTTGGCCTTGAAGCGGCGATAGCTGTTGGCGTTCGGCGCCAGGATGGCCATGCCCTCGCCCAGCAGCTGCTTCATGCCGCCGATGGCGTGCTTGAGCAGGTCGGAGCCTTCCGGATCCTCGGCGGCGCACAGGTTGTTCCCGTCCGCGTCGTTGAAGCTGACATGCACGTGGAAGCCGTTGCCGGCCCGGTCGACCCAGGGCTTGGCCATGAAGGTCGCCTCGCAGCCGTGGCGCAGGGCCACGCCCTTGGCGGCGCGCTTGTAGAGCACCGCGTCGTCGGCGGCGCGCAGGGCGTCGGGCTTGTGCTTGAGGGTCAGCTCCACCTGAGCCGGGGCGAATTCCGAGATCGCGCCTTCCAGAGGCACCCCGATCGCATCCGCCGTGTCCCACAGCTCGCGCAGGAACGGGGCGTTGGCCTCCAGCTCCGGCAGGCCATAGACCTGGATGCCGGTCGGCCGCTGGCCGGTCAGCACCGACTTGGCGGGCAAGAGCTCGCCGTTCGGGCCGCGCTCGATGTCGACGAGATAGTATTCCAGCTCGCAGGCCGCGACCGGCGTCAGGCCGTCGGCGGCGTAGCGGTCGAGCACCCGTTGCAGCACGTGGCGCGGGTCCAGATCGTTGGGCGTGCCGTCCAGCTCGTACAGCGATAGCATCACCTGGGCGACGTCGGGACCCAGCCACGGCGCCAGGGTCAGGGTGCCGGGCACGGGCCGCGCGCGGCGGTCGGCGTCGCCGTCCTCCCAGACCAGGCCCGTGTCCTCGCAATCGGCCCCGACGGTGTCGACCACCAGGATCGAGCCCGGCAGGAACCGGCCGTAGTCGTAGATCGCCTGCAGCTCGTGCACCCGCAGGCGCTTGCCGCGCGGCACCCCGGTCATCGAGGTGAAGAACACCTCGACATATTTCACCTGCGGATGGGCGGCGAGGAAGTCGCGGCATTCGTCGGGAGAGGCGACGGGGCTCATAGGAAAAACTCCCCCTTCCCCCTTGATGGGGGAAGGGTCGGGGATGGGGGTGACAGCGGCGGTTGGTGATGTTGCACGGCCGAGCCAAGGCCCGCCAGCGGTGTCACCCCCACCCCTGCCCCTCCCCCATCAAAGGGGGAGAGAAAGTGAAAACACGTCATGCCGACACCTCCCCGACAGCCACGGCGAAGGCATCCACCGCCGCGACCAGCCGGTCCACCGCCGCGTCTTCGGTGACGGGCGAGACCAGCATCATGTTGTGGAAAGGCGCGATCAGCGCGCCTCGATTGATCAGCCACAGATGCAGCGCTTCCACCGCATCGTGGTCCAGAACTTTCCGCATGGCGGCGGCGTCGCGCGGTGGCGGGTCGGCGAAGACCAGCTCCACCCGCGCCCCGACATGGACGACCGACCACGGCAGGCTGCGCGCTTTGATCACGCCGCGCAGGCCGGCCACCAGCCGCTCGGCCCCGGCCAGCATCTTGGCATAGGCCGCGTCGGTCATCACTTCCGACAGCATGGCCCGCATGGCCGCAATGGCCAGCGCATTGCCCGACAGCGTCGTGCCGATCCCAGACTGGCCCGGCCCGATGCGCGCCTGGGCCTCGTCCATCCGCGCAGACAGCTCAGCCGTCACGCCCCAGACGGCGGCCGGCACGCCGCCGGCCACGGCCTTGCCCAGCACGAAGACGTCCGGCTCCAGGCCGTGCGCGCGGGTGTAGCCGCCGGCGCCGGTCGAGATGGTGTGGGTCTCGTCGATGATCAGCAGGGTTCCGGCCTCGCGCGTCAGCTTGCGCAGGGCGTCGTGGAAGCCGGGATCGGGCAGGATCATCCCGCAGTTGGTCATCACCGGCTCGGCCAGCACGGCGGCGACGTCGCCGGGGGCCAGGGCCGCTTCCAGCGCCGCCAGATCGTTGAACGGCACGACGCGGGTCGTGGCCGTCAGGTCCTGCACCTGGCCCAGCAGGCCGGGCTTCATGACCGCCGCGCCGTCCTTCAGCACCACGAAGGCGTCCTCGACCATGCCGTGATAGCAGCCGTCGAACACCAGCACGACCGGCCGCTGCGTCACCGCCCGCGCCCAGCGGACAGCCGCGCGGTTGGCGTCGCTGGCCGTGGTCGCCGCCTGCCACAGCGGCAGGCCGAACCGCTCGGCCAGCAGCTTGCCGACGATCACCGCCGAGGCGGTCGGCAGCATGAACCCGGCCCCACGTTTGGCCTGGTCCGCCACGGCCGCCGCCACCGAGGTGTCGCCATGGCCGAACATCGACGGCGTGTCGCCCAGACAGAAGTCGTCGTAGAGCTTGCCGTCGACGTCGGTGACCTGCGCCCCCACGCCCTGGGCGGCGAAGATCGGCGAAGGACAAGCCCAGTCGCCCATCCAGTGCATAGGCACGCCCCCGCGCCACACCTGGGCGGCCGCCTTGGCCATGGCCACGCTGCGCGGATGCTCGGCCAGGAATCGCGCGCGCTCCGCGGCGATCAGGTCTTGCATCGTGTGGCGCGTGGCGACGGCGGCGCTCATGCGACCCCGCCGAAGCACAGGTACTTGGTCTCGAAATACTCATCGAGGCCCTCGGACGATCCCTCTCGGCCCAGGCCCGACTCCTTGACCCCGCCGAACGGCGCCACCTCGGTCGAGATCAGGCCTTCGTTGATGCCGACCATGCCGGCCTCGATGGCCTCGGCCACGCGCCAGCAACGGCCGACGTCGCGGCTGTAGAAATAGGCCGCCAGGCCGAAGGGCGTGGCGTTGGCCAGGGCGATCGCCTCGTCCTCGGTGTGGAACTTCACGATCGGGGCGACCGGGCCGAAGATCTCCTCGTTGAACAGACGCATGTCCGGCGTCGCGCCGGAGAGCACGGTCGGCTGGTAGAACAGGCCGCCCCGCTCGTGACGCTCGCCGCCGACCTCCACCCGGGCGCCGGCCTCGACAGCCTCCTGCACCAGGGCCTCGACCTTGATGATGGCTTTCTCGTTGATCAGCGGGCCGATCACCACGCCCTCGCCCGTGCCCGGCCCCACCTTCATCGCCGCGACCTTCTCGGTCAGCCGCGCCACGAAGGCGTCGTGGATGCCGGCCTGCACGATCAGGCGGTTGGCGCAGACGCAGGTCTGGCCGGTGTTGCGGTACTTGCTGGCGATCGCGCCATCGACGGCGGCCTCGAGATCGGCGTCGTCGAAGACGATGAAGGGCGCGTTGCCGCCCAGTTCCAGCGACAGCTTCTTCATCGTGCCCGCGCACTGGCCGTAGAGCACCTTGCCCACCGGGGTCGAGCCGGTGAACGAAAGCTTGCGCACCCGGCCGTCCTCGCACAGGGCCTTGCCGATGGCCGACGCATCCGTGCCGGTGACGACGTTGAGCACGCCGGCCGGCACGCCGGCCTCGACGGCGAGACGGGCGATGGCCAGGGCGCACAGCGGCGTTTCGGCCGCCGGCTTGACCACCACGGTGCAGCCGGCCGCCAGGGCCGGGCCGACCTTGCGGGTGATCATGGCGATCGGGAAGTTCCACGGCGCGATCGCCGCGCACACCCCGATCGGCTGCTTGATCGAGGCCAGGCGCTTCTTGGGATCGGGCGTCGGAATGGTGTGGCCGTAGCCGCGCTTGGCCTCCTCGGCGAACCAGTCGATGAAGCTGGCCCCATAGGCCACCTCGCCCTTCGACTCCGCCAGCGGCTTGCCCTGCTCGGCCGTCATCAGCCGGGCCAGATCGTCGGCGTGGGCGAGCATCAGGTCGCTCCACCGGCGCAGGATCGCCCCGCGCTCCTTGGCCGTCCGCGCCGCCCAGCCCGGAAACGCCCGGTGCGCGGCCTCGATGGCGATCCGCGTCTCGGCCGCGCCCAGCTCGGCGACGTCGGCGATCGTCTCGCCGTCGGCCGGATTGGTGACGGCGAAGGTCGCATCGCCTTCGATCCACAGGCCGTCGATCAGGGCGGCGGTTTCGACAAGGTTCAGGGCGGTCATGTGGGGCTACCTCAGCGTCACGGACACCGACTTCAGGTCGGCGTACTTGTGCAACGCATGAAGGCTGCGGTCACGGCCGAAGCCCGACTGCTTGAAGCCCCCGAACGGCATGGTGATGTCGCAGGCGTCCCAGCCGTTGACCCAGACGAGCCCGGCCTTCAGCTTCCGCGCGCCCTTCAGCCCGCGGTTGATGTCGCTGGTCCACAGGCCGGCGGCGAGGCCATAGACCGTGTCGTTGGCCAGGGCGAAGGCCTCTTCCTCGGCGGTGAAGCTCAGCACGCCCAGGACGGGTCCGAACACCTCTTCCTTGGCCAGGCGGTGCTCCGGCTTCACGCCGTCGAAGATCGTCGGCTCGACATAGAAGCCGCCGGTCTCAGTGCGCACTTGGTTCCCGCCGAGCACGGGCTCGCCGCCCTCCTCGCGGGCCTTGTCGATATAGGAAAGCGCGGTCTGCATCTGCCGCTCGCTGACCATGGCCCCAAAGCCCGTCTCCGGATCCAGCGGATCGCCGACCTGGATGGTCTTGGCGACCGCGACCACCTTCTCCAGGAATTCGTCCTTGATCGAGGCCTCGACCAGCAGGCGCGAGGCGGCGGTGCAGACCTCGCCCTGATTATAGAACACGCCCCAGGCGGCGGCCTGGGCGGCCGCATCCAGGTCCGGGCAATCGGCGAAGACGATCTGGGGCGACTTGCCGCCCAGCTCCAGCGACACGCGCTTGAGATTGCTCTGGGCCGCATATTCCATCAGCCGCCGGCCGGTGGGGCCAGAGCCGGTGAAGGCGATCATGTCGACGTCCATCGACCGGGCCAGGGCCTGGCCGGCGATCGCGCCGAAACCGGGGACCACGTTCAGAACCCCTGCCGGGAGCCCGGCTTCGAGAGCCAGCTCGCCCAGCTTCAGCGCCGTCAGCGGCGACTGCTCGGCCGGCTTCAGCACAACCGAATTACCCATCGCCAGGGCCGGTGCGACCTTCCACATCGCCATGTGCAGCGGGAAGTTCCACGGCACGATGGCCCCGATCACCCCCAGCGGCTCGTGGGTGGCGAAGGACAGGCGATCGGCCGGCGAAGCCCCGACCTCGCCATAGACCTTGTCCAGCGCCTCGGCGTACCAGCGGGTGGTGTTGATCGCGAGCGGGATGTCGACGGCTCGGGCGTCACGGATCGGCTTGCCGACGTCCAGGCTCTCCAGCAAGGCCAGCGCCTCGGCGTCGCGCTCCATCAGTTCGGCCAGGCGGAACAGCACCTTCTTCTTCTGGCGCGGATGCAGGTCGCGCCAGCGGCCGTCCTCGAAAGCGGCGCGGGCGGCGGCCACGGCGCGATCGACATCGGCCCCGTCGCAGGCGGCCACCCGGTTCAGCACCCTGCCGTCGCGCGGCCCGACATTGGGGAACGTTCCGCCCGAGACCGCCTCGACCAGAGCGCCGTCGATCACCGCCCAGCCGGGAAGGGCCAGGCGGCGCAGCTGTTCGGAGATGGACGCGGGAACGGTCACGCGGAAAGCCTCATCGAATTGTGATCACAGTTTGCGCCGCCATCGACCCTGTCAAGCCGGACTCGGCGCCGACCGCCGCCCGCATCTTGTCCATGCCTTCGGACAGGTCAGCGGCGATGGCGCGGCGGGCGCCGTCGGCGTCGCGGGCCTTCAGGGCGTCCATGGCCTCGGCGTGACGGTCGGCGGGCAGGCTGCCGGTGCCGACCCGGCCGAACACCACCCGCATGAACGGCCCGATCTGCAGCCACAGCCCGCCGGCCATGGCCAGCAGCACCTCGGCCCCGGCCCGCTCGTAGATGGCGAAGTGGAAAGCGTGGTTGGCCACCATGTAGCCGTCGACATCGCCCACCCGCAGCGCATCTTCCAGCTCCTGGTCGATGAGCTTCAGCTTGCGCACCAAGGCTTCGTCGGCCCTGGGCGCGGCGCGGGCGGCCAGCTCCGGCTCGATCCACCGCCGCGCCAGCTCCAATTGCTCCAGCCGTTCGGCGCTCAGCGACGGGACGGACAGGCGCTTGTTGGCCGGGTTGATCGCCAGGGCCCGCTCGGCCACGAGCCGTCGCACGGCGTCGCGCACGGGCATGGGACTGACCCCCAGCTCGGCCGCCAGGCTGCGCAGGGAAACCCCGACACCAGGGGCGATCTTGCCGGTGATCAGGGCCTGGCGGATGGAGTCGTAGACCTGGTCATGCACCGCCGTGGAATCGGCCAGGGGACGGCGCGTTTTCGGCTCGGCCATGTCCCCTCCTCTCCGCGACGCATTCCAGGGCTTGCCAGCTAGCCGATAATTGCGATCACAATGCAAGGTCTCGCGAAGGACCTTCCCCATGCCCGACTTCGGCGCCAACGACCTCGACGCCTACTGGATGCCGTTCACGCCCAACCGGCGGTTCAAGGCCAATCCGCGCCTGCTCGCCTCGGCCAAAGGCATGCACTACGCCACGCCCGACGGCCGCCAGATCCTCGACGCCACCTCGGGCCTGTGGTGCGTCAACGCCGGCCACGGGCGCGAGCAGATCACCGAGGCGATCCGCAAGCAGGCCGGCGAGATGGACTATGCGCCGAGCTTCAACCTCGGCCACCCGCTGGCCTTTTCCTTCGCCTCGCGCCTGGCCCAGGTGACGCCGAAGGGCCTGGACCGGATCTTCTTCACCAACAGCGGCTCGGAGTCGGTCGACACCGCCCTGAAGATCGCGCTCGCCTATCACCGCGCCCGCGGCAAGGGGACCAAGACCCGGCTGATCGGCCGCGAGCGCGGCTATCACGGCGTCGGCTTCGGCGGGATCTCGGTGGGCGGCATCCCCAAGAACCGGATGTACTTCGGGTCCCTGCTCACCGGCGTCGACCACCTGCCCCACACCCACGGCGTCCCCGAGAACCTGTTCAGCCAGGGCCAGCCCAAGCACGGCGCGCATCTGGCAGACGACCTGGAACGCATCGTCGCCCTGCACGACGCCTCCAACATCGCCGCCGTCATCGTCGAGCCGGTCGCGGGCTCGACCGGCGTGCTCGTGCCGCCGGAAGGCTATCTGCAGAAGCTGCGGGCGATCTGCGACAGGCACGACATCCTGCTGATCTTCGACGAGGTGATCACCGGCTTCGGCCGGGTCGGCGCGCCCTTCGCCGCCGACCGCTTCGGGGTGACGCCCGACCTCCTCTGCATGGCCAAGGGCCTGACCAACGCCGCCGTGCCGGCCGGCGCCGTGGCCGCCAGCACCGCCATCTACGAGGCCATGCTCGACGGCGCCGACAGCCCCATCGAGCTCTTCCACGGCTACACCTATTCAGGCCACCCGCTGGCCTGCGCGGCGGGCCTGGCGACCCTGGAAATCTACCAGAGCGAGGGCCTCTTCGAGCGCGCCCTGGCCATCGAGCCCTACTGGCGCGCGGCCGTCCATTCGCTGGCCGACGCCCGCCACGTGATCGACATCCGCGACTTCGGCCTGATCGCCGGCATCGAGCTTTCGCCCCGTCCCGGCGCCCCGACGGCCCGGGCCATGGAGGCCTTCGAGGCGGCCTTCGACCAGGGCCTTCTGATCCGCGTGACCGGCGACATCATCGCCCTGTCGCCGCCGCTGATCATCGAGGAAGCCCAGATCGACCGTGTGGTGGAGACGATCCGAAAAGTGCTTGCCGCCGTCGACTGAACGGCGCGAGCATTCGGGCGACCTCGGAGTCCCCGCACATGCTGCCCGCCCTCGTCGCCGCCTGGCTTCTCGCCGGCGCCGAGCAACCGCCGCCGAAACCGCCCCGGCCTGCGCCGCCGGTGTTCGTCACGGCCAATCACGGCCTGACCTTCCGCTCGCCGCCGGGGGCCACCTACTGCCCGCTGCCGGAAGACTTTCACGGCAGCGACCATGGAACCGACCTGCTGCTGAACGGCGGCCTGTGCACGGGGCCGGGTTTCCCGTCCGTCGGCCGCTTCGTCGACACCAAGGGCGTGGCGGCGATCATGGTCTATTACGGCTACGACCCCGACGCTGGAGAAGACGAGCCGCGCCGTCGCCCGCCCTGCCGCAAGGTCGCCACGGTGCGCCTGCTCGGCGCCGACCGCCCCGTCTGCCGCGAACGCTACGAAGGCCGCATCTACTATTCGGTCGAGGCCAAGTACCGGGCCGACGCGGCCAGGGAGGTCAGCCTGTCGCTGCTCACCACGCCCGAGCGCCTGAAGGCCGACCTGGAAACCCTCCGCGCCTTCGCCGCCACCGTCCAGACCTGCGCCGCCCCCTGGGAAGGCATGGAGCCCGTCGGCGTCGGCCCGCCCTGCCCGAAGGACGGGGTGTTTTTCTAGAAGGCTAGACCCTCCCCCTGAAGGGGGAGGTGGCCCGGAGGGCCGGAGGGGGAAGCCGCTGCTGATCTGCCGCGATCACTTCCCCCTCAGTCGCTCCGCGACAGCTCCCCCTTCAGG
>NZ_QHJY01000207.1 GCF_003185805.1 Caulobacter sp. D5
GGTCGAGCCGTCGGTGCGCTTGATGGCCCAGCGCTCGCCGGTCTGGCCGTCGCGGCCGACCACGGCGATGTCGCCCGGGCCGCGCGAGGTGACCGCGTAGCCGTCGCCGGTGAGGGCGTCGGAAGCGCAGGATTCGGTGACGCCCGGCTTGGACAGGTCGCCGCGCAGCCCGGCCGAGGAGCCGGTGCGCTGGTTGTAGGCCGAGACCTCGGTGCCGCCCTGGCCGCTGACGAACACCTGGGTGCCGGTGGCGCGGTCATAGGTCATGACGTCGGGCGCCTGGCCGGTCAGGGGCGCGCCGCAGGGACCGCCGCGGCCGGCGGGACGCTTGGCGGAGACGGGTCCCGGTCCCGGCTGGGCCTGGGCGAGGCCGGCGGCGGCCATCGAAAGGGTCAGGGCGCCGATGGCGAGCGTGCGGATCATCGCGGAGCTCCTTGAGGGGCCGGAACCGGACCGCCGGCGGCGGCCGAGGCGTCGTAAGGGTCGGCGGGACCGCCGGCCAGGGCGGCGGGCGCGGGACCGCTCAGGATCGCCACGGCGCTCGTGGGCCAGTAGCTGTCGTAGTCCTGGCGGGCGCGGTCGCGCGGCGTGCGGAACAGTTCCGGCGCCTCGAACCACGGACGGCAGGTCAGGGCGCCGTCGAAATAGCCGGTGATCAGGGCCTCGCAGCCGCCGGGGCGGGCGAAGACGCGGTTGTCGCGGGCGCGGATCTGGGCGCCGCTGTCGGCGAACAGCCCCGCGCGCATGACGCCGGCGATGGCGTTGTCCGACGCGAAGACCACGCCCGAGGCGGCGTAGATACCGACGTCGGCGGCTTCCAGCTGGCCGTCCAGCACGCGCAGGTCGGCCCCTTCCAGCACCACCGCCCAGTCGCTGTCGCGGACCACGGGGCGCTGCAGCGTGGTCTCGCCGCCGCTGATATAGATGCCGCGCGAGAAGCCGTCGGTCGACAGGCCGTCGATCTGCACCAGCTGATCGCGGTTGACGCCGGTCAGCACGAAGCCGGCCGAGCTGCGCACGCGCGACGAGCCCGTCCAGTCGCCCAGGCGCACCACGCGGACATCGCGCAGGCGGCTGTCGCGGCCGGTCTCGACGGCCATGCCGATGGCGGTGGCGGCGACGTCGACGTCCTGGGCCTGCAGACCGCCCGACAGCTTGACCACCGGGGCGCGGGTGCGGCCGACAAAGGCGGTCTGGTAGAGCTCCACCCGGCTGTCGGCGACGTCGATGGCCGAGCCCTCGCCGTCGTAGCGCACGACCACGCCCTTGAGGGCCAGCTCGGTGGCGCGACCGACGATGCACGAGGCCGTGCCGCCCCGCGTCGATTCCAGGCCCAGGTTCTCGAGCACCACATAGGCCACGCCCGGGGCGATGCGGATGCAGGGCTGATCGGCCGGGGCCATCAGGATCGGCCGGGCGCGCGAGGGGCTGTAGTCGCGGGCTACGATGTGCACGGCGCGGGTGACGTTCAGCGTCTCGACGCAGGCCCCGCCGTTGCGCGAGATCAAGGTCAGGGTGTCGCCGTCATAGAGGCGCGAGAGCACGTCGCTGACCTCGCCCGGATAGGCGACGTCGCAGTCGACGCTGGTGCGGTAGCGCTCGTAGGGGCGCGAGGGATAGTAGGGCCGGCGCGGCGGCTTGCGCTTGGGGACATAGCCCTTGCAGCCGTGCGACAGGGCCGGCTGGATCAGCAGGCCAAAGCACGGGCGGATCTGCTGATCGACCTTGGCGTCCGGCGAGGCCTGGGCGGCTTGCGGCGCGCCGACGGCGGCCAGGCTGATAGCGACGAGTCCCGCCGCGAACAGGCGAAGGCGTCTCATCGATAGTCCCTTTCAGTGTTCGACGGGCCGGGAGCGTTCGAGGAGCCGGCATAGGGCCTGGCCTCGTACGGCCGGGGCCGCTCGCCCGGCGCGCGGGGCGGGCGCGAGACCTGGGCCAGCAGTTGCTGCAGGCGCCAGACCGACGGCTTGAAGCCGGCCAGAGCGCCGTCCAGCTGGTAGACCACCGCCTTGGCGCGGTCCTGGTCGGCCACGCCCTGCAGGCCCAGCGAGAAGAAGGTCGACATGGCGTACTTGGCCTCGGGCGAGCCCTGGCGTTCGGCCTCTTCGTACCAGTGGTAGGCGCGGGCGTAGTCGCGCGGCACGCCCACGCCCTCGGAGTACATCACCGCTAGCACCAGCTGGGCCTTGGACGAGCCGTTGACGGCCGCGTACTGCACCGCCCTCACCTTCTCGATCGGCGTCAGCCGGCCGGTGGTCGGGCGGCCGATCGAGGCCTGGAAGGTCTGGGCGTCGCCCGCCGCCAGCAGCCGCTCGTCGAGCAGCGGCGCGGGGATGATCCGCAGATAGGCCAGGGCCTCGCCGATATGGACGAAGGGCAGCTCGTGCAGGCGGGCCAGGGCCGCCTCGCGGGCCTCGCCCGACGGATCGCTCTCGTCGGAATGGGGCACGCCGGAGTCCGGGGAGTCGGCCGGATAGAACTCGTAGGGCGGGATCCAGCGCTTGGCCTTGCCCTCGACGAAGCCGCCGTAGGAGGCCCGCTGCGGCGAGGAGCGTTCGAAGTCCTTGAGCATGACATAGGCCGAGACGTCGCCGGTCTGCACCGCCAGATAGTTGTAGAGATAGGCGTCGACGTCGTTGCGGCGGAAGAGGTCGAGCGCCGCCGGGGCGCCGACGTGCTTGCGGTCGCCATAGGCCTCGACGGCCTGGAGGTTGTCGGACGGCTCGCCATAGGGGCCGAAATAGCCGTCGTGCATGCGCGCCAGGGCGCGGAAGCCGTCGGCCCCTTGCGTCGACAGGATGTAGATCACCCGGTTGCGGACCTGTTCGCGCTCTTCCGTCGACATGCGGGAGAGCTGGCGGTCGAGGGCGCCGTAGGCGGCGTGGCGCTCATAGGCGCGGCAGTCGTCGAAACGCGACAGGGCCTTGCCCGGCTTGCCGCGCGGCTCGTAGGCGGCGATCGGGGCGTAGCCCGCCGGATTGGCCAGGGCCATGGCGTACCAGGTGGCCGCCTCGACCGGATCGTCGAGGTTCTTGTCGACCGCCCGCTGGCCCTCGTAGCGGCGGGCCAGCTCCAGCTGGGCGAAGAAGTCGCCGCGGAAGCCGCCCTGGCGCAGGTTGCGGATCTCGATCTGCTGCTGGTTGAACTGGCCCGAGACGCCCTGGGCCGCCTGCGGGCGCGGGCAGGCGCCGGCGCGCTTGGCGAACAGCTGGTTGGCGGAAAAATCGCAGCCGAACAGCGGCATGGCGACCAGGGTCGCGGCGGCCACGCCGAGCGGCAGGCGACGGATCGGCCCAAGGCGCGTCCACGGCCGCGTGGTAATCCACGAACGCGCGGCCCGCCCCAGGTGAAGGCCCCGGTCGAGGAGAGTCGAAACAGCGTCGCTGGCCTCGTGCATCGCTCCCCTCCAGCCCCGCCGTTAACCATAGATCAGCGTCACTCATGGGCCGCCGGCGACGACGCTGTCAAGCTCGCCAGACCGTCGTTCGACCACTGTCGGTCGCCATGCCTTAATTGGAACGCGGAACAGGCGTGTTGCCCGGCTAATTCCGTGTAATCACACGATTTTCGCCCGTCAGGGGATCGTCATTTTTCGCCTATTGGGCGAGCTGGCAAGGCGCGGTCGCCCGGGCGATTCTCGTAACTAGCTCACCCCTCCCCCTTGATGGGGGAGGGGCAGGGGTGGGGGTGACTGCTGAGGCGAATAAAGGCGACGCCGCGTCCGGTCGGATCGCCGCGCCCCCCCCATCCCCGGCCCTTCCCCCATCGAGGGGGAAGGGAGAAGAGCCCCCCTCACCGCCCCGTCGGCATGTCCTTGAACGCCACGTCCTTGTCGACGCGGACGTCGCCGGGCAGGCCCAGGACCCGTTCGGCGATGATGTTCTTGAGGATTTCGTCGGTGCCGCCGGCGATGCGCAGGCCGGGGGCCCACATCAGGCTTTGCTGGAAGGCCGCGCCGGCGGCGGCTTCGGGGCCGGTGAGAACGCCGTACTCGCCCTGCATCTCGACGGCGGTGTTGGCCAGATCCTGCAGCTGGTTGGCCGAGATGATCTTGCCGATCGAGCTTTCCGGTCCCGGGGTCTGGCCGCGCGACAGGGCGGTCATGGTGCGGAAGCGGGTGAACTTCAGCCCCTGGGAGGCCACGAACCAGTCGGCCAGCTTCTCGCGGAAGGCGTCGTTCTTGAGCGCGGGGCCGTCCTCGCCCGGCAGGGCGCGGGCCAGTTCCAGCACCTCGCGGTAGTTGGGACCGGCCGAGCCGCCGACGGCCAGGCGCTCGTTCATCAGGGTGACGAGGGCCACCTGCCAGCCCTGGCCGACCTCGCCCAGACGCTGGCTGTCCTTGACCCGCAGGTCGCTGAAATAGACCTCGTTGAACTCGCGCCCGCCCGACATCTGGTGGATCGGCCGGCACTCGACGGCGGCGTCGCGCATGTCGATCCAGAACATGGTCAGGCCCTTGTGCTTGGGTACGTCGGGATCCGTCCGTGTAAGGAGAATGCCGAAGTCGCTGTAGTGGGCGCCGGTGGTCCAGACCTTCTGGCCGTTGATGATCCAGTCGTCACCATCACGGACGGCGCGCGTGCGCAGGGCCGCGACGTCGGAGCCGCCGGCCGGTTCGGAGAACAGCTGGCACCAGATCTCCTCGCCCTTCACGGCGGGAGAGACGAAGCGCTTCTTGGTGTCGGTGTCGGCGAAGGCCATGACCGTGGGCACGCACATGCCCAGGCCGATGGTGAAGTAGCCGTAGGCGACGCCGGCCTTGCCCTCCTCCTGGCCGAAGATGACGGACTCGATCGGCGTGCCGCCGCCCCCGCCCACGGCCGAGGGCCAGGTGATGCAGGCGTAGCCGGCGGCGGCCTTGCGGGCCTGCCAGGCCTTGGCGGCGGCCATGTGCTCGGGGGTGTTGGGCTTGGGTTCGCCGTGCTCTGCCTTGTGGGCGGCGGCGGCCTCTTCCAGCCAGGCGCGGGCCTTGTCGCGGTAGGCGGCTTCGCTGGGGGAGTCGTTGAAGTCCATGATCTTGTTCTCCCTTAAGCCGCGTTCTTCTTCTCGAGCTCGCTCACCAGCCGCTCCTTCCAGAGCCGGGGCGAGCCGGCCACGAGGGAGAGCTGCCGCGAGCGGCGGTAGTAGAGGTGGCAGTCGACCTCCCAGGTGAAGCCCATGCCGCCGTGCACCTGGACGCTTTCCTTGCTGGCGAACCAGAAGGCTTCCGAGGCGGCGATGCGGGCGGCGGCGGCGGCCGTGGGCAGTTCGGAGGCCCCATTTTCTTTGAGCGTGGAGGCGTTGAGCGCCCAGGCGCCGTAATAGGCGTTGGAGCGGGCGACCTCGTTCTTGACGTACATGTCGGCCAGCTTGTGCTTGATGGCCTGGTAGCCGGCGATCACGCGGCCGAAGGCGTAGCGGCCCAGGGCGTAGTCCTTGGCCATCTCGAGGCAGCGGTCGGCGCCGCCCAGCTGTTCGAAGGCTAGCAGCACGGCGGCCCGGTCGAGGATGCTCTGCACGAGGTCGAAGCCCTCGCCCGCCGCGCCCAGCCGCTCGGCGGCCGCGCCGTCGAAGGTCAGGCGGGCGACGCCGCGGGTGGGATCCAGGCTTTCCAGCGTCTCGCGCTTCACGCCGGCGCCCATCAGGTCGACCAGGAAGAGGCCGGGCTTGCCGCCCTCGGACGCCAGGACGATGGCGGTGTGGGCGATGTCGCCGTCGGTGACGGGGATCTTCACGCCCGTAAGCTTGCCGCCCTCGACCTTGCTCGACAGAGCCGAGGGGGTGAGCACGCCGGGGCCTTCGCTGACGGCCAGGCAGCCGATCAGCTCGCCGGAAGCGATAGCCGGCAGGATCGCGGCCTTCTGGGCGTCGGAGCCGTGGGCCATCACGGCCTCGGCCAGAATGTAGACCGTGGAGGCGAACGGGATCGGGGCGACGGCGCGGCCCAGCTCCTCGGCGATGGCGCACAGCTCGACCCGGCCAAGGCCCAGCCCCCCGTGCTCTTCGGGAATGGCCGCGCCCAGCCAGCCCTGCTCGGCGACGGCGGCCCAGAGGGCCTGGTCGTGGCTGCGGGCCGGATCGTCCAGCACCCCGCGCACCACCGCGGGCGGACAGCGGCCGCTCAGGAACTTGCGGGCCTCGTCCTTGAGGAACTTCTGGTCGTCGGAATAGTCGAAATCCACGGCCGTTTCTCTCCCTTGGCCGTTCTGACGACGGCCGTTGGAAACGACGATGACCGAGCTTGCGCCCCCTGGAAAGATTGACCCGGCGTCAAGAATTTCAGGTTCTTATGCGACCCGAGTATTCGCAAGCCCCCGTTCCAGCCGAAGTTCCGGAGTCCCATGGCCAAGACCGTCTACCAGCGGAACCAGAAGGTTTGGGTCGAGAGCGTCGGCGCCTGGGCGACGATCGAGAAGATCGTGCCCATCTGGGCCAAGGGCTTCGACGAGCCGGTGCGGGTGACCTACGACGTCGGCCTGGGCCGCGAGTTCCTGGCCCACGAGCTGAAGCCCGAGGACAAGATGGACCCGCAGGAAGGCGGCGTCCTGTCGAACTGGCGGGTCCTGCGCGCCCGCAACAAGTGGCAGCAGGAGGGCGACTGCCTGCATCACCCCTTCCCCGGCACCTATCCGGTGGTGGTCACCGATCCCAACGACTGGGGCGGCTGGCGCACGCCGGGGGCCGAGTACGATCGCGACCCGCGCAAGATCGAGTTCCAGGCCAAGCTGATCGCCACCGCCCCGCGCCTGCACGCCCTGGCCCGCGAGATCGTGACCCTGGTCGGCGACCACCCCGAGGACGCCCCCCCCGCCCTGCTGGCCCTGGCGCAGAAGGCCGCGGCCATCGAGCGCGAGCTGCACGAGACGCCGGCGGCGAGCGGATCGATCGAGGGATAGACTTCTCCCTTCCCGTTGGCGGATGGGGGACGGGTCGGGGATGGGGGTGACCTTCTGAGCTGGCGGCCGTGCGCGGCATCCGACGCCGCAGCCACCCCCACCCCTGCCCCTCCCCCATCGAGGGGGAGGGGTTCCAGATACCTAGAACCGCCGTCCGATGCCCACCGACACCACCGTCGGATCCAGGTTGACCTTCGACTTCAGCGCGCCGCCGTTGATCTTGGCGTCGGTCTCGAACCACACCTTCTTGACGTCGAGATTGACGACGTACGGCCCCTTCACGGCGATGTCTGCGCCGGCCTGCAGGGCGTAGCCGAAGCCGTCGTCGAGATCGACGGTGAAGCCGTTGCGGTCCTTGCCGCTGTAGAACAGCATGTAGTTCAGCCCCGCGCCCACATAGGGATTGAAGCGGGCCTTGGGCGCGAAGTGGTACTGGGCCGAGACCACCGGCGGCAGCACCCAGGTCTTGTGCACCACGACGTCGGTCCCCGGCCCCACGGCCTTGACGGTGTGCTGGGTCGTGCCGGCGATCACCTCGACGGCGAGCTTGTCGGTGATGAAGTAGGAGACGCCCAGGGTCGGCTTGACGTCATCCTTGACGTCGGCCTTCAGGCCGGTGGCCGCGCCGGCCGAGGTGACGATCGGGTCGCCCGCGTCGGGCAGCACGCCGGTGGCGCGCAGGTTGACCTGCCAGGTCCCCTTGGCGGCGGGCGTGAAGGCCTCCTGGGCTTGAGCGGCGCCGGTCGCGGCGGCGAGCGTCAGGCCGGCCAGCAGGGCGAGGCGAAGGGCGGTCATGGTCTTATCCCCTTGGAGTGCGACGCGTCGAGGCGTCGCCAGGGGTGATGCGCCCGCCCGCCGGGACGCACATTGATCAGCCTCAAGCCTTGGAGAAGCGGCCTTCCTTCCAGGCCCGCCAGGTCAGCCAGCCGACGGCGAAGACACAGCCGATCAACAAGGGGATCGAGCCTTCCGGACCATCGGTTCCTCGCAGCCAGGCGATCAGGATCCCCCGCCCAGGCTCGTAGATGGACGTATCCTCAGCGCAAAATAGAGCAGGACCGCCGATGACCGCCCCCGACAGCGCGCCCCACGCCGTCGACAGGCCAAGCCCAAGCCATAACCGCTGACGGCGAAGCCACAGAAGGCCGAGGATGGCTCCGCCCAGCGTGGCGTTCACGCGCTGGATCGGCGGCAGCTTCCATCCCGAAGATACAAGCCAGGAGGCCAGCAAGGCCGCGAGCACGACGCCCGCGACCGGTCCGAGCGCCTGGGTCGCCAACCGTGCGGTTCCGCCCTGCACGGCCAAGCCCAGCAGCAGGCCGCCGAACAGGCCCTGGGGCAGACCGTTCGCCAGCGCCGCATACCAATCAATGGACGTCGGCGGCCGCCAGACCACGCCGCCGCTCAAGGTGAGCACGCCCATCAAAAGGCCGAAGGCGAGCGCGGCCAGGACGATCCCGAGGCCCAGTTCGAGGATCGCAAAGGCCGGCGCCAACTCTGACGGCCAGCGCTTCTCGCCCAGCCGAACCAGCAGGACGTAGGTCCCGAGCGCGACCAGGATCGCCGCCAGGGCGGCAAGGGGTTCTTGGCCCAGCGCGAAGTCGAACCAGATGCTGGGCGGCGCGAGATGAGCCGTGAAGCCGCCGGCGATGTCCCTGGTCGCCAGCACGGCGAGCCCCGCGATACAGGGGACCAGCGTCAGGATCATCGCCCAGACCAGAATGACGATCCGGCGGCCCGGCGAAATACGGCTGCCGCCTTCGGCGAGGGTCTCGGACATCGGCGGCGCCTCAGGTTGAGCTTCGAAACCTAGCCGATAAATCGACAAACCGCGCAACCGGCGGCCTCGCCCCGGCCCCGACGGGCGACTACATTGGCCGGATGCGCACCGAAACGCCCCAGCCGATCCGGCTCTCCGACTATCGTCCGTTCCCGTTCGAGATCGAGACGACGCACCTGTCCTTCCAGCTGGAGCCGTCGGCCACGCGCGTGACCGCCACGCTGCAGGTGCGCCGTACGGGCGCGGCCGGCGAGCCGCTGTCGCTGAACGGCGAGCGGCTGACGCTCAAGGCGATCGCCATCGACGGCCAGGCCCTGAGCGGCAACCAGTACGAGCTGGACGACGAGCGCCTGACCATCGCCGACGTCCCCGACGCCTTCGAACTGGTCACCGAGGTCGAGATCGATCCGTCGGCCAACAAGGCGCTGATGGGCCTCTACATGTCGGGCGGCCGGTTCTGCACCCAGTGCGAGGCCGAGGGCTTCCGCACCATCACCTTCTTCCCCGACCGGCCCGACGTGCTGAGCCGCTACACCGTGCGGATCGAGGCCGACGTTTCGTTCGAGCACCTGCTGAGCAACGGCAACCTGATGGAGGCCGGCCAGTTGAAGAACGGCCGCCACTTCGCCGTCTGGAACGACCCCTTCCCCAAGCCCGCCTATCTGTTCGCCCTGGTCGCCGGGCGCCTCGACGTGCTGGAGGACGACTTCGTCACCATGAGCGGCCGCACCGTGGCGCTGAAGGTGTTCGTCGATCCCGGCCAGGCCTCGCGCGCCGCCTATGCCCTGGACGCCCTCAAGCGCTCGATGAAGTGGGACGAGGAGGCGTTCGGCCGCGAATACGATCTGGACCTGTTCATGATCGTGGCCGTGCGCGACTTCAACTTCGGGGCCATGGAGAACAAGGGGCTGAATATCTTCAACTCCTCGCTCCTGCTGGCCGAGCCGGAGACGGCGACCGACTTCGACTACGAGCGCATCGAGAGCGTCGTCGCCCACGAATATTTCCACAACTGGACCGGCAACCGCATCACCTGCCGCGACTGGTTCCAGCTGTGCCTGAAGGAGGGCCTGACGGTCTTCCGCGACCAGAGCTTTTCCGCCGACATGCGCGGCGCGGCCGTGCAGCGGATCAAGGACGTCAAGGCCCTGCGCGCCCGCCAGTTCGCCGAGGACGCCGGCCCGCTGGCTCACGCCGTGCGGCCGTCGAGCTATCTGAAGATCGACAACTTCTACACCGCGACCATCTACGAGAAGGGCGCGGAGATCATCCGCATGCTGAAGACCATCCTGGGCGCCGACGCGTTCCGGGCCGGCCTGGACCTCTATTTCGAGCGCCACGACGGCGAGGCGACCACGGTCGAGGCCTTCGTCGCCTGCTTCGCGGAAGCCTCGGGGCGCGACCTTTCGAGCTTCTTCTCCTGGTACGAACAGGCCGGCACGCCGTCGGTGTCGCTGACCCACGCCTATGACGCCGCCGCCAAGGCCCTGTCGATCACCCTGACCCAGAAGACGGCCCCGACCAGCGGCCAGCCGGTCAAGAAGGCCCTGCCGATCCCGGTGACCATCGGCCTGCTCTCGCAGGCCGGCGCGCCGCTGCGCGACAGCGAGGTGGTGCTGCTGGAGGGCGAGAGCCTGACGGTGCGCTGGGAGGGCGTGGCGGAGACGCCGGTGATCTCGGCCCTGCGCGGCTTTTCGGCCCCGGTGACCCTGACCACCGACGCGCGCCCCGCCGACGCCTATGTGCTGTTCGCCGCCGATCCG
>NZ_QHJY01000022.1 GCF_003185805.1 Caulobacter sp. D5
TAGCGGCGGTCGTAGTCGTCGCGGGCGCGCTCGTAGGCGGCCCGGTCGGCGTCGTACTGGGCCTGGCGGCTGTCGTAGTCCGCGCGGCGGGCCTCGTAGGACGAGCGCTGCTGCTGATAGGTCTGCAATTGCTGCTGGTAGGCGCTGTCGCTCTGAGTTTCGTACTGCGCCATGGCGGGCGCGGCCGAGGTGATGGCGACGGCGCCGGCCATCAGCCAGGCCAGACGACGGGAGGTCATGGGGAAGTCTCCGTTCCGACGAACGGATCGGGCGCTCCGCCCCACGAGAGGCGCCGATCCAGGTTCCAAGTCCCTGCGGCGGAATAAGCCGCAGCGAAGGTCAAGGTTCCCGGAAAAGATCTCGGAACAGGGCTGGGATCAGTCGTTCAGCCAGGTGACGGCGAAGCGTTCGCCGGTCCAGACCGCCACGGCCATGGACGCTTCCTCGGTTCCGAACGACAGGGTCGGGGCCTTCAGCTCGACCTGGCGCGGCTCGTCGGCGGCGCAGGGCGCGCCGACGTCCTTGGCGCAGGTGGTCGGATAGGTCCCGGCCGGCTGGGCGGCGATGAAGAAGTTGGCCGTGTCGGCCACCAGGGTGATGGTCTCGGGCTTGCCGGGCGCGGCGCCGCGCTCGACCACCAGCACATGGGCGCCGCCGCGCGGCTCCAGCTTCGCCAGGTCGGCCTTGCCGTCGCCGTCGAAATCCCCGGCCAGCGAGGGCAGGGCGGCGGCGAGGGCGAGCAGCAGGGCGGGCATGAGGGGTACTCCGAGGTTACGACCTCAGGTTGGCGCGCGGCCGCCCGGCGTCAAGCCTCTTTCAGGGCCGAGCGCAGGTCCGTGCGGGCGAAGTCGTCGCCCTTGTAGAGCAGGGCGCCGTCGCCGTGGGTCTTGGCCAGGGCGTAGGCGAAGCAGTCGCCGAGGTTCAGCTTGGCGGGCGTGCGTCGGCCGAAGCGCACGAAGGCCTCAATAGCGAGGCGGGTCAGGGCGGCGTCCACCGGCAATACTTCTATCCGAAGCGCCTGCAGGAGGCTTTCCGCCTCTAGCCGCCCGATCTCGCCCTTGGCCACTTCGGCGCGCGCCAGGATCTCCCAGTAATTGACGCTCGATATCACGCGTTGGCCGGGCTCATCGCGAAGCCTTGCGGTGAAATCGACGGCTTCGGGCTCGCCGAGCAGGATCGCGACGACTGCCGAAGCATCGACGACGATCAACGGGGCAGGCCGTCGGCGTCGTAGAATTCGGCGTCGGACGGCATCGGGGCCAGTTCCGGGAGCGCCTGGAAGCGAGCCGCAATGGCGGCGACCTCGTCGAGATCGATGCCGGTCTTGCGCTGCCGGTCGTGTTCCAGCGTCGCGCGCACGGCGATGTCGATGGCCTCGGACAGGCTGCTCCCGCGTTGACGGGCCAGCTCGCGGACGTGATCCGCGACCTGGGTTTCGATCTCGATGGTCTCAACCTTGGTCATAGCGGTAGAAAACATACCGCGAACCCTGTTCGACGTCACGCCGTCGGCTTGGTGACCGTCATCATGTAGTTGATGTCGACGTCGGTGGAGCGGCTCCAGCGGCCGGTCAGCGGGTTGTAGGCGACGCCGAACGGGCCGTGCATCTCGACCGGCTCGCCGGCCAGGAAGGCGCGCAGCTCCTCGGGCTTGAGGAACTGCTTCCACTCGTGGGTGCCGGGCGGCACCCAGCGCAGCACGTATTCCGCGCCGATCTTGGCCAGGGCCAGGGCCTTGAGCGTACGGTTCAGGGTGGCGACGATCATCAGGCCGCCGGGCTTGAGCAGTTGGGCGCAGGTGCGCAGGAAGGCGCCCGGGTCGGCCACGTGCTCGATGACCTCCATGGTCAGCACCACGTCGAACGGCCCCGCGCCCTCGGCGACCAGCTGTTCGGCGGTGGCCGGGCGGTAGCCGATGGAAAGGCCCTGCTCGGCGGCGTGGGCCGCGGCGGTCTTGATGTTGTTTTCCGAGGCGTCGATGGCGGTGACGGAAAAGCCCAGGCGCGCCATCGGCTCGCTCAGCAGGCCGCCGCCGCAGCCGATGTCGATCAGGGACAGGCCTTCGAACGGCGCGCGCTCGTTCCCGTCGAGGCCGAAGCGCTCCAGCGCCTGTTCCCTGATGAAGGCCAGCCGGCAGGGATTGAACACATGCAGCGGCGCGAACTTGCCCTTGGGGTCCCACCACTCGGCGGCGATAGCCGAGAACCGCGCCACGTCGGCGGGGTCGATGCTCCAGTTGGGGGTGCTCGGGGCGCTCTGAGTCATGGTCAGCGTATGAGCACGACTTCGACCGGCAGGTCCAGATCGCTCCAGGCCCGATCGGCGGTCATGACGGGGAGGCCCTCCCGCATGGCCAGGGCGAGGCAGGCGCGGTCGCCGAGCGACAGGCCCTTGTGGCGGGTGGTGGAGCGAAGAACGCCGGCCTGAATGGCGAGATCGCGATCGAAGTTCACGGTGACGACGGAAAAGTCGCTCATCTGATCGTCGACCTGTTCAAGCGACAGGCCACGATCGAGCATCTTCGATATTACTTCGGTGAGGTTGACCGAGCTGATAAGCGCCCCCGGCAAGGCGACGGCGACATGCTCACGGCCCGGTTCCTGAAAAACCAGGGCCAGGATCGCTGACGAGTCCATCACGAACTCAGTCGTCATTGCGCATCCTGGCTTCATAGATCTGCGCTTCGAGTTCTTCGATCGCGGCTTCGCGCCGGCGGTCCTCGATCAGCTCCTCTGAAGCCAGCTTGTCTGAAGGGGGCAACTGCGCCAGACGCGCCTGCATGCGCCGGATCCCGGTCATGCCGCTGATGAGTGTGAAGCTTTCCTCGCCCAGATCGGCGATGATCAGGCCGCCGGGCCGGGCCCCTAGCGCTTTGAGCACTTCGGGTGGCAGGACCACGGAGCCGTTCGCGCCAACTTCCAATCGATAGGTATGCGGTATGGCGTGTTGAAAGGGTTTGGACTCCGCTTCGGCCATTCCTAACGGCGCGACCATCTCAGCCGGCCGCGTCTCCTCCAGCACATTCCTCACATGCTGGTATCGCTTGCCGAGGATGCGGGCGATGTCGGCGCGCTTGTAGCCGGCGGCGGCCAGGGCGCGGATCTTGCCGGCGACGGTGGTCTGGCCGGCCAGCAGGCGTTCGACCTCGGGCGACATGGCGCTTTCCGATCGTCTGTGGACAGGTAGATAGTCAGTCAGGTTGCATCCTGCGTCAAATCCTCGCCCCATCCCGAGAAAAAGACACATCCGCGACATTGCCGTTGCGCCAAGGCCCCGCTAGAAGGCGCGGGCTTGCGCGGAAGGACGGGTTCCGGCCGCGAAGGCGCAAGAAAAAGCCGCTTTGGTTCGAGGATTTAGAGACGTGTCACGTCTGGTGATGAAGTTCGGCGGCACCTCGGTGGCCGACCTGGAGCGCATCCGCCGGGTGGCGCGCCTGGTCGCCGCGGAAGTCGCCACGGGCAAGCAGGTCGCCGTCGTCGTTTCCGCCATGTCGGGCAAGACCAACGAGCTGGTCGCCTGGACGGACGGAGCCGGCCGCGCCGCCGCGGGCCTTCCCGCGTCTGACGACGAGTACGACGCCGTCGTGGCGTCGGGCGAGCAGGTGACCGCCGGCCTGCTGGCCATGACCCTGCGCAACATGGGCCACAAGGCCCGCTCGTTCCTGGGCTGGCAGGTGCCGATCCTCACCAACGAGGCGCACGGCAGCGCCCGTATCGAGGACATCCCGCCGGCCAATCTGGAAGCCTGCTTCGAGGCCGGCGAGATCGCCGTCATCGCCGGTTTCCAGGGCGTGACCAGCAAGCAGCGCATCACCACGCTGGGCCGTGGCGGTTCGGACACCAGCGCCGTGGCCATCGCCGCCGCGGTGAAGGGCGCCTGCGACATCTACACCGACGTCGATGGTGTCTACACCACCGACCCGCGGATCGAGAGCAAGGCCAAGCGCCTGGCCAAGATCAGCTACGAAGAGATGCTGGAAATGGCCTCGCTGGGGGCCAAGGTGCTGCAGACCCGTTCGGTCGAGATGGCCATGGCCCATCGCGTCCCGGTGCGGGTGCTGTCGAGTTTCGTCGAACCGGGCGAAGCCCCGGGCCAAGGTACGATCGTCTGCGACGAGGAAGAAATCATGGAAAAGCGCATCGTCTCGGGCGTCGCCTACAGCCGCGACGAAGCCAAGATCACCCTGCTGGGCCTGCCCGACCACCCGGGCGTGTCCTCGCAGATCTTCGGCCGCCTGGCCGACGCCAATGTGAACGTCGACATGATCGTGCAGTCGCGCGCCCGCAGCGCCGACACCGCCAACATGGAGTTCACCGTCGGCAAGCGTGACGCCGCCCGCGCCGTTGAGATCGTCCGCGCCGCCCAGGTCGAGATCGGTTTCGAGGACGTGGCCGTCAACGAGGACGTGGCCAAGGTGTCGGTGATCGGCGTGGGCATGCGTTCGCACGCCGGCGTCGCCCAGTCGATGTTCGCGGCCCTGGCCGAGAAGAACATCAACATCCAGGTCATCTCGACCTCGGAGATCAAGATCTCGGTCCTGATCGACGCGGCCTACACCGAGCTGGCCGTCCGCGCCCTGCACGCCGTGTACGGCCTGGACCAGCTGTAAGAACGCGAAGACCCCCTCAGTCGCTCCGCGCAGCTCCCCCTCTGGGGGAGGCGGCCCGGAGGGGCGGAGGGGGATCGCCGTTGCCTAAACGTCGTGCTCTGACGTTATGAAGGCGCACCAGCCTTCGAGAGTCCCATGTCCGACGTCTTCAAGTTCGACCCCGCCGCCAAGACCGTCACCTTCCACGGCGACGCCGGCCTCGAGCTGCTTTACGATCTGCTGCTGCGCGCCAAGTTCGGCGACGGCTACGAGAAGCCGCTGCTGGTCAGCCCGTGGCTGGCGGCGCTGCTGCGCCAGCTGGACCAGGCGCTGCCGGACGACGGCCAGTGGTTTCCCGAAAAGCCCGGCCAGCCGATCTTCGACACCGACGACCTCCTGGCCATGGGCGACGCCGTGATCGAGGAAGGCCACACCGTCGGCTGGTGGACCATGACCGAGCCGGAAAAGCGCGACTACCTGCGCAACGTCGTCGCCGCGCCCCATCCCCTGACCGACCTGCAGGTCGAGTTCATCGAGAGCGACATCGACGCGGCCCTGGAACAGGCCCGCCGCCTGGTCATGGACGCCGAGGAGCCCCTGGCCCTGCCGGGTCACGGCTGACACCTTCTTTGCTTTCCTGGGCCCTGTTTTGCTTTCCTGGGCCCTGTGGATCCATAGTTCAACCGCTCCTGAATGGAGCGTTCCTGGCGACCACGCGGGCGGAGCGCCCCCGGCGGCTCACAGCCTGGCGCAGCCATGGGTCCTAGGCACAAGGCCTAGGAAGGCGAGATTAGCGATCGTGACAGTGGGCCGCCGTCGCTTGTGGCGCTAAAACAATCCAATGGGCCATGACCTGACCGCCCCCGCCGAGCTGTCCTTTCGCCGCTACAGCGTCGAGGCGATCTCGCACGCCCACGACTTCGACCAGATCGTGCTGCCGCGTCGCGGCGTGCTGGAGATCGAGATCGACGGCAAGGGCGGCCGGGTCGATCCGGGCAGCGCCGCGGTGATCCCGCCGGGCACGCGCCACGTCTGCGCCGCAGGCGGCGAGAACCTGTTCGTGGTGGCCGACATCGGGTCCTCCCTGATGGCGCCGTTCGAGCGCCTGCGCGAAAAGCCGTTCGCCTGCGTCACCAGCCCGGTGCGGGGCCTGCTGTCGTTCCTGTCGGGCGAGGCGCCGGGCGGCATCGACGACGGCGTCGCGGGGCTGTGGACGCCGCTTCTGCTGCGCGGCCTGTCGAGCGGCCCGATCGCCGTCGATCCGCGCCTGGCCCGCGCCGCGGCGATGATCGAGGCCCGCTACCACCAGCCGCTGACCGTCCGCGACCTGGCGGCCGAGGCCGGCATGAGCCAGAGCCGCTTCTTCGACCGCTTCGCCGCCGCCTACGGCGCGACCCCGCACGCGGCCCTGACCGACGCGCGGCTGCGGGCCGCCCAGCGCCTGCTGGAGGATCCGGCCCTCTCCATCGCCGAGATCGCCGTCCGCACCGGTCACGGCGACCAGAGCACGCTGACGCGACGCATGAAGGCCGTGCTGGGCGTGACCCCGGCGGCCTGGCGAAAGGGGCGATGGTAGCGGTAAATCTATCGCTCGCCGCAGCCTATCGACTTGGATCCGAAGCCTCGACCGCCGCCCATGTTGGAAAAACATGGGAGAGGAAATCGTGGATCGTCGCACCCTGATGCTGCAGGCCGCGGCCCTGGCCGCCCTGCCGGCCGGCAAGGCCCTGGCGGCTTCGCCCAGGTTCCCCGACCGCTTCCTGTGGGGCGCCTCGACGGCCGGCCACCAGATCGAGGGCAACAACGTCGCCAGCGACTTCTGGCTGATGGAGAACGTCGAGCCGCGCGGCTTTACCGAGCCGTCGGGCGACGGCGTCAACAGCTTCGAACTGTGGCCGCGCGACCTTGATCTGGTGAAGGCCCTGGGGCTGAACACCTACCGCTTCTCGCTGGAATGGAGCCGGATCGAGCCCGAGCGGGGCCTGGTCTCGATCGCCATGCTCGACCACTACAAGGCGATGATCGAGGGCTGTCGCGCGCGGGGCCTGACGCCGGTGGTGACCTTCAACCACTTTTCGTGCCCGCGCTGGTTCACGGCGGCGGGCGGCTGGACCAGCGCCGACTCGCCGGCCCTGTTCGCGGCCTTCTGCGACCGGGCCATGCGCCATCTGGGCGGAGAGATCGGTTACGCCGTAACGCTGAACGAGCCGAACCTGCCGGCCCTGCTGCTGTGGACGCCGATCCCGGCCAAGGCCTACGACCAGAAGGCGGCCAACCGCGCGGCGGCGGCCAGGGCGGCGGGCGTGGCGAGTTTCCCCGGCGGCTTCATGTTCCGGGCCGAGGAGTTCGCACCGATGGTTCCCAATCTCGTCGCCGCCCATCGCCAGGGCAGGGCGGCGATCAAGGCCGTGCGCGGCGACCTGCCGGTGGGGATGAGCCTGTCGGTGGCCGACGACCAGGCGGTGGGTCCAAACAGCAAGCGCGACGCCAAGCGAGCGGCCGCCTATGGCGTCTGGCTGGAGGCGGCGCGTGACGACGATTTCGTGGGCGTGCAGAACTATGTCCGCACCCAGATCGACGCCGACGGAACCCTGCCGCCGCCGCACGACGCGCCGCAGAGCGACATGCACACCGAGATCTATCCGGCCTCGCTGGGCGGTTCGGTGCGCTACGTACACGAGGCGACCAAGCGGCCGATCCTGGTCACCGAGCATGGGCTGAGCACCCAGGACGACCGCCTGCGCGCGGCCTTCATCCCGCCGGCCCTGGCCAGCCTGAAGCAGGCGATCGACGAGGGCGTGCCGGTGCTGGGCTACATCCACTGGTCGCTGCTCGACAATTTCGAATGGAACCAGGGCTACGCCCAGAAGTTCGGCCTGGTCGCGGTCGACCGGAAGACCTTCGCGCGCACGCCCAAGCCCAGCGCCCACGTGCTGGGCGCGATCGCCCGGGCCAACGCCCTGGCCGGCTGAGGCGGGAGCCTTCGCCCGGTCTTCGGGAGCTTTCGCCAAAGCCAGGGGATCGCGCGCCTGCTAGGTCCGGGGTCATGATCAGTCCCCGGAACCTTCTGCTCGGTCTTCTCTACGGTCTCGTCGCCGGCGCCCTGTGGGGCGGGGTGTTCCTGGCGCCGAAGCTGCTGGACGCCTTCACGCCGCTGCAGATGACCGCCGGGCGCTACATCGCCTACGGCCTGGCCGCCGCCGTACTGCTGGCGCCGAGCTGGCGGTCGGTGATGGCGCGGATGGACCGCCGCGACTGGCGGGACCTGGCCGGGCTGAGCCTGCTGGGCAACCTCGTCTACTATGTGGGCCTGTCGGTGGCGGTGCAGACGGCGGGCGTGGCCCTGGCCTCGCTGATCATCGGCCTGTTGCCGGTGACCATCACCCTGGCCGGCGCCCGGAAAGGCGAGGGGGCCCCGCTGCGGGCCCTGGCCGCGCCGCTCGCCCTGATCATCGCCGGCGGGGTCTGCATCAACGTGGCGGTGTTCACGACGCCTTCGGACGTGCCGGTCGGCAAGCTGATCCTCGGGGTGCTGGGCGCGACCCTGGCCCTGGCGGTGTGGACCGCCTACGCCGTATGGAACGCCCGCCGCCTGGCCGCGACGCCGAAGTTCAGCAGCCACGAGTGGTCGCTGCTGACGGGCCTGGTCACGGGGCTGCTGTCGCTGGTGCTGGTCGTTCCGGCCTTCCTGATGGGCGGCCCAATGGGGGGCGAGGTGCATGCGCCGGCCGCCTGGGGCTGGTTCTGGATGGTCAGCTTCGCCGTCGCCATCGGAGCCTCGGTGATCGGCAACGGCCTGTGGAACGGCGCCAGCCGCCTCTTGCCGCTGTCGCTGTCGGGGCAGCTGATCGTGTTCGAGACCCTGTTCGCCCTGCTCTACGGCTTCCTGCACGAGGGCCGCTGGCCGCACGTGCTGGAGTGGTCGGCCATCGTGCTGATGCTGGCCGGCGTGCTGTGGTCGGTGCGGCTGCATCGGCCGGGGGCGGCGCACGCTGCAGAGTAGCGCCAACACCTCCTTCCGTAAAATCCCCGCGAAAGCGGGGACCCAGGTGTTTTATCGTCGAGCGCCGCAGGTTGCAGAAAAAGCCTGGGTCCCCGCTTTCGCGGGAATTTTACGGGGGAGGGGAACGCTGAAAAGCTCTTGGAAAACCTGACACCAACATGAACAGGCGCGTTCAGGTCGGGTTCAAACGGCAGGGCTCATAAACGTCCTCAACAGCGCCGCCTCCGGGTTTGGCGACGCTTCTGGAACAAGGAGCACTGCCATGAAGACCTTCGGTAAGTTCAGCAAGATCGCCATCAGCACCGCCATCGCCGGCGCGCTGGTCCTGCCCGCCACGGCCGCCTTCGCCGGCGATCGCGGCAAGAGCAACAAGACCGAGCGCGCCATCCTGGGCGCGGTCCTGGGCGGCGCGGCCGGCGCCATGCTGGGCGACAGCGACGGCGGCG
>NZ_QHJY01000208.1 GCF_003185805.1 Caulobacter sp. D5
CGCCGTCGGCCTCGCCTTCCACCGCCGCAGCCACCGCCGCCGTCCCGCTCGGCGCCAGCTACCGCCGCCCCGCCTCGCCCCGCCGCACCGCGTCCGGGACCCGGAGAGACCAGTGACCCCGCGTTCCAGTTTCGGAGTATCGCCCGTGAAGCGTCCGCTTCTCGCCCTGTCGATCGCCTGCGGCCTCGTCGCTTCCGTCGCGGCCCAGGCCCAGACGGTCGCCCCGGCCATCGTCCAGCCGCCGGCGGCCAAGCCGGCCGACCCGCACATCCGCACCCTGCCCTATGACGCCGACCGGGTGCACCGCCTGACCGGGTTCATGGGCTTCCAGACCATGATCGAGTTCGGCCCGGACGAGCGCATCGAGAACGTCTCGATCGGCGACGCCCTGGGCTGGCAGGTGACGCCGAACAAGCGCGCCACCCTGCTGTTCCTCAAGCCGATCGACCGCGCCCCGGCCACCAACATGACGGTGGTCACCGACCGCCGCCGCTACGTCTTCGAACTGTCGATCGCCCCCGCCGGCGCGCCGACGAGCGACGCGGCCTATGTGGTGCGCTTCCAGTATCCGAGCGTCGCCGCGCCGGTCCGGCCCGCCGCGCCGAGCGCCCAGAACACGGCCTACACGATCGAAGGCTCCTCCGCCGTGGCGCCCTCGCGCGTGTTCGACGACGGCCGCGCCACCTATTTCGCCTGGCCCGAACAGGCCGAGCTGCCGGCGATCTTCGTCATCGGCTCCGACGGGGTCGAGGGCCTGGCCAACGCGCTCGTGAAGGACGGCTACCTGGTCGTCGACCGCCTGGCGCCGCGCTTCGTGCTGCGCAGCGACAAGGCCAGCGCCACGGTGGTCAACACCGCCTGGCGACGCGACCTGACGACGGGGAGCGCCCGATGACCAACGACATCGATCCGCGCCTGACGCCCGAGGTCCAGGACGACCTGGCGAGCGCCGACGCCAAGGCCCGTCCCGTGGTCGGCCGTAGCGGCGGCGTCTCCAACCTCGCCATCATGGCCGGCTTCGGCGTGTTCGGCGTGGCCGTGTTCGTCTGGCTGTCGAGCCATCGCGCCGACGCCGGCCAGCGCCAGCCCGTCGCCTCGCCGCCGGCCGCCGCCGCGCCGTTGGCCCAGGTCGCCAAGGTCGAGGCCCCGCCGGCCGCGATCCCCGGTCCCCAGTTCACCGTCGAC
>NZ_QHJY01000209.1 GCF_003185805.1 Caulobacter sp. D5
GGCGCGGTCGGCGGCGGCGCGCACGGCGGTGGGACGGGAGAAGCGCTGGGCCAGCCGCCCGTTCAGGTCGTCGCAGGCCGGGCCGCCGAAGGCCTTGGCCAGCGCGTCGAAGTCGAGCGGCGCCGACGAGGCGTGGGCGGACTTCGGCTGCGACGCGAGGACGGCGGCTGAAAGGCTGGACATGCGAGACGCTTCCGCAACGAACCGGCGCCGACAACCCCGACGGCGCCCTTATGGTTAATCGAACGTATCGAGTGACTCGGCCTGTCCAGATGCGGCGCGCCGTCGCGGTTGAGTTTGCGGTTTTTCCGGGTTTTCAGGGAGAGGTCAGCGCTTGCTCGGCGGTCAGGCGAACGTCTCGTCCCGGTTATGCATTCCATGCCAGGATCGGACCCGCAGCCTGGAGACCCGCAGTTCCCCGACCCTGATCGTGCGCTCGGCCGGTCCGGTGCCGGCCGAACTGAGCCACTCGCCGATGAACTGGCCGTGGACCGAAAGGCGTTCGCTCAGCAGGTCCCGGATGTGTTCGAGGACGTCGTCATAGGCGTCGGGCGGCCAGTCGAAGTGACTGTGCGAATAGTCGATGCCCACCGTAACCTCGCCGCCGGCGGTGGAGATCCAGAGCGGTCCGTTCATGTCGGCTTCCGGCGGCGGGGGAACCTCCACCCAGAGGCATTGCCCCCCGTGGACTTCGTTCAGCCGGGCATGGCCGCGCCAGTCGGGATAGGCCGAGAACAGGGCTCTGGCGAAAGCGTCGAACGGCGTTGGAAGGCCGTCGCAATCTTCGTCGGACAAGGCAGGGGCGACCGCGGGCAGGTGTCCGGTAATGCGGAAGCCGCCCCCCGCGGCGCTTTCCAGCGGCAGTTTGCCAAGCGATTTCAGTGCGTCACGAAGGCTCTCGATCGCCTGGTAGCGTGACTGCTTGCTGCCGCGCGGCCTCTCAACATAGGCCCTCAGGAACAGCTCTTCGATCGCGATGTATGGGCGCCAGCCCAGATCCCCGAAGGTCGCGCCGCGTTCGTCAACGGTCCGCGGGGTCTCGATCGGCTCATTGGTGTCGGAGCCGACCCACTTGATCCAGACCTGCAGGGGAGGTTCCTGGGTCGCCAGCAGAGCGAAGACTCGTCGCCACTTGAAGTCGGACATCAGCGAGGCGCGGTAACACTCCCGCACGAGGGATAGGTAGTTCCGTTCGTGATCCAAGCCCCACCCCGATCGACGCTCGCCTGTATCGCAGGCCTGCTCGTTATAGGAGAGGGCGCCTGGCCGTCCACCCGTCCCGCAGCTCCCGCTTGAGCACCTTGCCGATGTGGCTGCGGGGCAGGGCGTCGACGAGGACGAGGTCGGCCAGGCGCTGGGTCTTGCCCAGGCGCTCGTTGGCGAAGGCGCGGACGGTTTCGGCCGAGGCCGCGGCGCCGGGCCGCAGGGCGACGAAGGCGACCGGGGTCTCGCCCCAGGCCTCGGACGGCACGCCGACCACGGCGGCTTCCAGCACGTCGGGATGGGCGGCGATCACCGCCTCCAGGTCGCTGGGATAGATGTTGAAGCCGCCGCTGATGATCATGTCCTTCTTGCGATCCATCAGGGTGAGGAAGCCCTCGTCGTCGAAGCGGCCGACGTCGCCGGTGCGGATGAAGGAGAGGCCCTCCGGCGAGGTCCAGGTGGCTTCGGCGGTCTTGCCGGGCTGGCCGTGATAGCCGTTCATCATGCCGGCCGAGCGGCCGACGATCTCGCCGACCACGCCCGCGCCCACTTCGACGCCGTCCTCGTCGATCAGGCGGATGTCGTGGCCGGGGGCGGGACGACCCACCGTGTGCAGCTTGTCGGGATGCTCGTGGGCCATGAGGATGCAGGCGCCGCCGCCCTCGGTCATGCCGAAATATTCGACGAGGCCGCCGGGCCAGCGCTTCAGGACCTCGGCCTTCAGTTCGGGGGCGAACGGGGCGCTGGTGCAGAACTTCAGGCGCGTGGTCGACAGGTCGAAGGCGTCGAAGTCCGGGTGCGCCAGCAGGCGGCGGTACTGCACCGGCACCAGCATGGCGTGGGTCATGCGGTGCTGCTGGGCGAGCTCCAGGAAGCGGCCAGCGTCGAACTTCTTCATCAGCACCACGGTCCCGCCGCCGGCCAGGGTGGGGAAGAAGCAAACGAGCGTGGTGTTCGAATAGAGCGGGGTCGACAGCAGGGTGACCGCGTCGGCGCCATAGCCGACGGCGTCGCCGCGGAAGACGTGCTTCCAGCGCATGCCGTGCGACTGGACGATGCCCTTGGGCGCGCCGGTGGTGCCGCTGGAATAGATGATGTTGAATGGATGCTCGGGGCCGATCTCGACCGGCGTCGGCGTGGCGCCCTCGGGCGCCAGCCAGGCCTCGAACGCCTCGCCGGCGGGCGAGCCGTCAAGCGCGATGGTGCGGGTCGCGATCGGGGCGGGTTTCTGGGCCTCGGCGACGCCGGCGTCGACGAAGAACAGCTTGGCCCCGCAGTCGGCGACCATGCCGGCGATGGCCTGCGGCGTGGAGGACGGCGCCAGCGGCGCGACCGCCACCCCGGCCCGCAGGCCGCCCAGGAACAGGGCCGCGTAGGGGATCGACGACAGGGCGCAGACGGCGACCGCTTCGCCGGGCTGGACGCCGTCGCGCTGCAGGGCGGCGGCGACGCGGTCGGCCAGGGCGTCGAACTGGCGGTAAGTGACGGCCTCGCCGGTCTCCATGATCACGGCGGGGCGGCCTGGGGCCTCAAGGGCGCGCTCGCGGAGGATGTCGCCCATCACGCCGTAGTCGGCGGTGATCATGGAGGGGATGGTGGGCATGGCGACGCGCCTCGTACTCTGACTGCCCCCTTCCCCCTTGATGGGGGAAGGGTCGGGGATGGGGGTGGCTGCTGAGCTGGCGGTGGTGCGCGGCTTCCACCGCCGCGTCACCCCCACCCCTGCCCCTCCCCCATCAAGGGGGAGGGGAGTGGGTAAACGTCACGCGTCCTTGAAGCCCTTGCCCTCGGCGACCAGCCGTTCCAGCAGGGCCGACGGCTTGAAGTCGTCGCCGTGCCTCTCCTGGAACTCCTTCATCTTGGCCAGGACCTTGTCGAGGCCGACCAGCTCGCCCCAGAACATCGGGCCGCCGCGATAGACGGGCCAGCCGTAGCCGTTGATCCAGACGATATCGATGTCGGAGGCGCGGATGGCCTTGCCCTCTTCGAGGATCTTCGCGCCCTCGTTGACCATCGGGTAGAGGCAGCGTTCGAGGATCTCCTCGTCGCTGATTTCGCGGCGCTGGATCTGGCGCTTCTCGGCGAAATCGAGGATGACCTTCTCGACCTCGGCCGAGGGGTTGGCGACGCGGTTTTCGTCGTAGTCGTAGAAGCCCTTGCCGTTCTTCTGGCCGCGGCGGTCCATCTCGCAAAGCACTTCGCGGACGGTGGAGGAGCTGGTCTTGGCCGGGTCCCAGCCGATGTCGAGACCGGCCAGGTCGCTCATGGCGAACGGCCCCATCGGCAGGCCGAAGTCGTAGAGCACGCGGTCGACGTCCCAGGGCATGGCGCCTTCGAGGATCAGTTTCTGGGCCTCGCGCTGGCGCTGGGCCAGCATGCGGTTGCCGACGAAGCCGAAGCAGTTGCCGACCAGCACCGCGACCTTGCCGATCTTCTTGCCGGTCTGCATGGCGGTGGCGATCACCGACTTGTCGGTCTTCTCGCCGCGCACGATCTCGAGCAGACGCATGACGTTGGCCGGCGAGAAGAAGTGCAGGCCGATGACGCTTTGCGGCCGGCCGGTGACGGCGGCGATGGCGTCGACGTCGAGATAGGAGGTGTTGGTGGCCAGGATGGCGCCCGGCTTGGCGATCTTGTCGAGCTTGGTGAAGACCTCCTTCTTGATCTCCATCAGCTCGAACACGGCCTCGATGATCAGGTCGCAGTCGGCCAGGTCTTCCAGGTGCATGGAGGGCGTGAGCAGCCCCATGCGCTTTTCGACGTCGTCCTGGGTGAGGCGGCCCTTCCTGGCGGTGTTCTCGTAGTTCTTGCGGATGGTGGCGACGCCGCGGTCGAGGTTCTCCGACTTGGCCTCGATGATCGTCACCGGTACGCCGGCGTTGAGGAAGTTCATCGAGATGCCGCCGCCCATGGTGCCGGCCCCGATGACGCCGACCTTCTTGACCGGGATGGTCGGGGTGTCGTCCGGCACGTCGGGGATCTTGGCGGCCTGGCGCTCGGCGAAGAACACGTAGCGCTGGGCGGCCGACTGACTGCCGGTCATCAGCTCCATGAACAGTCGGCGCTCTTCCTTCAGGCCTTCGTCGAAGGGCAGGTTCACCGCCGCCTCGATGCACTTGATGTTGTTCTCGGGGGCGAGGAAGCCGCGGAACTTCTTGGCGTTGGCCTTGCGGAATTCGGCGAAGATCTCGGGCTTGCCGCGGGCGGCCTCGACCTTGGCGGAAAGATCGCGGACCTTGGCCAGCGGCTTGTCCTCGGCCAGCACCACGCGGGCGAAGGCGATCGCCCCGTCGCGCAGGGCGCCTTCCTCGACCAGGCTGTCGAACAGGCCCATGGCGAGGGCGGCCTTGGCCGGCACGTGCTGGCCGGTGGTGACCATCTCCAGCGCCTTCTCGACGCCGACGATGCGCGGCAGGCGTTGGGTGCCGCCGGCGCCCGGGAGGAGGCCGATGTTCACTTCCGGCAGGCCCGCCTTCGCGGACGGCACGGCGACGCGGTAGTGGGCGACCAGCGCCACCTCCAGCCCGCCGCCCAGGACCGTGCCGTGGATCGCGGCGATCACCGGCTTGGGCGAGTTCTCGATGGTGTTCTGCACGTCCTGCAGGGACGGGCCGGTCATGGCCTTGCCGAACTCGCTGATGTCGGCGCCGGCGATGAAGGTCTTGCCCTCGCAGATCAGCACGATGGCCTGGACGGCCGGATCGCCGATCGCCGCCTCGAAGGCGTTCTTCAGCCCTTCGCGGACCTGGGCCGATAGGGCGTTGACGGGAGGAGAGTTCAGCGTGACGACGCCGATGTCGCCTTCGACGGTCAGATCGGTGACGGCGTTGATCGCGGCCATGCGGTTCCACCCTTTAGGTTCGTTTGAACGCTTGTTTGATCCTAGCCTGCACGACGCCGCGCGAGAGTCCAGAGGGGCGCGGACGGCGCCGCTTTTTCGGGCGCCGCAGGTTGACGCCGTGGGCGTCGTACTGGACATTCGAAGGGTTCAGTTTCGGCCGAGAGAGCACCTGCCGGTGCGGGCCGACGTGACGCCACGTCGGCGCGTAAGCCTACGGTCTCCCAAGATAATCGGCCAAACTGGGGAGGGAGTTCGCACCAGGACCGGCCGGCCGCCGCCGCTTGCAGGCGTGCGGGACATTCCAAGACCGTTTCAGGCGCGAGCGCGACGCGGTGCATACGACGCGTCGAAACTAAGAGGTGAAGCGCACCTCGGCGCGGGAGCTTGAAGGTTCCCGCGCCGCCTTGTGCGGGCTTGATGTGCGGGCCTGACGTGCGGACTTGACCCCGCCACGTCGCGAGCCGATGGAATTCCCATGACCGACACCACGCTCGAAGCCTTCGCCCGCGGCCTGCCCAAGGCCGAACTGCACATGCACATCGAGGGCAGCCTCGAACCGGAACTGATGTTCGCCCTGGCCGAACGCAACGGGATCGCCCTGCCGTACAAGTCGGTGGAGGAGATCCGCGCCGCCTACGCCTTCTCGAACCTGCAGGACTTCCTGGACATCTACTACCAGGGCGCGGGCGTGCTGATCACGCGGGCCGACTTCAAGGACTTGGCGCTGGCCTATTTCGAGCGCCTGGCGGCCGACGGCGGGGTGCACGCCGAGATCTTCTTCGATCCGCAGACCCACACCGAGCGCGGGATCGCTTTCGAGACGGTGATCGACGGCCTGCTGGACGGCATGGCGGAAGCGGAGGAACGCCTGGGCGTGACCTCCAAGCTGATCCTCTGCTTCCTGCGCCACCTGTCGGAAGACAGCGCCTTCGAGACGCTGGAGCTGGCCAAGCCGCATCTGGCCAAGATCGCCGGCGTGGGCCTGGACTCCTCGGAGGTCGGCCATCCGCCGGCCAAGTTCGCCCGGGTGTTCAAGGCCGCGCGCGACCTCGGCCTCAAGATCGTCGCCCACGCGGGCGAGGAGGGGCCGCCGGAATATGTCTGGGAAGCCATCGATCTGGTGGGCGTCGACCGCATCGACCACGGTAACCGCGCCCTGGAGGACGAGGCCCTGACGGCGCGTCTGGTCGCGGACGGGACGACCCTGACGGTCTGCCCGCTGTCGAACCTGAAGCTCTGCGTGGTGCCGGATCTTGCGGCCCACCCGATGCGGAAGATGCTGGACCTCGGGCTGAAGGCGACGGTGAACTCCGACGACCCGGCCTATTTCGGCGGCTACCTGCTGGACAATTACCTGCAGACGGCCAAGGCCGTGGACCTGACGCGCGACGACCTGGTGGTGCTGGCCAGGAACAGCTTCACCGGCTCGTTCCTCGACGAGGCCGAGAAGGCGCGGCGGCTGGCGCAGGTGGATGCGTACGTGGCGGGGAAGTAGCGCCACCATGGAGCTCCCTCCCCCATCAAGGGGGAAGGGAGGCGTGCTACCGCGGCAGCACTTCCACCCCGCCTTCCTTGTAGACGATCCCGCCCTTCATCACGAACGCCACCTTGCGCATCAGGCTGATGTCGGCGGTCGGGTCCCCGGTCACGGCCACGAGGTCGGCGAAGGCGCCCGGCGCCACCCGGCCCACGGCGGGATCGCCGATCAGGTCGCCGGCGGCGCCGGTGGCGGCGGTCAGGGCCTGGGTGGGGGTCAGGCCGCCCTGGACCAGCAGGTCGAACTCCAGCGTGTGGTCGCCTTCGCCCAGGTCGGTGCCGTAGGCGATCTTGACCCCGGCCTTCACGGCGTTGGGGAAGTTCCTCTTGGGAATCAGGTCGTTGGCCAGCTCCTTCTCGGCCGTGCCGGGCGGCAGCAGTTCGGGATGCCTGGACGCCGTCTCGTAGAAGACGTCGTAGACGCTGAGCGTCGGCACCAGGTAGACGCCGCGCTCCTTCATCAGCTTCAGCGCCTCGGGCGTGGCGAACGAGCCGTGCTCGACCGAGTCGATCCCGGCCTTGACCGCCGTCTCGATGGCGGGGGCGGGATAGATGTGGGCGGCGACCTTGAGGCCCAGGCCGTGGGCGGTGCGGACGGCCTCCTCGATCTCGTCCTGGGCCATGGTCTGGTGGCGCGGGTCGTCGCCGATCGAGGCGATGCCGCCGGACGGCATCAGCTTGATCACCGTGGCCCCGCGGCGCTTGTGCTCGCGCACCTTCAGCCGGGCCTCCAGCGGCGAGTTGACGATCCCGTTGTCCCAGCCGGGGTTGGAGAGGGCCGGGTCGACGCCGCTGCGGCTGTCGCCATGGCCGGCGGTGGGACCCAGCGGTTCCAGCGCGATCCACAGGCGCGGCCCGGCGATCTTGCCGCCGTCGATGGCGTCGCGCACGGCCGCCGTCTCCGGGCCGCCGCCGAGGTCGCGGGCGGCGGTGAAGCCCTGCAGCAGCATCTGGCGGGCGTAGAGCGCGCCGTCGAAGGCGCGGTCGATGTCGGAATGGGTGACGCCGTACTCGACGGCGTTGGTCTTGCTGGGCAGGGCCGCGCCGATATGGACGTGGGCGTCGATCAGGCCGGGCAGGACGGTCTGGGTCTTCAGGTCGATGACCTCGGCGCCGGCCGGGGCGGTCCAGCCGTCCTCGACGGCGATCACGCGGTCGTCGCGGATGACGATGGTGCTGGGGCCGCGCAGCTTGGCGCCGTCGAACAGCTTGCCGGCCTGGACGGCCTTGTCGGCGGCGCTGGCCAGGCCGGGCGCGGCGAGCAGGGCCGCGCTCGCCAGCAGAAGGGCGCGGATCGTGGACTTGGGCATGGACGCTTCCCCGAAATGAACGCTTCCGGCTTGGCGCAAGCCTGGGCCGCCGTACAGGGCAAACCTCGGCGTGAGCCGTTGAATTGGCGGCTTCGCCTAAAGGGCGGTCGCGACCCACTCCCGCCGTCATCCCGGCCGAAGCGAAGCGTAGAGCCGGGACCCAGGGGCCGGCGCAATGCGATGGCGAGCGTCAGCGGCGCTTGATCTGACCGCCGAGCCCCGTCCCCTGGGTCGGATAAGCGCTGCGCGCTTTCCGGGATGACGAGCTTTGGGGGCGTGGAGGGTAAGGACGCGGACCCCTACCGCGCCATCAGCCCCATCAGCAGCGGCCGGGCGAACAGCCGCGCGGCGTCTTCGCGCGTGACGCCCGGCGCCCAGGCCTGCAGCGAGGCGGCGGCGTTGAGCATCGAGTTGATCATGTGCGCCGCCACCAGCGGGTCGACCGCGCGCACCGAGCCGTCGGCTATGCCGTCGGCGATCATGCCGGCGAAGCGGTTGGAGCCGCGGGCGTAGCCGTCGCTCATCTCGTGGCGGATCTCGATCGGCAGGGCGCCCATCGACGAGGCGCGCAGCAGCGGGCCGTGGTCGGACAGCTGGTACTCGACCAGGGCCGCGGTGGCCGCCGACACCGCCGTCCAGCCATCGGCCTGGCGGTCATGATCGGGCAGGCCGAGGGCGGCGAGCTGGGCGCGGCGGGTGACCGCGAAGGTGCGCTTGAAGCACTCGACCACCAGGGCGTCCTTGTCCTCGTGGTGGTGGTAGAACGAGCCCTTGGTGACGTTCAGCGCCGCCGAGATGTCCTCGACCGAGGCCCCGCGATAGCCGCGCTGGTTGATCAGGCGGGTGGCGGCCACGAGGAAGGTCTCGCGCCATTCCTGGCCTTCGTCGGAGGCCGGGGTCGGGTCGGGCAGGGCGGGCGGCGCCCAGTCGCGGCCGGCCGCGGCGATGCCGCCCACGAGAATGTCGTACATCCGCTCGCGCACCCGCTCGTAATCGTCGAGGTCGAAGCGGCGCAGCCAGGCGCCGGTCCAGAAGACCTGTTCCAGCAGCAGGTGGGCGCGGGCGTTGCGTTCGGCCTTGTCGAGATGGGCGAAGGCCTCGCCGTCGAAGAAGCCGCGCACCCGGCGGAAGATGTCGGCGAAGGCGGCCTGGACCGAGGCCCGCATCGGCTCCTTGAGGGCGCGGATCTCGGTGAAGCTGGCCAGAGGCGGGGCCTCGCCGGCGCGGACCTGGCGCGACAGGTCGAGATAGAGGGTCAGGAACTTGCGGATGCGCGCAGCGGCGTCGGGCTGCGCCGCGGCCTCGTCGATCATGGCGTCCAGCCGCTCCAGCCCGCGGATGAAGCAGGCGGCGGCCAGGTCGTCCTTCTTGCGATAGTAGTAGGTGACGCTGGTGGTGATCAGCCCGACCTTGGCGGCGACGTCGGCCAGGGTCATGCCCTTGACGCCCTGGCGGTTCAGCACCGCCGTCGCGGCCGCCAGTATGGCTTCCTTTTTTTGTGCGTAGCGCGCCGTCGCGGCGGTGACGGTGTGGCCGTCGTCCATTGTCAGGCCCCCTGCAACGCCTCGTGCAGGCGTTGGACTCTCTGGTCCAATCTAGGCCTGGAACGAGGCGGCAGAAAGGCCTTCGTTCAGGAGGTCTCCAGCGTGCGGGCAGGCAGGGCCTGGGCGACCGCGCGGACCAGGGCGGCCGGCGACAGCGGCTTGGCCACCGCGCCGTTCATGCCGGCCTCGACATAGGCGGCCTGCTGGTGGGCCATGGCGTTGGCGGTCATGGCCAGGATCGGCGCGGCGCCGGCCCGGCCGGGCAGCTTGCGGATGGCGCGGGTGGCCTCGACCCCGTCCATCACCGGCATCTGGATATCCATGAAGATCAGGTCGTAGCCCAGGCGGGCGGCGGCGATGCCAGCCGCGCCGTCCTCGGCCGTGGCCACGCGGGCGCCGAGGGCCTCGAGCATGCGGGTGGCGATCAGCCGGTTGACCGCGTTGTCCTCGACCAGCAGCACGTCCAGGCCCGCCAGCATCGGCGCGTCGGGCTCGGCGGGAGCGGGGTTGCGAACCGGGGCCTCGGCCGGGGCGGCCAGGATCTCCAGCCAGAAGGTCGAGCCCTGGCCCGGCGTGCTGGAAAAGCCGATGTCGCCGCCCATCATCCCCGCCAGCCGGCGGGTGATCGACAGGCCAAGGCCCGCGCCGCCGAACCGGCGGGTGGTCGAGCCGTCGGCCTGGCTGAAGCGCTCGAACAGGGTCTCGGCCGCCTCCGGCGAGATGCCGACCCCGGTGTCCTCGACCTCGAAGCGCAGGCGCAGGCCCTCAGGGGCGGGCGAGACGGAAAGGCGCGCGGTGACGCCGCCCTCCAGGGTGAACTTCACGGCGTTGCCGATCAGGTTGAACAGCGCCTGGCGCAGGCGGACCGGGTCGGCCAGGACCCAGCTGGCGCCGACGGGCGGGGCCTCGACCGTCAGGCGCAGGCCCTTCTGGTCGGCCTGGGGCTCCAGCAGGTGGGCGACGCTGCGCAGCAGGGCCGACGGGTCGAGCGGCTCGGGGCAAAGCTCCAGCTTGCCGGCCTCGATCTTGGAGAAGTCGATGATGTCGTTGAGCAGTTCCGAGAGCATGGCGCCGCAGCCCAGGGCCTCGGCCAGCAGGCGGCGGCCGTCGTCGGACAGGCGCTCGTGCTCCAGCAGGTGCAGTACGCCCAGCACCCCGTTCATCGGGGTGCGGATCTCGTGGCTCATATTGGCCAGGAAGCGCGACTTGGCCTCGGCGGCGTCGAGGGCGGCGTTGCGGGCGACCAGCAGTTCGGTGACGTCCTGGCTGATGCCGATGACGTCGAAGAGCTCGCCGGCCCCGGCCCGCACGCCGCGCCAGTCGGTGCGCATCCAGATCCAGTTGCGGCTGGTCGGATCGGCGTGGCGATAGACCAGTTGGGCGTGCTCGCCGGTCTCCTGGGTGCGGATGAAGGCCTGGCTCATCATCGTCCGGTCGTCGGGGTGGATGGCGGCCATCATCTCCGGCACGGTCATCTGCCGCGCGTCGCCCATCGGGGCGGCCAGGGTGGTGATCTCCTGCTCGAAGAAATAGATCCCCTTGCGGGTCTCGAACCGCCAGACATAGACGCCGGCGGCGTTGCGCAGCATCTCGTTGGCGCGGTCGGCCTGCTGGCGCTGGAGGCGGCGCACGCGCTCCTCGGAGAAGTCCTGGAAGACGATCAGCAGCGCCCCGTCGGGCAGGATCTTCGAGCGCGAGCGCACCCACAGCCAGCCGCCGCCCTTGCGGGCCAGGCGGTGCTCGGACTGCACCTGGCCCTCGGCCCGCAGGATGCGGCCGGCGCTTTCCAGCACCTCGGTGTCGTGCAGATGGAGAAAGTCGCGGATGTGGCGGCCGAGACTCTCCTCGGCGCTCCAGCCGGCGATCTGGGTCCAGGCCGGATTGACGCGGACGATGGCGCGGCCCTGCACCACCACGAACATGTCGAGGCTGCTGCGGAAAAACCAGTCGGCCGCGGCGCGGTCGGTGCTGGTGGCGGGCGTCTCTTCGTCCGGCCCCTTGCCCATCAAGCTCCCCTCGTCTTCAATCGATCAACGCAGGATGAGGTGAAGGTTGCGTTATCCGTACCGCCTATTCGATCCGCGAAAAGAAGGCGACCGTGACGCAAGGTCGCGCCAGTGTGGGGAAAAACGCAAGTGAGCACGCCCGAAGCCGTCGGTCTGTCGTCCAGCCGACTGAAACGCATCGACGCCTTTCTGCAGGAAAAGTACGTCGGACCGGGCCTGCTGCCCGGCGCCCAGGTGCAGGTCTGGCGGCGCGGACAGCTGGCCCACGAGGCCGTGCTGGGCCTGGCCGACCGTGAGCGCAACGCGCCGCTGAAGGCCGACAGCCTCTATCGCATCTATTCGATGACCAAGCCGATCACCTCGATCGCCTTCATGATGCTGGTCGAGGAGGGCAGGGTGGCGCTGGAGGATCCGGTCCACCGCTTCATCCCGGCCTTCAAGGATCTCGGCGTCTTCGCCGCCGGGGCGCTGGGGGCGTTCCAGACGAAGCCGCTGGCCGAGCCGATGCGGATGATCGACCTGCTGCGCCACACGGCCGGCTTCACCTACGGCTTCCAGCAGCGGGGCAATATCGACGCGGCCTATCGCAAGCTGCACCTGGACGACCTGCCGGGGCCGCGCGACCTCGACGGCTTCATCGCCGAGCTGGCGAAACTCCCGCTGGAGTTCAGCCCCGGCGAGGCCTGGAACTATTCGGTCTGCACCGACGTGCTGGGCTACCTCGTTCAGCAGATCTCGGGCCAGCCGCTGGATGAGTTCTTCAAGACCCGGATCTTCGAGCCGCTGAAGATGGTCGATACCGGCTTCTTTGCGCCTGAGGCCGATCACGGGCGGCTGGCGGCCTGCTACAGCCTCGATCCCAAGGGCCGGGTGGTGCTGCAGGACGATCCGGCGACCAGCCCGTTCCTCAAGGACCCGCTGTTCAAGTCGGGCGGCGGCGGGCTGGTCTCGACGGCGTCGGACTATATGCGCTTCTGCCGCATGATCCTGAACGGCGGCCAGCTGGATGGCGCCCGCATCGTCAGCCCCAAGACGCTGAAGGCGATGATGCTCAATCACCTGCCGGGCGGGCGCGAGCTGACCCAGATGTCGAAGTCGCTGTTCAGCGAGAGCGTCTTCGAGGGCCTGGGCTTCGGCCTCGGCTTTGCCGTCACCGTCGACCTGGCCCGCACCCGCAACATCGGCAGCCCCGGCGAGGCCTATTGGGGCGGCATGGCCTCGACCGCCTTCTGGGTGGATCCGATCGAGGACCTGGCGGTGGTGTTCATGACCCAGCTGATGCCGTCGAGCGTCTATCCGATCCGGCGGGAGCTGCGGACGCTGGTCTACGCGGCGTTCGAGGAGGCGGCGTAGCCGGCCTGGCGGCCGGCCCCCTCAGTCGCTCCGCGACAGCTCCCCCAGAGGGGGAGCATCTTTAAATCCTCCCCCTCTGGGGTAGGTGGCCCGGAGGGCCGGAGGGGGCCGCGCAGCGGCTAGGACATCGGCGGCGCGGGCGGCGTCGGGTCTTCCGGCAGGGGGATGAACTCCCCGTTGTCCAGATCCGGCAGCTTCATGCGGCCGGCGCGCCAGTCGGCCTTGGCCTGTTCGATGCGGTCCTTGGACGTCGAGACGAAGTTCCATTCGATGAAGCGCGGGCCGATCGGCTCGCCGCCCAGCAGCATGACGACCGAGGGCTCCAGGGCCTCGAAGACCACGGTCTCGCCGGGCTCGAACACGGCCATCTGGGCGGCTTCCAGCACCCTCCCTGCGACCTCCACCCGGCCGCTGGAGACGTAGGCGGCGCGTTCGGGATATTCGGCGGGCAGGGCGGCCTTGGCGCCGGCGGCCAGCTGCCAGTGGACGTAGAACAGCGGCGAGTGCACCGGCACCTTGGACTTGGCGCCGAAGGCCTCGCCGGCGATCAGCCGGGCCTTGAGGCCGGCACCTTCGTAGAACGGCAGGTCCAGGTCGCCCGCGTGGTGGGTGAAGCCGGGGGCGATCTCCTCCAGCTCGGTGGGCAGGGCGATCCAGGCCTGCATGCCGTCCATCAGACCGCCGTCGTGGCGCAGGGTCTCGAAGCGCTCGGAGTGGGTGATGCCCGAACCGGCGGTCATCCAGTTGACCTCGCCCGGCAGGATCTCGATGTCGGAGCCGACGCTGTCCTTGTGGGTGATGGCCCCGTCGAACAGGTAGGTCAGGGTGGACAGGCCGATGTGCGGATGCGGCCGCACGTCGACGCTCTTGGGAAAGCCCGGCTGGAAGTGGGCCGGCCCCATGTGGTCGAGGAACACGAACGGCCCGACCATCCGCCGCCGTGCGAAGGGCAGCACCCGCCCGACCTCGAAACCGCCGATGTCGCGGCGGCGGGCGTCGATGACGAGGTCGATCATGGGGGGCTCCGTGTCGGTCCGGGGGAAGCTGTTGCGCGGCGCGGAAAGTCCCACGGCCCGCGCGCGGCGTCTTGCAGTTTCTGACCCTTCGTCCCCGGCTTCGACCCGCTCTAGCCCGCCATCGACGCGAAGCGGTCGATGACGCCCAGCAGCCGCTCGCCGCCCCAGATCAGGCCGCCGACCACCATCAGCACGCCCTGCCAGATCCCCATCGGCCGATGGGTGACGCGGTAGCCGCCGTCGGCGTCCCACGGGGCGACGCGCTTGTCCTCCAGGGCCTCCTTGCCCTGCCACATGGTGTAGAGGCAGATCAGCGGCGCGCCGAGGCCCATGCCGAACACCATGACCCGCGCCTCAGCCTGATCGACTGGATCAGGCTGAGGCGCCTGCCGTCGGCGCGGACCACGCGCACCCCGAACAGCCACTTGCCGAAGCTGCCGCCGCTGAGCGCCATCGACACGGCCACGAACGGCGCGGCCAGGATCACCGAGACCGGCCCGGCGATCAGCCGGCCGACGAAGTCCATCTCGAACAGCCCCAGGAACTGCTCGGTCAGCGCCGGGGCGACGAAGGTTCCGACGCCGCCCAGCAGCACGATGCCGATGAAGCCGTAGACGAAGGTGTCGACCGCCCGGGCGAAATAGCGCCGCCAGGGCTGGGGCGAGGCGTCGGTCCACGGATGCGGCTTGCGGGCGGGCGTGGCGTCGGGCGCGGCGGGCGCGGCCTCCGAGGTCGCTTCCGGCGTCGGCGCGGCTCCAGGCGTGGGCCCAGGCGCGATTTCTTGTTCGGGCGCGGCGCCCGCGGTGATGTCGGTCATGTGAAAGCCCCCGGTACGCGAAGAATCCCCGAGCCCCCTCGGGAAGCGCCACCATGGACCGCCGCGCGAGCGGGCTCAACCTTGGGGGAAGCGGCGCCGCCCGCGCCGGGCGTACCGGCGGCGGGGTCCATGCGGGTCGTCGCGTCGCGATCAGCCGTCGGCATAGGCCGACGACCACAACTCGGCCAGCCCCCGCAGCGCCTCGCCGGGCTCGCTCGTCCCGGCCCGCACGCGCTCGACCTGCAGCGCCGCGCGGGTCGCCAGCAGTCGGTCCTCCAGCCGGCGCCTGGCCTCGACCAAGGCGGGGGAGGGGGCGGCGGCGAGGCCGCGCTTGCGGTGCGGGCGCTTGGGGGCGGGGTTGCGGCGCTTGTGCTTCATGGCGGGGCTCCTCCCTTCCCCCTCGATGGGGGAAGGGCCGGGGATGGGGGTGACTTCGGCGTTTCGACCGGACCCGCCGGCGGAGGCTGAACGCGCGGTTCCACCCCCATCCCAACCCTTCCCCCATCGAGGGGGAAGGGCTTTGGACGAGCGACGACGGCCTTCCGCGCGAAACGCGAAGGTGGATGGAGAGGGCGCGGGGCGTCCGGACCGCGTCCGGATCTGTGAGTTGGGTTACCGTTTCGACGAAGCCTTGACGCCCCGCGCGATCGTTTGACCTCAGGCCGGGGCGCGCGGGCCTCTTCCGCCCTTCACCCCTTCCACCGCGCAGGCTCCCCGTTTCTTGACGGCCGGGAGGCGCGTATGGCGCGGACCCTCGGGCGGGCGGGAGCCGATACAGGCAAGCCCCCGATAGGCGGGTTTACGTCCCCCGCCCTCCGTTCAAGCCCCGCCGGCCCGGCTCACGCCGCTCCAGGAGGCCCCGCTCGATCGCATCCCCTCGCACGCATCGGGCCGGATCCTAGCGCCCTCTCCCCGCGACGGGACGAGGTCCATTATGCAGCCGGTTTGGAAGGGGCGGATGGAAAACGCTGCGAATTTTCTAGGGCGTTGATTGGGTTGGGGTTTGTGGGGAGGGGGATGGGGATTGAGATAAGGTGGTCAAGGTATGAACGGTGCAGGTGCGACTGAGTTTGGGTCCGATGCGTTGTTCAATCTCGCGGCCGCAGGAAAGCTAGGCTAGAACAGAATCTAGTTCCAAGAGACCGACCTGCGGCTCCCTTTCTAAAATTTCGGGCGAAATATTATGCTCAAAAAGCTAAAAATAGAACGTTTTAAATCGATCTATGAGGCTGAGCTAAATTTCGGCTGTGCAAATATTTTTGTAGGCCCCAATGGCGCTGGAAAGTCTAACGTTCTTGAAGCTATAGGTATAGTGGCGTCTGCGTTGTCCCGTGGAATGGATCAGAATGCGCTTGATCTTCGCGGTGTTAGATTGTCTTTGCCGCATTTGTTTAAGTCGGCATTTAAAAACGCCAAGCTGCCGGCTGCGTTCCATATATCGGCAAAGTTTGAGCACGGAACGTATGAGTGTTCTATTAGGTCGGGTGTGAATAGCCCGTATCTGGAATTTCATTCTGAAGCTATGTTTGATGGCGATCAAAAGGTATTTGGTCGTGGGCCTAGAGGTGCGCGAATTTACGGGCAGAATTCTATACTAAATGAAATAGATCTTTCGGCCATGGATACGCACAGGAGTATATGGGACATTCTCGGGTCGATATTGAAAATATCGGATGATTTTAGATCTGAGATAAACGATTTTTCTAACTTTGCTATATATGCTCCGCAAACTGCCGTTATGCGCGGGTTGGCTATTGATGCGCGAGTTATGGAACCTCTTGGTCTTACGGGGTCTGGGTTGGCTCAGGCTTTTCAGGATGTTTTGGGTGCGCGAGTTAATGCTTCTAACCGGTTTCGGATAGATGATATTTTAAGTATTATATGGAAGCCGGGTTGGGCGGACAGTGTCCGGGTGCGCCCTTTTGATCCTAATATTGTTCCGCCGCAGGTTCGATCTGAGGGCGCTCTTATATATATTCGGGATAAATTTATGAATTCGAAGAGAAATTTCGTTAGTCCATTCGATGCGAGCGAGGGGACGCTGTATCTGATATTTGTGGCTACGTTGCTTGCGCACAAAGATGCGCCAAAGGTCTTTGCATTGGATAATGTGGATGGAACTTTAAATCCTGATCTCGTTCGAAAGCTGACTGACCATATCGTTAGGATTAGCTCATCCGGCGGTGAGGCCGATGTTGATGTTGGTCAGCAAGTTTTTATGACGTCTCATCACCCTTCTGCGCTGGACAGTTTTGACATATTTAACAATAATCACAGTATTTTTACTGTAAATAGGTCGGGTGAAAAGATGCAGCCGCAGGGCGCCACTGCGTTTCGGGATATAAGGCCTCCTAAGGGGATGACGCAGGACGATTGGGTGTTAAATCATAAGGGTAAGAATCTTTCTCAACTTCTCCTGGAGGGGAGAATACCGGGGGCATTATTTTAATATGAAAAGGGTGGGGGTCGTCTGTGAGGGGGCTAATGATTTCCCCGCTATTGCTGTTCTGGTGCGAGATCTTTTCCACGATCGTTATGGGGAGGAGGCGCAGTGTTTCCCTCTTCAGCCTGCTGCTGACGCGTCATCGAGATCTGGTGATGGTGGCTGGACGAAGGTAATTGCTTGGTGTGAGGCTAATTCAGGATCTGGGCTAAATACATATTTGAGGGCCCCGCTATTTGAGGGGGAGGAGGTATACGATATTATCGTCCTGCATTTGGATGGTGATATTGCTGAAGAATATGCGGTTAAAAATGGTATGATTATAGGTGATGTTATTACTGTTGAGGCCAGGGTTGGGTTTTTGTCTGGCGAGTTGATCAGGATTGCTGTTGGTGTTTCTGATCATTTAAATAAACTGAAGGCCGCTATACCAACTCAAAAAACAGAGTCTTGGATGTTGGCGGCAATTTCCAGTCAAATTCATGATTGGGAAGCTGTTGAATCGAAGTCTATTTTGCTTGCGGAAACAGGCTTTTTTCAGGGTAAGAGGAAGTCGGAACACTATCGCGAGATGTCTGATTTGATGTCAGGCAAGGGTGATTTAGTCCGCGAGCGTTGCAGGAGCTTTGAACTTTTCTGCGATCAATTTTTACCGCTTGCCCCCCCTACCTCCGCCCCTTCCTGAACGCCTCCGCCTGCTCCGCCCTATGTTCCGCCCGCACCCGCTTGGGCGCTGACTTGTCCACGGTCTCGCCGGCCCCCGTCAGGATCTCGTTGGCGAACTCCAGGTCCAGCAGCTTCATGCGCTTGATCTCGTCGCGCAGGCGGGCGGCCGTCTCGAACTCCAGGTTGGCGGCGGCTTCGCGCATCTTGGCTTCGAGGTCACGGAGGGCGGACTTGAAGTTGTCGCCGCTGAAGGGCTTTTCGGCGCCGGAGGCGTCGCTGACGCCCATGGGCACCAGGACGCGGTCGCCGCGCTCGTAGGGGCTGGCGAGGATGTCCTTGATGTCGCGCTTGACGCTCTCGGGCGTGATGCCGTGTTCGAGGTTGTAGGCGTTCTGCTTCTCGCGGCGGCGGGTGGTCTCGGCCATGGCCCGCTCCATGCTGCCGGTGACCCGGTCGGCGTAGAGGATGACCTTGCCGTCGACGTTGCGGGCGGCGCGGCCGATGGTCTGCACCAGGGAGGTCTCCGAGCGCAGGAAGCCTTCCTTGTCGGCGTCGAGGATGGCGACCAGGCCGCATTCGGGGATGTCGAGGCCCTCGCGCAGCAGGTTGATGCCGACCAGCACGTCGAAATTGCCCAGCCGCAGGTCGCGGATGATCTCGATGCGCTCCAGAGTATCGACGTCCGAGTGCATGTAGCGGACGCGGATGCCCTGCTCGTTGAGATATTCGGTCAGGTCCTCGGCCATCTTCTTGGTCAGGACGGTGACCAGGGTGCGGTAGCCCTTGCTGATGGTCTGGCGGATCTCGTCGACGACGTCGTCGACCTGGGAGGCGCCGTCCTTGGAGACCGGGCGCACCTCGACCGGCGGGTCGATCAGGCCGGTGGGGCGGATGACCTGCTCGGCGAAGACGCCGCCGGCCCGCTCCAGCTCCCAGTTGGCGGGGGTGGCCGAGACGTGCACCGACTGCGGGCGCATGGCGTCCCACTCCTCGAACTTGAGGGGGCGGTTATCGAGGGCCGAGGGCAGGCGGAAGCCGAACTCGGCCAGCGTCCATTTGCGGTTGCGGTCGCCCTTGTACATGGCGCCGATCTGCGGAACCGTCTGGTGGCTCTCGTCGGTGAACAGCAGGGCGTTGTCGGGGATGTATTCGAAGAAGGTCGGCGGCGGCTCGCCGGGCTGGCGGCCCGACAGGTAGCGGCTGTAGTTCTCGATGCCGGCGCAGGAGCCGGTGGTCTCGATCATCTCCAGGTCGAAGGTGGTGCGCTGCTCCAGGCGCTGGGCCTCCAGCAGCTTGCCGTTGGCGGTCAGCCACTCCAGCCGTTCCTTCAGCTCCTTGCGGATCTCGATGATCGCCTGGCGCAGGGTGGGGCGCGGGGTGACGTGGTGGCTGTTGGCGTAGACCTTGATGGTCTCCAGCTCGGCGGTCTTCCTGCCGGTCAGGGTGTCGAATTCGGCCAGGGCCTCGACCTCGTCGCCGAACAGGGTGACGCGCCAGGCGCGGTCCTCGTAGTGGGCGGGGAAGATCTCGATGGTGTCGCCGCGGCGGCGGAACGTGCCGCGCTCGAAGGCGGCGTCGTTGCGCTTGTACTGCTGGGCCACCAGGTCGGCCATCAGCTGCTTCTCGTCGACCCGGTCGCCCACCGTCAGGGTGAAGGTCATGGCGGTGTAGGTCTCGACCGAGCCGATGCCGTAGATGCACGACACCGAGGCCACGACGATGACGTCGTCGCGCTCCAGGATCGCCCGCGTGGCCGAGTGGCGCATGCGGTCGATCTGCTCGTTGATGGAGCTGTCCTTCTCGATATAGGTGTCGGTGCGCGGGACGTAGGCTTCGGGCTGGTAGTAGTCGTAGTAGCTGACGAAGTACTCGACCGCGTTCTCCGGGAAGAAGGCCTTCATCTCGCTGTAGAGCTGGGCCGCCAGGGTCTTGTTGGGGGCCAGGATCAGCGCCGGGCGCTGGGTGGCCTCGATGACCTTGGCCATGGTGAAGGTCTTGCCCGAGCCGGTGACGCCGAGCAGCACCTGGTCCTGGTCGTTGTTCTCGATGCCCTCGACCAGCTCCCTGATGGCCGTCGGCTGGTCGCCGGCCGGCTCGTAGGACGACACCAGCTTGAAGGTCTTGCCGCCTTCCGACTTCTCCGGCCGGGCCGGGCGGTGGGGCGTCCACAGCATCGGCATGCCTTCCGCCCCCATGGCTTCCCCCATGGCCTCTGGGGAGGCGTCGAGCACGAAGGGCGTCGAGGCGTCGGAGACGCCGGGGTTCTGGCTGCTGGGCATGGGCCAAATCTAGGGGCGCGGAGGCCTCAAGGCCAGGGGTCCTGCTGACAGGCCCTGTCAGCAGGCTGGCGGCAGGTGGCGGGAGAGGTGATCACTTTTTGGGCGATCTTAATTCGGCATACGTCCTGGGGTTGTTGAAATTGGATAACGACGATATGTGGTGAAGCTTGACTGGCGTTCCGGGGGGCAGGCCATGCGACGTTTCTCTCACATCCGTCTTTCCTTGCTGGCGCTCGCCCTGACGGGCGTCTCGACGGCGGCCCTGGCGCAGGCGGGGGCGCAGGCGGGGCCGCAGGACGATACGGCGCGGGTCGAGGCGGCGCAGGCGCGCGAAGCTGCGGCCAAGGCCGAGAAGACGGCGGCGGAGTCGGAGAAGACCGCGGCCGAGGCGGGGCTGGCCGCCGCCAGGACCGCCGCCGACCTGGCGCAGCAGCGCAAGACGGCCGCGGCCGCCGCCGAGAAGGCCGACCTGGAGGCCGCCCAGGTCAGCGTGACGACGGCGACGCAGCGCAAGGCCGCGATCGAGGCCGACCTGGAACTGGCCCAGAAGGCCGTCGCCCTGGCCCAGGCGCGCAAGACGGCGGCCGATCTCGAAGCCAGCGCCGTCGACACCCAGCTGAAGACGCGCGGGAAGACCCTGGCCCAGGGACTGGACAACCGGCGCTGGGTCGACAAGACCGGCGACCAGATCGGCAGCTTCGTCACCCAGTCGGTCGGGCGTCGCGGCCTGGCCCTGCGCTATGGCCGGGCCTGCTCGAACCTGCAGGGCGGCGCGCGTTACGTGTTCCCGATCGCCGGCAAGGAGCGGGAGCGGACCCAGGAGGTGGTCTCCGACCTGCGCAACTTCGCCGAATGCTATCGCGACAAGGCCAGCGGCCGGCAGAAGTGGCGCGACGTCGCGGCCGTGACCACCTCGGTCTCGACGCTGGCCCTGCTGATCGGCAACACCAAGATGGCCGAAAGCAGCCGGAACGGCTGGGCGGCGGGGGCGGTGCTGCCGCTGCTGGCCACCAACCTGCGCGGCTCGACCTACGAAGTGCAGCTGTACCAGGCGGTGTCGATCGCCATGGACCGCACGGCCGAGCGCTACGCGGCGCTGGACGTGCGCTGGGCCCAGGTGGGCGAGGACTGGGCGCCGCCGACGCCGCCGCCGTTGGCGAGCGACGCCTGCGACGGCGCGGACAAGGCTGTGGTCGCGGCCCAGTCGGTAGCCAGCGGCAGCCGGCGCACCATCGTCGAAGGGGTGGCCCAGCAGGCGTTCGACCGCTGCAAGGCGGCGCTGCGCGCCCAGGCCCTGGTCGATGACCTGCGGACGGCCGCCGTGACCGAGCAGCGGCTGCTGTCCGAGCGGGCCATCCAGGACGGGATCGACATCGCCGTGCGCGCCGACACCCTGGACCGGGCGTTCCGGGCCAGCCCGTTCCAGGCCTTCCGGACCTCGGCCGGGGCGCCGTTCGCCATCGCCCAGGACCTGATCGGGGGCACGGGGTGGACGCCCCGCGCCGATCCGCGCAGCGACCGCGACGCCGCCTATGCGCTGACCGGACGGGCGGCGCCGGAGCTGCCGGCCTCGCCGGCCGACCTCGGCGTCGAGGGGGTCGCCACCGCCGTCTATCGCCAGGCTATCGCGGAAATGAAGGACGGCGGCTCGGGCGCCAAGGGCGAGACCGCCAAGGAGAAGGCGCGGGTCGCCACGCAGGCCAAGGCGATCGACGAGGGGGTGAAGAAGACCGAAGAAGCGGTCTCGAAAGCCGTCCTCAAGATCAACCCCCGCCTGAAGCGCGTGCGCATCCTGGTGGCCGAGGAAGGGCGCACCGCGATCGCCATCGACCCGCGCCAGATCGACGCCGCCAGCGACGTCCTGGCCGAAGACGCCGAGGCCAAGGCCAAGGCGACCACCACCACCAGCACGACCACCACCACCACGGCGGCGGCCGGAACCTAGAGGTCTCCCCAGTAGGTTCCGCTCAGCGGCGCGGTGACCACGCGGCCGTAGCTGCCCTGCACGGCCAGGACGTCCGGCCGGGCCAGGATGGCGTCGCGGCGGGCGAGGAAGGCGCGGGCGTAGTCCGACTGGGCGGGCGGGGGCTTGGTCTTGCGGAAGGCCTCCAGGGCCTCGCCGCGCAGGGCCGGATCCTCCAGGCGGCGGATGTAGTGGGCGGCCGCCTCGTCGTCGCGGCCCAGGCAGATCAGGGCCTGGGCGAGGGCGGCGGGATTGTCCTTCCAGCCGTCGCGCAGGCTGGCCAGGTCGGGGGCGATGCGGGGATCGGCGGGCGTGGCCGACAGGGCGCAGATGCGGTTGCTGGCCACCCACATAAGGCCGAAGGGCGTGGCGGTCTTGGTCTCGACGGTGTCGAGCACGCGCAGGGCCTCGGCGTGGGCGCCGGCCGTGACCAGCATCTCGCTGCGGTTGATGCGCTGGCTGACGCCGTCGTCGCCGGTGGCCCGGGCCATGACCTTGTCGGCCTCGTCGGTGCGGCCGAGATCGGCCAGGGCGTAGGCGTAGGTGTTGCGCAGCCAGG
>NZ_QHJY01000210.1 GCF_003185805.1 Caulobacter sp. D5
CGCCAAGAAGCTGCGGGCCGACGAATGGCAGGCCGGCGATCGTCCCTGGCTGATCGAGCTCGTCGCTCCGTTCGGCGGCCAGGACGAGATCCTCGCCGACCTCGCCGCCAACGTCTTCCCCGGCAAGAGCTTCAAGTTCCACACCGTCGACCCCGACGGCCAGCGCGTGGTCGTCTCCTATCCCCCGCGAGCCCAAGCCTGAGGCGAGGGCTTCGACGCCGGCCTAGACGGCCGGCGTCAGGGCCGTGACGACCTTTTCGCACAGGCGATGGGTCTCCAGGGCGTCGAGGGCCGACAGCCGGCGGCCTTCGCGCACGGCCGACAGGAAGGCCTCGACCAGGCCCTCGAAGCCGCGCTGGCGGCCGACCGAAGTCCAGTTGCCGCGCCGGGTCAGACGCTCGCCGCCGGCGTAGTCGATGACGTCGGACAGTTCGGCGACCCGCAGCTTGGCGCCGTGGCCCGAGACTTCCAGCACCTCCTCGTCGGCGCCGCTGTCGCGGTTCATGATCGCGAAGGCGTCGACGCCCGGTCCTGTGAGATGAAGGCTGGCGTGCCGCATCTTGCCGTCGATCGCGTGGCCCGAGATCCGCGCCTCGTTCGCCGTCGGGGCCAGGAAACGGATGGTGTCGATGGCGTGGATGAAGTCGTCGAACACCGCCCGGCGCAGGCCGTCGGGATAGGCGCGGCGGTTCTTCTGCATCAGCACCAGCGGCGCCTTCAGGCCGGCGGCGGCCAGGTATGAGGGCGCGAAGCGGCGGTTGAAGCCGACGGCCAGCGATACGCCGCGCGTCTCCGCCAGGTCCACCAGGGCTTCGGTTTCCGCCAGGGTGTCGGCGATCGGTTTGTCGACCAGGGTCGGCACGCCGGCCTCGATCAGGCGGCGGACGATCTCCGGATGGGCCTCGGTGGCCGCATGGACGAAGGCGGCGTCGAGCCCTTGGGCCAACGCCTCGTCGAGATCGGTGTGCAGTCGGTCGACGCGCCAGGCCGCGCCCAGGTCGTCGAGCGTGGCCGTGTTTCGGGTGACGAAGGCCAGTTGCACGTCGGGGCGTGCGCCCAGCACCGGCAGGTAGGCTTTGCGGGCGATGTCGCCCAGGCCGATCATCGCCACGCGCATGCGCTTCTAGAGCCCCTTGGACAGGTGTTCCGCCAAGTCCTTTGCGTCCCAATGTTCGTCGCGCGGCGCAAGGAAGATCGGCGTCTCGCGCTCGAAGGCCCGCAGGGCGTCGGCGGTCTGGACGAGGTCGGGGGCGTCGAGGCTTTCGCTCATGACGATGGCGGCGATGGTCGCGCCCTGGGCTCGCAGGGCGATGAGGGCGGTCAGCACGTGGCTGATCGTGCCCAGATACGAGCCGGCGATCAGCAGCACCGGCAGGTCCAGCGCGGCGATCAGGTCGAGATTGGTCGCCTCGTCGGTCAGGGGCGACATGACGCCGCCTGCGCCTTCGACCAGCATCAGGTCGTGCTCGCCGGCGAGGGCCGCGCGGCAGTCGGCGGCGAGGTCTTCGAGGGCGAGCGTGTCGCCCTCCAGCCGCGCGGCGAGGTTCGGGGCCAGCGGGGCGCGATAGCGGCGCGGCGAGATACGGGGCACGGCGGCCGGGTCGCCCAGGGCCTGGGCGAGGCGCGCGGGATCGCTGGCGGAGGGATCCTCGGGATCGAAGCCGCTGACGACCGGCTTGAAGGCGTCCACCGCGACGCCTCGGGCCTTCAGCGCCCGGATCAGGGCGCAGGCGACGTGGGTCTTGCCGATATCGGTGCCGGTTCCGGCGACGAACAGGGCGGTCATGCCTTCGCGTCCGCGTAGGGGCGGACCAGGGCGGCCAGGCGCAGGACCTCGTCGTCTGGATGGTCGGCGCTGAAGGCCAGGCGCAGGCGGGCCGTGCCGGCGGGCACGGTGGGCGGGCGGATGGCCACGACCAGGAAGCCCTCGGCCTCCAGGGCGGCGGAGGCGGCCAGGGCGGCGTCGGCCTCGCCGATCACCACCGGCACGATCGGGCTCTCGGCGCGGGGCAGGCCGGCGGCCTG
>NZ_QHJY01000211.1 GCF_003185805.1 Caulobacter sp. D5
GTCTGAGAGACCCCTCATCCGTCGGCTTGCGCCGACACCTTCTCCCGCAAGGGGAGAAGGACGTCCTAAACCGCCATGCCCTGGACCACCGCCTTCAGGCGCTCGATCACCGACAGCTTGTCCTCGATGAAGTCCTGGTCGATCCACCAGATCTCGACCTCGCGCATCACCTCGCCGACCAGCGCCCCCTTGGGCACGCCGGCGCGCATCACTTCCTCGCCGGTCAGCGGGAAGGACGGCTGGTCCCAGGTCTCGGCCAGGGCCAGCAGGGCGCGCCACTGCGGGGTGGTGGCCAGACGGGTCGAGGCGGCCCAGGCCAGCTTCACCCGGTCGGTGAAGGTGCGCAGGCCAAGGGCGTAGACGGCGCGGCGGGCCTCGCGCGGGCTCATCCACGAGACGATCCGCGGCGAGGTGCCGACGGCCTCGGCCAGCCGCTCCTTCAGGGCGTTGGACAGCCGCAGACGCTCGGCCAGCTCGCGGGCCAGGGCCACGTCGTCGGGGATCAGGGCGGCCAGGCGCAGCTCGACGTCGTTCTCGAACAACTGCTCGGTCTCGATGGCCACCAGGCCGTCCAGGCGCGCCAGCGATTTGACGAACGGCAGGATCGCCGCCAGCACGCCGGTCGCCGCCATCAGCCGCAGAGCCGGACGCGGATCGTCAGCCGCCAGCAGCTTGAGGATTTCCTTCTGGGTCCGCTCGGCGGCGCGGCCCGAGACCAGGCCCTTCAGCGCCTTGCAGGCGGCCAGGGCCTTCTGGTCGGGCTCGCCCTTGCCGTACCAGGCCTGGAAGCGGAAGAAGCGCAGGATGCGCAGATAGTCCTCGCGGATGCGGGTCATCGGCTCGCCGACGAACACCACCTTGCCGTCCTTGGCGTCCTGCACCCCGTGGCCGGTCGGGTCGTAGAGCCGGCCCTCGCCGTCGACATAGAGAGCGTTGAAACGGAAGTCCCGGCGCTGGGCGTCTTCTTCCCAGGCATGGGTGAAGGCCACCACCGCCCGGCGGCCGTCGGTCGACACGTCGCGGCGCAGGGTGGTGATCTCGAACGGGATCTTCTTGGCCACCGCCGTCACCGTGCCGTGGTCGACGCCGGTGGGAATGGCCTTCAGGCCCGCCTCGCCCAGGGCCTCGATCACCTGGTCGGGCGTCAGGGTGGTGGCGATGTCGATGTCGTCGACCGGCTTGCCCATCAGGGTGTTGCGCACGCAGCCGCCCACGAAGCGGGCGCAACCCGGCCGGCCCTTGGCCTCGAGCGCGGCGATCACCGCCTTGGTCTCGGGCCATTCCATCCACGGCGCCTTGCCGATGGTCTGGGTCTGCACGCGAAGTCCCCCTTTACGCAACGGCAGGCCGCCTCCCGTTGGCGCGGGTGGGACGTCCTGCTTTCAAACGACTATTTCAGGGAATGGCTCGACCCGCCAAGAGGGGAAACACCGTCGTCCCCAACTGTCGGGACATCAGGGTGCAACCGTTCGTACAGCGCCCGCAACATCCCGGCCGTCGCGCCCCATATGAACCGCTCGTTCCACGGCATGGCGTAGAAGTAGCGCGGCCCCGTGGGCGTATCGCGATGCTGGCGCTGGTGGTTGGCCGGATTCATCAGGAAGTCGAACGGCGTCTCGAAGACGTCGGCCACCTCGTCGGGATTGGCGGTCAGCGTGCAGTCCGGATCGACGAAGCCGACCACCGGCGTCACATAGAACCCCGTCACCGTGGCGTAGCCGTGCAGCAGCCCGGCCACCTCGACGAAGCGCGGATCCAGCCCCACCTCCTCGTCGGCCTCGCGCAGGGCCGTGCCCCAGGGGGTCTCGCCCGGGTCGCAGCGCCCGCCGGGAAAGGCGATCTGGCCAGTGTGGCTGCGCAGCGCGTCCGAGCGGCGGGTGAGGATGACGTTCAGCGTGTCGCCGCGCTCGACCAGGCCGATCAGCACCGCGGCCGGCCGCAGGGCGTGCGGATTGTCCATCTTCAGGCCCGGATTGAGGTCGTAGTCCGAGCGCCAGACGTTCTCCACACTCGGATCATAGGCCTCGATCGGGTCCAGGCGCTCGCGGATCCAGGCCCGCCGCGCCGCCACGTCCGCATGCGGGATCATGCCGGCTCGGCCTCCCCTGGCCCGATCGGAAACCAGGCGCCGTTGGACGCGACACCCAGGCGCGGACCGTCCGGCGTGTCGCCCTCGGCCGCCATCTCGACCAGCTCGTAGAACACCGGGCGGGCGATCAGCGCCTCCAGCCCCCGGCGCACGTGCAGATAGGGCCGGGGCTCGCCGGTGGCCGGATCCTCCTCGACGCGGATGGCGTTCTCCGGCCCTGCCTCGACCTCGTCGCCGACATTGGTCAGGAAGCGCAGGGCCTCGCCCACGCGATCGACGCGCACGGCGATGAACGGCGCGTCCTCGACCACGATCTTCATCTTCTCGACCGGGGTGACCAGGTGGAAGCCGTCGGGGTCGCGCCGCAGGATGGTCGAGAACAGCCGCACCAGGGCTTCGCGGCCGATCGGCGAGCCCTCGTGGAACCAGACCCCGTCCTTGCGGATGCGGATGTCGATGTCGCCGCAGTGAGCGGGGTTCCACAGGTGCACCGGCGGCAGGCCGCGCTTTTCCCCCTCGCCGCCTTGCGCGGCCTTGGCGGCGTCGGCGACGCCTTGAAGTCCGGTGCGGGCTGTGTCGGAGGGCATGGCCCTCAGGTAGGCCATGCGCGCTCCGGGCTCAAGCGATGCTGGCCCTAAGCGACCGCGACGCGGCCTTCGAAGCCTTCGTCGCCGCCGGAAACCAGGGCCTTCAGCAGCACCCGGCGCTGGTCGGCCGGACCAGGCATCACGACCTTGGCGGCCGGCGCGGCCGAAAAGCCGATGCGGGCGAAATAGGGCGCGTCGCCGACCAGCAGCACGGCCTTCCAGCCGGCCTTGGCGGCGGCGGCGCAGGCGGTCTCGACCAGGGCCTGGCCCAGGCCGGCGCTGCGCTGGGTCGCATCGACCGCCAGCGGGCCAAGGAACGCGACCGGCTTGCCGCCGATGGTCACCGGCCACAGGCGCACGCTGCCGATCACCTGGTCGCCGCGCAGGGCCACGAACGAGCAGTCGTCCAGCTTGCGATTGCCCTCGCGCAGCCGCTCGGACGACTTGGCGAACCGGCCCGGCCCGAAGGCGCGATCGACCAGCGCCTCGACGGCGGCGGCGTGGCGCGGGGCCTCGACCTCGATGGCGGGGGCGTCTTGAGGAAGAACGGCGGCAGAAGAAGCAGTCATGGTGCGGCGATGATCCGGGTACGTGCAGGGGGCTTTATCCCCGGCGCGTGACGCGGCCGCGACGGCCGCCTTTCCGGGGCGTTCAGGCGCGGACCGAAGTCGGCGCGGCGCAGGTTCGTCGCAGGCGTCGCATGAGCGGCGCTCCCCGTGGCAGAGGCGGGCGGCATAGGGCCGTATGACCCCGACGTCAACGAAATCGACGGCCTTATGAGACAAACGCGATTGCGACGCTTCGCCTCAAGGGGCAGGGTCCGCGCCGAAATGTCAGACCCCGCCTCCCCCGCGTCGCCGCCCGAACCCGACACCTCGACCCGCGCCCTGCTGCGCGAGCGGGACTATCTCTGCTTCTGGGGGGCGCGCTTCGTCGGCACGCTGGGGGTGCAGATCCAGGCCGTGGCCCTGGGCTGGCAGGTCTACGCTATCGCCCGCCAGACCATGTCGGTCGGCGAGTCGGCCTTCATGGTCAGCATGATCGGCCTGGCGCAGTTCGTGCCGCTGTTCCTGCTGACCCTGCTGGCCGGCGAGACGGCCGACCGCCGCACCCGCAAGCACATCGCGATGATCACCCTGGGGATCGACATCGTCAGTGTGCTGATCCTGTTCTTCCTGGCGATCAAGGGCATCCACGCTCTGTGGCCCATCTTCGTCGTCGCCGTGTTCTTCGGGGCCAGCCGCGCCTTCATGGCCCCGGCGACCGGCGCCATGGGACCGATGCTGGTGCCCCGGCCGCTCTTGCCCCGGGCGATCGCCTGGAACGCCCTGGCCTGGCAGGCCGGCTCGATCGTCGGCCCGGCGTTGGGCGGCCTGCTGCTGGTGCATTCGGCGGGCCTGGCCTTCGGCGGCGCAGCGGCTTTGTATGTCGTCGGCCTGCTGCTGCTGTCGGCCATCCGCCGGCCGACCAAGCCCGAGGCCCAGCCCGGCTCGCGCCTGGAGCTGATCAAGGAAGGGCTGGCCTATGTCTGGAACAACAAGATCGTCTTCGGCTCGATTTCGCTGGACCTGTTCGCGGTGATCCTCGGCGGGGCCACGGCCCTGCTGCCGGTCTTCGCCCGCGACGTGCTGCACATCGGCCCCGGCGGCTTTGGCCTGCTGCGCGCCTCGCCGGCCATCGGCGCGACCCTGGTCGGCCTCTACCTGGCCAGCCAACCGATCCGCCGCCACGCCGGCCGGATCATGTTCGCCGGGGTGTTCGTGTTCGGCGCGGCCACCGTGGTCTTCGGCCTGTCCAAGCTGGTCTGGCTGTCGGTGGCGTCGCTGGCGGTGCTGGGCGGCGCCGACATGCTGTCGGTCTATGTCCGCCAGACCCTGGTGCAGATCGTCACCCCCGACGCCATGCGCGGCCGCGTCTCGGCCGTCTCGGGCGTGTTCATCAGCGCCTCCAACGAGCTGGGCGAGGTCGAGAGCGGCGCGGTCGCCTGGCTGCTCGGCCCCGTCGGCGCGGCGGTGTTCGGCGGCCTGGGGGCCATGGTCGTCACCGGAACCTGGGCCTGGCTGTTCCCGGCCCTGCGCAAGGCCGACCGGCTGGAGTAGCGCCTCAGCTCGCCGCCAGCCGCTCCAGCGCTTCGCCGGTCATCCGCCGCACGATCCACTCGTCCATCGCCGCCGCCCCGAGGCTGTCATAGAAGGCGATCGACGGGGCGTTCCAGTCGAGCACGGCCCACTCCAGCCGCCCCAGGTTCTCGGCCACGCAGCGACGCGCCAGGTTGGCCAACAGCGCCTTGCCCGCGCCCGACCCCCGCGCGGCCGGCCGCACGAACAGGTCCTCCAGATAGATTCCGTGGCGGCCGACGAAGGTCGAGAAGTTGTAGAACCACAAAGCAAAACCCACCGGCTCGCCGTCAATCTCGGCGATGTCGCAGAAGGCCTTGGGATGCTCGCAAAACAGCGCCGCCTCGATGTGGGCTTGCGTAGCCTCCACCGCGTGCAGCAGCTTCTCGTACTCCGCCAGGTCGCGGACGAACGACAGGATCAGGGCGGCGTCGGCGGGCGCGGCGGGACGGATGGTGACGGGCATGGCGGTTTCGGATGACTTCCTGGAGTTCGTGCTGGAGCAGCTGGCCCCGCTGGGACAGCTGAAGCCCAAGCGGATGTTCGGCGGAGTCGGGCTCTACGCGAACGGCCTGTTCTTCGCGATCCTCGACGACGACACCCTCTACCTCAAGGGCGACGAGACCTTGAAGCCCCAGTTCGAAGCCGCCGGCAGCCTCGCCTTCGATCCCTTCGGCGAAGGCAAGCCCATGGCCTACTGGAGCGCTCCGGCCGAGGCCATGGACGACCCGGACCTGCTGGTGGAGTGGGCCCATAGAGCGCTGGCGGTGGCGGCGCGGAAGCGCAAGTAGCACCTCTCTCAAGGAGAGGGGGAGGGGTTACAGGGCGCCCCCGCCCGCCCCCTCTTCCGTAAAATCCCCGCGAAAGCGGGGACCCAGGCTTTTTCTGAAACCCACGGCGCTCGACGATAAAACACCTCGGTCCCCGCTTTCGCGGGGATTTTACGGGTGGTGGAACGGTTCAGCCGATCACCACCCCCGGCGGCGGGACGATGTCCTCCGGCACGAAGAAGTCCGGCATCAGGGTGGCGGTGGGATCCACGCGGTACTGGTCGAAGTCGCGCACGCCCTCGCCGTAGAGGAACGTGTCGTCGATCAGGAACTGGCCGGTGAGCTCGCGCGACGGCTTTTCGAAGATCGCGTGGGCGGCGTCGGCCATGATCTCCGGGGTGCGGCAGTGGCGCAAGCCCTCTTCGCCGGTCAGGGCGAACTGGATGGCGGCGGTGGCGATGCCGGTGCGCGGCCACAGGGCGTTGAAGGCGATCCCGTCACTCTTGAACTCTTCGGCCATGCCCAGCACGCACATCGACATGCCGAACTTGGCCATGGTGTAGGCCACGTGGCCGCCGAACCACCGCGGGCTCATGTCGAGCGGCGGCGACAGCATCAGCACGTGCGGATTGGCCGACTTTTTCAGATGCGGGATGCAGGCCTTCGACGTCAGGAAGGTGCCGCGCGTATTGACCTGGTGCATCAGGTCGTAGCGCTTCATGTCGGTCGACAGCGTGCCGGTCAGCGAGATGGCCGAGGCGTTGTTCACGAGAATGTCGATGCCGCCGAACCGCTCGACGGCCTGGTCGACCGCCGACTGCACGCTGGCCTCGTCGCGCACGTCGACCACCAGCGGCAGGGCCGCACCGCCGGCCGCGGCGATCTCGTCTGCGGCGGTGTAGATGGTGCCGGGCAGCTTGGGGTGCGGATCGGCGGTCTTGGCGGCGACGACGATATTGGCCCCGTCGCGCGCGGCCCGCAGCGCGATGGCCAGGCCGATGCCGCGGCTGGCGCCGGTGATGAACAGGGTCTTGCCCGAAAGACTCATGGTCGTTTCTCCCTTTTGCCGGCGACCATGCGCCGTTGACGCAGCGGGCGGCAAGAATTCAAACAATCGTTTGACTTGCGTTCGAGCCTGCCGCCTACTCCCGGCGACGAACGGGAGGCTCGCCATGGCCTGGGATTTTCTGGTCGCCAAGTCCGACCTGCGCCGCACCGAATTCCGCGAGGTAGAGCCGCCGCCGCTCGAGGACGGCCAGGCAAGACTGGCGATCGAGAGCTTCGCCCTGACCGCCAACAACATCACCTACGCCGTGTTCGGACTTCTTCCCCGCGCCGGACGGTTTCGGGCGCGTACCGGTCTGGGGCCACGCCCGGGTCGAGGCCTCGGCGCATCCGGACATCGCCGTCGGCCAGCGGTTCTACGGCTACTGGCCGATGTCGACGCACCTGACGGTGCAGGCCAAGCCGGGACGCACCGGCTTCACCGACGTCTCGCCCCACCGCGCCCACCTGGCGGCGGTCTACAACCAGTATCAGGCCGTGGGCGAAGACGACGGGCTGGAGGCGCACAAGGCGCTGCTGCAGCCCCTGTTCATCACCTCGTTCCTGATCGAGGACTTTCTCGACGAGAGCGCCCTGTTCGGCGGCAAATCGGTGATCCTCTCCAGCGCCTCGGCCAAGACCGCGATCGGCCTGGCCCACCTGCTCGAGCGCCGGGGCGCCGCCAAGGTCGTCGGCCTGACCTCGCCGCGCAACGTCGCCTTCGTCGAAGCCTTGGGCGTCTACGACCAGGTCGTGACCTATGCCGACCTGCCGACCGCGCCGATCGAGCGCCCGGCGGTATTCGTCGACTTCGCCGGCGACGCGGCCGTGCTGCGCAGCGTGCACGAGACCTTCGGCGAGGATCTGGCCTTCTCCCTGCTGGTCGGCGGCACGCACTGGGAGACGGAACGCGGCGGCGGATCCCTGCCCGGCCCCAAGCCGGTGTTCTTCTTCGCCCCCGACCGCATCGCCAAGCGCCGCGGGGACTGGGCGCCCGGCGAGTTCGAGACCCGCTATGGCGCGGCCTGGGGCCCCTTCGTCGCCGGCGCCCCACGCTGGCTGACGGTCGAGCACGGCGAGGGCCGCGAGGCTATCGCCCAGGCCTTCCTGGCCCAGGTGGACGGTGGAACCTCGCCCAGCGTCGGGGTGGTGCTGACGCCCTGAGGCCCAAAGAAAAAGCCCGGCGGGGTTCCCGCCGGGCCTCTCTGTCCGCAGTCGTTGGCTTGAAGGCTAGAAGTCCGCCGACAGGGTCACGAAGCCCATCCGCGGGGCCTGGGCGTAGGCGGTGTAGCCGCCCGAGTTGCTGGTCACGTTGGCCGTCGAGACGCCCTTCTTGTCGAAGAGGTTGGTGATGTTGGCCGAGACCCGCAGGCCCTTGACCAGGCCGTCGGCCGGCATGTCGAAGGTGTAGCCGGCCTGAAGGTCGACCAGCATCATCGACTTGACCGACAGGTCGTTGAGATAGGTCACGTAGCGCTTGCCGACATAGTCGCCGCTGATCTGGGCGTCGAACCGGCCCTGGTTGAAGCGCAGCACGGTCTTGTTCATCCACTTGGGCGTCAGCGGCACGGTCTTGCCGCCGGTCGCCACGGTGACGGGCGTGGAGACGCCGCCCACGGTGGTGGTGCCGCTCTGATAGTCGGAGTCGTACTTGGACTCGTTGTACGACAGGGCGTTGTACAGCTGGACGTGCTCGCCGAACTTCAGCGTGCCGGCCACGTCCAGACCCTTGGTGGTGACGCCGCCGACATTGGCCAGGATGGCCGGGCCCGGGTTGATGAAGCTGTAGGGCGCGATGTTCAGCAGGCGATTGCTGAACTTGACGTCATAGGCGCTGATCTGGCCCTCGACGCCGGTGATCGGACCCAAGGCCACGTCGTGACGGGTGCGCAGGCCGATCTCGTAGGTCCAGGACGTTTCGGGCTTCACCGTCTGCTTGAACAGGTCGAAGGCCGCCTGGGTGCCCAGGCTCCACGGCGAGGCGCCGTAGAAGTTGCTGCCCGCGCCGTAGGGGATGAACTGGCGCATGTTCTGCTGGACGTTGACGAACACCTGCTCGCTGTCGGTGGCCTCCCACAGCAGGCCGGCCTGCGGCAGGAACCACTTGTTCGACTTGATGCTGCCGGTCGGATAGTGGACCGGCACCGCCACGGTCGGCAGGTTCTGCTGGTTGATCGGGAACTTGCCGGTGGCGTCCTGCAGGCTCGACTTGAAGCCCGCCTGCAGCAGCAGCTTCGGCGTCACGCGCCACTGGTCCTGCAGGTGCAGCTGGATGTCGTTGACGTAGAACTCGGCGGCGTACTGGGTCAGCACCTTCTTGCCGCGCGGCACGTCGTAGGGCGACAGGTCGTTGTTGGCGGCGGTCATCGGATACCAGGCGCGCTGCTGGGCCGATTCATTGTGCTCGAACCAGACGCCGCCCTTGATCTGGTGGTCGCCCAGGGTCCACTCGGCCGTCGAGGTCAGGCCCGAACGGTTGATGCGGTACTCGGTGGTGCGCACCGCGTTCCCGAAACCGCCGAACAGGGCGACGATGTTGGCCAGGGTCGCGGCGCTGGTCGAAGAGCCGACCACCAGGCTCGGATAATAGGTGGCGAACAGCGCCGGCAGGCCGGCGGTGTTGATCGGGCCGGCCACGATCCCGCGACCGTAGTTGTAGTGATAGTAGGCCTGGTTGGTCCAGGTGAAGTCGTCCGTCGGCTTCCAGGCGTACTTGACGTAGCTGAGGATGTCCTCGCGCTGGGCGGCGCTGAAGCAGGTGGAGAAGTTGTTGCCCTGGGCCGTCGGCGGAGTGCCTGCGCCGCCCGTCAGGTTGCTCGAGCAGGCCGCCAGGTTCGGATAGAGGAACGGGCGGGTATAGGGCGTGTAGCTGGCCGCCGCCGTGGTCTGCTGGTTGCCGAAGGCAGTGGCGTCCTCGTTCGGCTCAACCTTCATCTGCCAGTCGGCGTAGAAGGTCAGCACGCCGTGCTCGGCCTCGCGATCGACCTTCAGGTTCACCTGGTGGCCGCGCTGGTGGCCGTCGAAGTCCCAGGCCTTGGCGTCCTGGCGCAGGTACGAGATGTAGCCCTTGAAGCCGCCGGCGATCTCGCCCGTGTCCAGGCGCAGGAAGGTGCGGCTGGTCTCGTTGCTGCCGACGGTCTGGCGGACGTTGAAGCCGCGCTCGGCCGACGGATCGCGGCTGAAGGTCTCGATGGCGCCGCCCAGATTGCTGGTCGAGGCCACGCCCAGCGAGCCGGCGCCCGACGACAGGGTCACGCGGGAGACGTTCTCGCTGGTGACGGCCCGCGACACCGACAGGCCGTTGTAGTTGCCGTACTGCTGGTCGCCCAGCGGCACGCCGTCGAGGGTGAAGCCCAGTTGCTGGGTCGAGAAGCCGTGGACGAACAGCGACAGGTTCTGCTCGTTGTTGCCCCACGGATCGGCGGTCCGGTAGACGACGCCGGGCAGGAACTGGATGGCCTTCAGCGGGCTGGCGCCGGGGAGGACGCGCTGGATCTGCTGGGCCTGCATGGCCACGGCCGAGCGGGTCTCGCTCTGGCTGGTGACGATGACCTGCTCGACGGCGGTCGAGTCAGGGTTCGCGGCGTCGGCGGCGGCCGGAACGACGGCGTCAGCCGCCTGGGCGCTCGTCGCCAGCAGGGCCACCAGGGCCGCGCCGCAGAACATCAGGGCCGACCGGCCCCTCGGCGTATTGAGCTTCATGACTATCCCCACGTGCGCTCGCGATGCGCGTCGCGCTGCGTGGCGGATATGTCGGGGGCGAGACACTGTTACGTCGGTGGCGCGAAGGTTAGGTGACGCCCGCCTGGCGGGGTTCTCGCCGGCGGCCAGGCTACGGGCCCGACGCCGAATATCGTCCGCACACGGCGCGAATGGATCCCCCCCTCTCTTCGCGAGCTCCAGGCGCCCGCCGGCCCCTCACGCCTCCGCCACGCCCTGCGGCCCCGTCGCCCGGCCCCTGCCCCGCCCCGGTCTCACCGGCGGCAGTTCGTAGTCCAGCCGCACCACGCCCATGGCCAGGGCGGCCGTCCCCCGCAGCACCAGCCCACGCGGCGCGCCGGTGCGCTCGGGAAACAGGCGCAGGCCCTCGCCCAGTAGCACCGGCGCGATCAGCAGCGACAGACGGTCCAGGGCGCCTTCCTCGGCGAAGGCGGCCAGCAGGCCCGCGCCGCCCACCACCCAGACATCGCCGTCGTCGAGCTCGCGCAGCCGCTCGATCAGCGCCGGCGCCCCCTCGCGCCAGAACTTCACCCCGCGCGGCACCGGATCGCCCCGCCGCGAAGTGACGACGAAGCCGCGCTTGCCGGCATAGGGCCAGCCCGTACCCAGGCTCGGGATCAGGTCGTAGGTGCGCCGGCCCATCACCACCGTGCCGACGTCGTCGATGAAGGCGCCGTAGCCGGGATCCACCTTGCGGAACGGCGCCAGCCACTGCACCCCGCCGTCCGCGTCGGCCACGCAACCGTCGAGGCTGGCGGCGATGAAACCGCGGATCAGCGCCATGCCCCGTCCCCCTCGTCCCGGCTCTTCGCGTGTCGGTCGAGTCCACAATACGGAACATTACGGGAACATCAAGCGTCGTTAACGGATTTCGGATTCGCGATTAACCGTCGGCTAACCATGACCGTTCATTCCCGGGTAACCACGGGACTCCATGATTCCCTTGGGTGTTTTTCAGGGAAGCGGACATGTCCTTCGGGCCGGAAACCATCATCCAGGGCGACTGCATCGAGGCGATGAACGCCCTGCCCGAGAAGTCGGTCGACCTGATCTTCGCCGATCCGCCCTACAACCTGCAGCTCGGCGGCGACCTGCTGCGCCCGGACAATTCCAAGGTCGACGCGGTCGACGACCACTGGGACCAGTTCGAGAGCTTCGCCGCCTACGACAAGTTCACCCGCGAGTGGCTGAAGGCCGCCCGCCGCGTCCTCAAGGACGACGGCGCGATCTGGGTGATCGGCAGCTACCACAACATCTTCCGCGTCGGCGTGGCCGTGCAGGATCTGGGCTTCTGGATCCTCAACGACGTCATCTGGCGCAAGACCAACCCGATGCCCAACTTCAAGGGCACCCGCTTCGCCAACGCCCACGAGACCCTGATCTGGGCCTCCAAGAGCCAGAACGCCAAGCGCTACACCTTCAATTACGACGCCCTGAAGATGGCCAATGACGAAGTGCAGATGCGCTCGGACTGGACCATCCCGCTGTGCACCGGCGAGGAGCGCATCAAGGGCGCCGACGGCGCCAAGGCCCACCCGACCCAGAAGCCCGAAGCCCTGCTCTACCGGGTGATCCTGTCGACCACCAAGCCGGGCGACGTGATCCTGGATCCGTTCTTCGGCGTCGGCACCACCGGCGCGGCCGCCAAGCGCCTGGGCCGCAAGTTCATCGGCATCGAGCGCGAGGCCGAATATGTCGGCCATGCCAAGGAGCGGATCGCCAAGGTCATCCCGATCGCGCCGCAGGACCTGGAGGTCATGGGCAGCAAGCGGTCCGAGCCGCGCGTGCCGTTCGGCGCCATCGTCGAGAACGGCCTGCTGCACCCGGGCGACACGCTGTACTGCTCCAAGGGCAACCATGCCGCCAAGGTGCGCCCGGACGGCTCGATCGCGGTCGGCGACCTGTCGGGCTCGATCCACAAGATCGGCGCCATGGTGCAGTCGGCCCCGGCCTGCAACGGCTGGACCTACTGGCACTTCAAGACCGACGCGGGCCTGGCCCCCATTGACGTCCTGCGCGCCCAGGTGCGCGCCAGCATGCCCCACGCCTGACCGGGTCCGGCGTGAAGGAAGGCCCTATCGGCGTTCGCCGCTACTGGACGATCGGCTGCCTGGCCATCGTGCTGACGGTGCTGTGCGGCCCGGCCGTTCCGGACAAGGCCGGCCCGGTCAGCCTGGTCGGCCCGCTGATCGAACTCGTCGGCTGCGCCATCCTGGTGCTGATCGCCCGCCGCCGGCTGGGCGCGAAGGCCAACCTGGCCTTCATCGGCCCCGCGGCCGGTGCGGCCATACTGTGGGCCGTCTATCTCTGGACCGCCAGCGCGAACGCCGGACCGAAGGCCGGACCGACCGCCTGGCTCGGCGTCACCCTGCTGGGCGTGGCCATGGGCGCGGTGCTGCAGTTCCTGATCGTCGGCTTCATCGGCCAGGGCGGCCGCACCAAGGCTTGAACCCGTGGACGAAGCACTGCCCGATATCCCCTTTCCGCCTTCGCTGATGGAAATGGAAGTGGTCGGCGACCGCGGCCTGCGGCTGGTCGTCGAGGCCGCGGAGGGCGAGACCTTCGAACTCAGTTGGGAGGTCACGGTTGGCGTTCTCGTGCGGGGCGACCCTTTTCCCACCGGCGGCCCCAGCACCCGGACGCTGGTCGAAGAACCACCCGACAGCCCGTTCCTGACATTCATCCGCGCCGGCAGCCATGCCGACCCCTATTACGTCGCCGCCATGCAGGGCTTTCCGCCCGATCCGCCGACCGTGCTGCGGCACTGGGCGCTTTGCACCCACGAGGCCCTGGTCGAGGTCGCCTCGCTCTATCCTCCGACCGTGCTGCGGCTGGCCTGACGCCGGGACGGCGACCCGCCTTGAAGCCGGGCGTCGTCGGGTCGTCCGACAACCTGACGTCGGCCGCGCTTGACTCCCTCCCCCGCCTCGCTCATTGACCGCCTTGACCCTCGCGGGAGAAGTCGGGATTCGCTCCCGAGGCCGAAGGCGCAACCGCCCCGGAAACGCTCAGGCAAAAGGACCGCGCGGGTTTAGGAACGCTGGAAAGTGGCAGCTTGCGAGAGCTGCCCGCCGAAGGAGCAAGGGCCTGTTTCAGGTCCGGAATCTCTCAGGTCAAAGGGACAGCGGGGGCGCTATCGCCAGGCGAAAGCCGGGCTTGCAGCGCCGTCCCCGTTTGGAGCCCTACGCGTGTCCACCGAAGACCTCAAGAAGACCCCGCTCTACGACGCGCACGTCGCCGCCGGCGCCCGCATGGTGCCGTTCGCGGGCTATTCGATGCCCGTGCAGTACAAGGACGGCGTGCTCAAGGAGCACCTCTGGACCCGCGAGCACGCGGGCCTGTTCGACGTTTCGCACATGGGCCAGGCCCGGCTGCGTGGCGAGAACCCGGCCAAGAGCTTCGAGAAGGTGGTCTCGGCCGACTACCAGGGCCTGAAGCCCGGCAAGCAGCGCTACGGCGTGCTGCTGAACGCCGACGGCGGGATCATCGATGACCTGATGACCGCCCGTCCCGACGACGATGGCCTGTTCGTCGTGGTCAACGGCGCCTGCAAGGACAACGACTACGCGATCATCGCCCGCGAGCTGGCCGGCGAAGCCACCGTCACCCGCCTGGAAGACCGCGCCCTGCTGGCCCTGCAAGGCCCCGAGGCCGCCGCCGCGCTGGCCGCCCACGTGCCGGAAGCCGCCACGATGGTGTTCATGGACGCCCGCGCCCTGACGGCGTTCGGCGTCGACGCCATCATCTCCCGCTCGGGCTACACCGGCGAATACGGCTACGAGATCTCGGTGCCGGCCGACGCCGCCGAGCGCGTCTGGAACACCCTGCTGGCCGACGAACGCGTCAAGCCGATCGGCCTGGGCGCCCGCGACAGCCTGCGCCTGGAAGCCGGCCTGCCGCTCTACGGCCACGACCTGGACGAGACCGTCTCGCCGATCGAGGCCGGCCTGAACTTCGCCGTCGGCAAGAGCCGCCGCGAAGCCGGCGACTTCCTGGGCGCGGCGCGCATCACCAAGGAACTGGCCGGCGAGCTGTCGCGCGTCCGCGTGAACCTGAAGGTGCTCGAAGGCGCCCCTGCCCGTGAGGGCGCCGAGATCGCCGACGCTGACGGAAACGTCATCGGCAAGGTCACCAGCGGCGGCTTCGGCCCAAGCTTCGGCGGCGCCATTGCGATTGGTTTCGTGCCCCCGGCCCATGCCGTGCTCGGGTCGCAGTTGAAAGTCATCGTCCGGGGCAAGCCGGCGGCCGCCGAGGTCGTCGCCTCCCCGTTCGTTCCCACCCGTTACGTCCGCAAACTCTGATCAAGGGCCAGGAAGATGCGTTTCACCAAGGACCATGAATGGGTCGCCGTCGAAGGCGACATCGCCACCGTCGGCATCACCGCCTACGCCGCCGAGCAGCTGGGCGACGTGGTGTTCGTCGAAGTTCCGGAAGTCGGCAAGACCGTGGCTCAGGGCGAAGGCCTGGCCGTCGTCGAAAGCGTCAAGGCCGCCTCCGACGTCTACGCCCCGGTGTCGGGCGAGGTGGTGGAAGCCAACGCCGAGCTGGGCGATGCGCCGGAAACCGTCAACGCCGTGCCGGAAGCCGGCGGCTGGTTCGCCAAGCTGAAGCTCAGCAACCCTGCCGAGGTCGACGCCCTGATGGACCGCGACGCCTACGAGGCGTTCCTGGCGACGCTCTGACCCAGAACCCCTCCCCCTTGATGGGGGAGGGGCAGGGGTGGGGGTGACCCCACCGCCGCCAAACTTGGAGCGTGGCGAGCGCCGAAACCGCTGACACTTTCGGCTGCCACGCTCTGAAGCCACCCCCATCCCCGGCCCTTCCCCCATCAAGGGGAAGGGAGTTCGCTGCGGAAGCTTTTCATGCGCTACCTCCCCCTGACCCCCGAAGACCGCGCCGACATGCTCGGCGTGATCGGCGCGGGCTCGATCGACGACCTCTTCGTCGACGTGCCGGCCGTCGCCCGCCGCAGCGAGCCTGTGGACCTGCCCCACCACGCCGGCGAGTTGGAAGTCGAGCGCGAGATGCTGCGCCTGTCGCGCCGCAACCGCTCGGCCGCCGAGGGGCCGTTCTTCGTCGGGGCCGGGGCCTATCGCCACCACGTGCCGGCCACGGTCGACCACATCATCCAGCGGTCGGAGTTCCTGACCAGCTACACGCCCTACCAGCCGGAAATCGCCCAGGGCACGCTGCAGGTGCTGTTCGAGTTCCAGAGCCAGGTCGCCGCCCTGACCGGCATGGAAGTGGCCAACGCCTCGCTCTATGACGGCTCCACCGCCACGGCCGAGGCCGTGATGATGGCCCAGCGCGTCACCCGCAAGACCAAGGCCGTGCTGTCGGGCGGCGTCCACCCGCACTATGTCGGCGCGGTCGAGACCCTGGCCCACGCCGCCGGCGTGACCACCCTGCGCCTGCCGGCCGCCATCGACGCCGAGGACGCGGTGATCGCCGCCATCGACCAGGATACCGCCTGCGTCGTCGTCCAGACCCCCAACGTCTTCGGCACCGCCACCGACGTCAGCAAGATCGCCGAGGCCGCCCACGCCGCCGGCGCCCTGCTGATCGTGGTCACCACCGAGGCGGTCTCCTACGGCCTGCTGAAGTCGCCGGGCGCCATGGGCGCCGACATCGCCGTGGCCGAGGGCCAGTCGATCGGCAACGGCCTGAACTTCGGCGGTCCCTATGTCGGCCTCTTCGCCTGCAAGGAAAAGTTCGTCCGCCAGGCCCCCGGCCGCCTCTGCGGCGAGACCGTGGACGCCGACGGCAAGCGCGGCTTCGTGCTGACGCTTTCGACCCGCGAGCAGCACATCCGCCGCGACAAGGCCACGAGCAACATCTGCACCAACAGCGGCCTGTGCGCCCTGGCCTTCTCGATCCACATGAGCCTGCTGGGCGAGCAGGGCCTGCGCCAGCTGGCCTCTCTGAACCACCAGAAGGCGCTGGCCACGGCCAAGGCCCTTTCGGCCATCCCGGGCGTCGAGGTCCTGACCCCGCGCTTCTTCAACGAGTTCGCCGTGCGCCTGCCCAAGGACGCCGCCGAGGTCGTCGAGACCCTGGCCGCCCACGGCGTCATCGCCGGCGTGCCCTATTCGCGCCTGGAGCCGGGCTCGGGCCTGGACGACGTGCTGCTGGTCGCCACGACCGAGACCACGCTCGACACCGACATCACCTTCTTCGCCAAGCTGCTGGCCGGAGCCGTCCAATGAGCATGAACAATGTCGGACGTCCCACCCGTCCCGAAGCCGCCAATGAAGAGACCGGCTTTACCTCCCTGTCGGGCGGCCGCGGCCTGCTGCAGGACGAGCCGCTGATCTTCGAACTGGGCGGCTGGACCAAGACCGGCGTCGACCTGCCCGACGCCGTCGCCGCCGACAGCGCCCTGGCCGGCCTGACCCGCGACGACGCCATCGGCCTGCCGGGCCTGAGCGAGCCGGAAGCGGTGCGCCACTACGTGCGCCTGAGCCAAAAGAACCACGCCATCGACCTGGCGCTCTATCCGCTGGGCTCGTGCACGATGAAGCACAACCCGCGCCTCAACGAGAAGATGGCGCGCCTGCCGGGCCTGTCGGACATCCATCCGCTGCAGCCGCAGTCGACGGTGCAGGGCGCCATCGAGCTGATGGACCGCCTGGCCCACTGGCTGAAGACCCTGACCGGCATGCCCGCCGTCGCCCTGTCGCCCAAGGCCGGCGCCCACGGCGAACTGTGCGGCCTGCTGGCGATCCGTGCAGCCCATGAAGCTAACGGACAGGGCCACCGCAAGACCGTGCTGGCCCCGACCAGCGCGCACGGCACCAACCCGGCCACGGCGGCCTTCTGCGGCTATACGGTCGTGGAAATCGCCCAGACCGACGACGGCCGCGTCGACCTCGCCGACCTGGAAGCCAAGCTCGGCGACCACGTGGCGGCGATCATGGTCACCAACCCCAACACCTGCGGCCTGTTCGAGCGCGACGTCGTCGAGATCGCCCGCCTGACCCACGCGGCCGGGGCCTACTTCTACTGCGACGGCGCCAACTTCAACGCCATCGTCGGCCGGGTGCGTCCGGGCGACCTCGGCGTCGACGCCATGCACATCAACCTGCACAAGACCTTCTCGACGCCCCACGGCGGCGGCGGTCCGGGCGCGGGTCCGGTGGTGCTGAGCGAGGCCCTGGCCCCGTTCGCGCCCACCCCGTGGGTGGTGCATGACGACGGCGGCTACAAGCTGGTCGAGGAAGCCGAGGGCGTCGCCGCCCAGGCCTTCGGCCGGATGAGCGCCTTCCACGGCCAGATGGGCATGTACGTGCGCGCCTACGCCTACATGCTCAGCCACGGCGCCGACGGCCTCAAGCAGGTGGCCGAGGACGCGGTGCTGAACGCCAACTACATCAAGGCCCGCCTCAAGGACCTGATGAGCCCGGCCTTCCCCGAAGGGCCGTGCATGCACGAGGCGCTGTTCGACGACGCCTGGCTGGAAGGCACCGGCGTCACCACGCTCGATTTCGCCAAGGCGATGATCGACGAGGGTTTCCACCCGATGACCATGTACTTCCCGCTGGTGGTGCATGGCGCGATGCTGATCGAGCCGACCGAGACCGAGTCGAAGGCCGAGCTCGACCGCTTCATCGAGGCGCTGCGTCTCCTCGCGGAATCGGCCAAGGCCGGCGAGGTCGCGCGGTTCAAGAACGCCCCGCACCTGGCCCCGCTGAAGCGCCTGGACGAGACCCTGGCGGCGCGGAAGCCGAAGTTGAAGTGGAAACCTGTTGCCCCCGCGCCACTCGCAGCGGAATAGGCGCAACACAGGCACGAAAGCGGAACGGGGCGCCTTTACGGAAGGGCGCCCCGTTTCCATATGCACCGTGTGGGAAGAGGGGGCCGGCGCTTTGTCGGAAACCGGCGGACCACATACCCCGTTCAGCCCCCCATGAACTTCGCCATCGCCATGACGCCCGTGCGCCTCTCCGCCGCCGACGAACTCGCCCGCGAGCTTCTCGGCCGGATCATTCGCGGCCTGCTGGTGGCTCTGGGCCTGGTGTTCATCGCCGCGGGCTTCCTGATCGCGCCCCTGCCCGGCCCCATGGGCGTGCCGCTGACGGTCATCGGCCTGATGCTGGTGCTGCGCAACTCGTTCAAGGCCCGCAAGCAGTTCGTGCGCTTCCAGCACGCCCACCCCAAGCTGGTCTTCCCGCTGCGCCGCCTGCTGCGTCGCGAGCCGGAGGTGGTGCTGGTGGCCTGGCAGCAGGTGTTGCGCATCGAGAAGCTGGTCGTGCCGCGCCGCTGGCGGGTGGCCAAGCGCTGGCGCAAGTCCTTCAAGCGCCGGGGCCAGGTCAACCCGCGCGGCCAGTGACCGCCCGCGACCCCAGGGTCGTCCGCCGCCTGTCGAGCCTGCGCCGCAGGCGACTGGCCTTCGTCCTTCGCGAGACCCTGGCCCGCATCGCGCGGCTGGCGCTGATCGCCCTGGGCTGCCTGATCCTGCTGGCCGGGGCGATCCTCACGCCCCTGCCCGGCCACGTCGGCCTGCCGCTGCTGGTCATCGGGCTGATGGTGGTGCTGCGCAACTCGTTCCAGGCCCGCCGCCGCTTCATCCGCTGGCAAAAGCGCCACCCCAAGCTGATCTTCCCGATCCGCCGCCTGATGCGCCGCGAACCGGAGATCCTGCTGGTGGCCTGGCAGCAGCTGCTGCGGAGCGAGAAGGTGTTCCTGCGCCGGCCGGCCTGGCGGGTGCTGAAGCGGGGGCGGAAGGCTGTGCGGAAGTGGCTGAGGAAGCGAGCGGCCGCCTAGAAACCCTCTCTCTTTGAGAGAGGGAGGGGCCCGCCGCGCAGCGGTGGGAGGGTGAGAGGTT
>NZ_QHJY01000212.1 GCF_003185805.1 Caulobacter sp. D5
GAGAGACCCCTCACCCGACCTGCTTCGCAGGCCACCCTCTCCCGCAAGGGGAGAGGGGTTTAGCGCTGCGCCTGCACCACCTTCACCGCCGGTGCGTTTTCCCAGCCGCCGCCGAGCGCCAGGAAGAGGTTGACCTGGTCGGCGGCCACGGCGGCGTCGGAGGCCGCGAGGGCGGCTTCGGCGCCGGCCAGGGTGCGTTGGGCGTCGAGGCCTTGCAGGTAGGGCGTGCGGCCGGCCTTGTAGAGGGTGGCGGCCTGGCGTTCGGCCTTATCGGCCTCGTCGCGGGCGGCGCGCAGGGCGGCGTTGCGGTCGAGTTCGTGGGCGTAGGCCGTCAGGCTGGTCTCGGTCTCGCGCAGGGCGTTCAGCACCACGCCGTCGAACTTCGCCAAGGCCCCGTCGGCGCCGGCCTCAGCGCCCCGGATGCGGGCGCGCTCGCCCTCGCCCGGCAGGGTCCAGGAGACCAGGCCTGAGAGGCTCCAGCGGTTGGCGGCGGGCTGGCCGAGATCGGCGAGCAGGCCCGTCGTGCCCGCGCCCAGGCCAAAGCTGATGTTCGGATAGAGCGCGCCGCGGGCGACGCCGATGCGGGCGGTCGCTCCAGCCAATGTGCGTTCGGCCTGGCGCACGTCGGGCCGGCGCTTGAGCAGCGCCGCCCCGTCGCCGACCGGCAGGGGTTGCGACAGCTTCGGCGGCGAGGCGCAGGCCTCTACGGCTTTCGGAAACTCGGCGGGCGGCTTGCCGGTCAGGACGGCCAGCTTGTAGAGCGCGGCCTTGCGATGGGCCTCGAAGGTCGGAATGGCGGCGCGCTGCAGCTCGACCTGGGCGCGGGCCCGGGTGGCGTCCAGCGCCGTGCCGCGGCCGGCGGCGATCAGGCGGTTGGTGACATCCAGGCTCTTCTGTTGGAGATCCAGGGTCTGCTCGGCCACATGGATCTCGTGGCCCGACGAACAGGCCTCGACATAGGCGCGGGCGACATCGGCGGCGACGCTGACGCGGGCCAGATCCAGCGCCGCCTGGCTGGCGTCTTCGTCGGCGTGGGCGGCCTCGGCGGCGCGCTTCAGCCGACCGACCAGATCGACCTGGTAGGAGACCTTGACCCCGGCGTCGGCCAGGTTCTCGACCGGCAGGGGCTCGGTCAGCAGGTACTGCTCGCCGGACTCACGGGCGTGCATGGCCGCAGCCGAGGCGCCGGCCGAGAAACCGCCGGCGTCGTCGGCCTCGCCGGCCACGGCGCGGGCGCGGGCCAGGTTGGCGGCGGCGACGCGCAGGTCGGTGTTGGCGCTCAGCGCCTCCTGCACGAGGCCGTTCAGCGTCTCGTCGTCATAGAGCTTCCACCAGCCGTCGGGGACCGGGTCCTGGCTGACAGCGGCGTTGCTCGCGCCCATGAACGCGCCTTGCGCGGCGGGTTCGTTGATCTTGGCGGCGTCGGGGCGCTTGTAGTCGGGGCCGACGGTCGTGCAGGCGGCCAGGACCAGCAGGGAGGCGGCCGCGCCGAGGGTGCGGAGCGTACTCATTGCTTCGCCCCCGTAGCCCGCGCGCCTTGGCCCAGCACCGCGACGGTGGCGGTGCGGCCGGCGATCAGGCGCAGGTCCTTCGGGGTCTCGTCCAGTGCGACCCGGACCGGAACGCGCTGGGCCAGGCGCACCCAGCTGAAGGTCGGGTTGACGTTGGGCAGCAGGCTGGCCCCGGCCGCGCGGTCGCGGTCCTCGATGCCTGCGGCGATCGACTGGATATGGCCGTGCAGCGGACGGTCCTCGCCCATGACCCGGACGTCGACCTTCTGGCCGACGTGCAGGCCCTTGAGCTTGGTCTCCTCGAAGTATCCCTCGACCCGGAACGAGCGGCTGTCGATCAGGGCCAGCACCGGCTTGCCGGCGGTGACGTAGTCGCCGGTGCGCAGGGTGAGGTCCGACAGGAAGCCGTCGGTGGGGGCCGTGACCAGGGTGCGTTTCAGGTTCAGCGCCGCCAGATCGCGGGCGGCCTGCGCCTGGGCCAGGGCGGCCTGGCCCTGCTCAACCTTGGCCAGGCTCTGCTCAGTGACCTCGCCGGCGACGAGGTCGCCCAGCAGGCGGTTGCGGGCCAGTTCGCGGCGGGCCTGGGCCAGTTGCGCCCTCTGGGCGGCGACGGCGGCGTCGGCCTGCCTCACCGCCAAGGCGTAGCGGTCGCGGTCGACATAGAACAGCGGCTGGCCGGCCTTGACGGTCTGGTCGTTGACCACCTGGACGTCGGTCACCAGGCCCGAGACGTCGGGAGCCACCTGGACGATGTCGGCGCGGACGCGGCCGTCGCGGGTCCAGGGATCTACCTGGTAGTGGTCCCAGAGGCGCTTGCCGCCGACGACGGCGACGGCGACGACGGCCAGGGTGACCGCGACGCGGCCGGCTTGGGGGAGGATGGTCTTGAGCTGGGGCATGGTTTTCTACGGACGGACGAGGGCCACGGCGGCGGCCCAGAGGATGACGAAAAGCGCGGTGTCGAAGAGCGCCGGGTGCCAGACGAGGCGGTAGGCGCCGGTCCAGGACAGCACGCGGCGCAGCACGAAGGTGGCGGCCAGGGCGGCCACGGCCGAGACGAGGACGGACGACAGGAAGACGCCGTCGATGTTGTATTCGCCGATCATGCGGCGGGCTCCGGATTGAAGGCGGGGGCGTCGGGGAAGAGGTTGCGGCGCAGGCCGACGAGGCCTGTGACGCCGCCGGGTACGAAGGCGGTCTGGCCCATGCGGGTCAGGGCCTGGTCGAGGCGGGCCAGCAGGTCGGCGTGCGGCGGCTGGCGGCGGCCGGCCGACAGGGCGGCGTAGTGATCGCCGATCCCGTCGAGCACGGCGTCGAGGGAGGCGCGGGCCGGGCCCGAGACTTCGCCCCGCGCGCCCTGGACGGCGACGAGGTTCATGCCCACCCGCAGGTCGCGCAGGACGTCGACGCCGACGAGGTCATGGCGCTCGCCGACCGCGGCGAGCTTGGGGGTCAGAAGGCCCAGGCGGTCGACCAGGGTGGCGGCGAAGGCGGCGGGCTCGGGGGCGTTGCGGGCGCGGGCCAGGCGGGCCAGGCCCTTCCAGGTGCGCGACAGCAGGCGGCGGGCGCCGGCGTCGATGCTCATCGAGCGCATGGCGGCGGTGACGAAGATCGCCGCGCCCAGGCCGACGAACTGGCCCAGATTGACGTTCAGGAAGCTGGCGAAGTCGGCGCTGAAGGTCTCCTGCAGAGCCATGGCGTTGCAGAAGCCCATCAGCACGGCGAGCGCCGCCCCCATGGTCTTGGGGTTGGGAATGAACAGGCCGATGAACAGCAGCGGCGGGGCCAGGGTCAGGACCAGCAGCGGGAAGCCGTCGATGGCCGGCAGCACGGCGAACATGTAGAGCGCCGACAGCGGCAGCGAGACCAGGGTGAAGATCCCGAAGCTGCGGATGGCCGGCACGGGGTCGTCCATGGCCGCGAAGAAGCAGCAGAACACCGCCGCCATGACCGGGGCCGTGGCGCCGTCGCTCCAGCCGGAGACGATCCAGATGGCGCAGGACAGCAGGACGGCGATGGCGGCCGCTGCTCCTGACAGGAGCGCCAGCGGGAAGTCGCTGTGCATGCGGCGGCGGCCAGCGGTGACGGTGACGGCGGCCAGGGCCGGCGACAGCGGGGCGTCGGGGTCCTCGAAACGAACCATCAGGGCGTGGCCCTCGGCCAGGGCCTGGACGGTTTCGGCCAGGCGCACCAGCAGGCTTTCGACCAGCAGGGCGTTCCAGTCGCCGCCGCGGCGCGTGGCGGCCTCGGCCCGCAGGTGGTCGATCAGCTCCAGGCCCGGGCCGCGCGTGGCGCCGGCCTCGATCCAGGCGACGACGGCGTCGAGCGCCTGGCGGGCGGCCGGGTCGCGGACGTCCTTGAGGGCCAGCATGCGGTCGGACAGGCCCGACAGCAGCGGGATGAGGATCAGCAGGCGCTCGTGCAGGGCCCGGACGACGCCGGTGGTCTCGCGCAGGCGCGAGGTGTCGAACGGCAGGTGGACGGCCAGCATCTGGATCTCGCTGGCGGCGGCGGCCAGGTGGCGGCGGTCGCGGGCGAAGGCCTGGGCGTCGGCGCCCTTCAGCACGTCGAGCGCCCAGCGGTCGGCCTCGCCCAGCCAGGCGGTCAGGCGGGCGCGCAGGACAGTCCCGACGGGACGCGGGAAGACGAGGCTGTGGACCAGGGTGGCGCAGACGATCCCTAAGCCGATCTCGACCACGCGCCAGACGGCCAGGTCGAAGATGGCGGACGGCTGGCTGACGGCCGGAAAGCCGATGATGGCGGCGGTGTAGCCGGCCAGCATCAGGACATAGCTGCGCGGCGTACGGTCCAGCAGCGACACGGCCAGACAGCCGCCGACCCACAGGGCCAGGGCCAGGCACAGCAGGACGGGCGCATTGACCAGGGCCGGGACCAGGGCGACGGCGGCGGCGCCGCCCAGCATGGTGCCGAGCACGCGGTAGAGCGCCTTGGAGCGCACGGCGCCGGCCAGGGGCTGGCTGACGATATAGGCCGTGGTCATGGCCCAGTACGGACGCGGCAGGCCGACGGCGAAGCCGATCCAGAGGGCGAGCATGGCGGCCGCGAAGCTGTTCACCGAGAACAGCAGCGTCCACCGATCGAACTTGGGCATGGCGGGGACTTAAGCCCCCTGCCCGTTGGCGGCTTCCAGCGCCGCCTCGAAGGCGGCGAAGGTGCGCAGGGTGGCGGAAAGATCCTCGTCGCTGACCCCGACCAGCAGGCGCGAGCGGACGGCCTGGACGGTGTCTTCGGCGATCACGGCCAGGGCCTGGCCGTCGGGGGTGAGGTGCAGGGTCTTGGCGCGGCCGTCGGCGGGATCGTCGCGGCGCTCGACGAGGCCTGCGGCGCACAGCTGGTCGAGCACGCGGACCAGGGACGGTCCCTCGACGCCCAGTTCCTCGGCCAGCACCCCCTGGCGCATGCCGCCGCCGGCGCGGGCGATGTGCAGCACAGGCAGCGCGCGGGCGTCGGACAGGCCGTGTTCGGCCAGGGCGCGGTTGACCTCGCGGCGATAGATGCGCGCCAGGCGCAGGATGGCGCCGGTGAAGGTGCGCTCGCTGAGGATTCGGACGTCGGTCATGGAACAATGCTCGAAGAACGATAGGTAGCTTGCTATCTATTTAGATAGCTTCCTATCGATGTTCGTGCAAGCGGGCGAATGACGAAAAACGGCCCCGCTCGAGGAGCGGGGCCGTTTCAAGTTGTCGCAGTGTTGAGGGAGGAGGAGACTTCCCCCTCCGGCCCTTCAGGCCACCTCCCCCTTCAGGGGGAGGATCTTGGCCTACTTCCCGGCCAGCGCGGCCTGGGCCGCCGCGAGACGGGCGATCGGCACGCGGTAGGGCGAGCAGGAGACGTAGTCGAGGCCGACCTTTTCGCAGAAAGCGATCGAGGCCGGGTCGCCGCCGTGCTCGCCGCAGATGCCGAGCTTGGCGTCCGGACGCACGGCCCGGCTGCGCTCGGCGGCGATGCGGATCAGGTCGCCGACGCCTTCCTGGTCGAGGCTGACGAAGGGGTCCTTTTCGAAGATGCCCTTGTCGATATAGGCGCCCAGGAACTTGCCGGCGTCGTCGCGGCTGATGCCGAACGTCGTCTGGGTCAGGTCGTTGGTGCCGAAGCTGAAGAACTCGGCGTTGGCGGCCAGGTCGCCGGCCCGCAGGGCGGCGCGCGGCAGCTCGATCATGGTGCCGACGGTGTACTTCAGGTCGACGCCCTGCTCGGCCAGCACCGCCTTGGCGACGCGGTCGGTCAGTTCGCGCAGGTACTTCATCTCCTCGCCCTTGGCGACGAGGGGGTGCATGATTTCCGGCACCGGGGCGGCCTTGCCCGACTTGGCGATCTCGCAGGCGGCCTCGACGATGGCCCGGACCTGCATCTCGTAGATCTCGGGATAGGAGACGCCCAGGCGGCAGCCGCGGTGGCCGAGCATGGGGTTGGTCTCGTGCAGCTCCTTGGCGCGGCGCAGCAGCTTGGCGGCGTCCAGACCCGTGGCCTGGGCCACGGCCTGCACGTCCTCTTCGGTGTGCGGCAGGAACTCGTGCAGCGGCGGGTCGAGCAGACGGATGGTGACCGGCAGGCCTTCCATGATCGTGAACAGCTCGACGAAGTCGGCCTTCTGGAAGGGCGCGATCTTGGCCAGGGCCGTGCGGCGACCGGCTTCGTCGTCGGCCAGGATCATCTCGCGCACCGCGGCGATGCGGGTGTCGTCGAAGAACATGTGCTCGGTGCGGCACAGGCCGATGCCTTCGGCGCCGAACTGGCGGGCGGTCTTGGCGTCGAGCGGCGTCTCGGCGTTGGCGCGCACCTTCAGGCGTCGGACCTGGTCGGCCCAGCCCATCAGGGTGGCGAAGTCGCCGGTCAGCTCGGGCTCGATCATCTTCGGCGCGCCGGCCAGGATCTCGCCGATGGAGCCGTCGATGGTGATGATCTCGCCGGCCTTGAACTCGCGGCCCTTGGCCCGGAACAGGCCTTCCTTGGCGAAGATCGACACGTCGCCGGCGCCCGAGACGCAGGGACGGCCCATGCCGCGCGCCACGACGGCGGCGTGGCTGGTCATGCCGCCGCGGGCGGTGATGATGCCGCGGGCGGCGTGCATGCCGTGGATGTCTTCCGGCGAGGTCTCTTCGCGCACCAGGATGACGGCTTCGCCGTTGGCGGCGGCCTTCTCGGCCTCGTCGCTGTCGAAGACGATCTTGCCGGTGGCCGCGCCGGGCGAGGCCGGCAGGCCGACGGTGACGACGTCGCGGTGGGCGGTCGGGTCGATGGTCGGGTGCAGCAGCTGGTCCAGCGAGGCCGGCTCGACGCGCGAAACGCCCTCTTCCTTGCTGATGACGCCTTCGGCGGCCATGTCGACGGCGATCTTCAGCGCAGCCTTGGCGGTGCGCTTGCCGTTGCGAGTCTGCAGCATGTAGAGCACGCCCTGCTCCACCGTGAACTCGATGTCCTGCATGTCGCGGTAGTGGCGTTCCAGCGTCTCGACCACGGTCTTGAACTGCTGGAAGACCTCCGGCATCGCCTCTTCCATCGACGGAGAGGTGTCGCCCATCTCTTCGCGAGCGGCCCTCGTCAGCGACTGCGGCGTGCGGATGCCGGCGACGACGTCCTCGCCCTGGGCGTTGATCAGGAACTCGCCGTACAGGCGGTTGTCGCCGTTCGACGGGTTGCGGGTGAAGGCCACGCCCGTTGCCGAGGTGTCGCCCATGTTGCCGAACACCATCGACTGGATGTTGACGGCCGTGCCCCAGCTTTCGGGGATGTCGTGCATGCGGCGATAGAACTTGGCGCGGTCGTTCATCCAGCTGGCGAACACGGCGCCGACGGCGCCCCACAGCTGCTCCTGGGCGTCCTGCGGGAACGGCTTGCCCAGCTCGTTCTGGACGGCGGCCTTGTAGTCCTTGATGACCGCGGCCCAGTCGTCGGCGGTGAGGCCGGTGTCGACGTGGACGTCCAGGCGGTCCTTATGGTCGTCGAGGATCTCCTCGAACATGTGGTGCTCCAGGTCGAGCACGACGTTCGAGTACATCTGGATGAAGCGGCGGTAGCTGTCGTAGGCGAAGCGGCGGTCGCCCGACAGCTTGGCCAGGCCCTCGACGGTCTCGTCGTTGAGGCCCAGGTTCAGCACGGTGTCCATCATGCCCGGCATCGAGGCGCGGGCGCCCGAGCGCACCGACACCAGGAGCGGGTTGGTCACGTCGCCGAAGCGCTTGCCGGTGATGGCTTCCACCTTGGCCAGGCCCGCGGCGACCTGCCCGGCCAGCTCGGCCGGGTACTGCTTGCCGTTGCTGTAATAGTGGACGCAGGCCTCGGTGGTGACCGTAAAGCCAGGCGGAACGGGCAGGCCCAGCGACGACATCTCAGCGAGATTCGCGCCCTTCCCTCCAAGGAGGTTCTTCATCGAAGCGTCGCCATCGGCGCCGCCTCCCCCGAACGAATAGACCCAAAGGGACTTCGTCAGCGTCTCAACCGGCATTTTGAATTCACCCTGCGATAAAGTGAAAAAAGGCCGCGCCCTCTATCGGGGTCGTCTCGCCCTGGAACATGACCGCGTTCTTGAATCCCGCAGTGCAATATCCGTGGCCTCCCTAGCATTTTGGCCAAGAACGCGTCCACCTGCGCTTTGCGTTCCCGCAGTTTTGCCAAGAATTCAGCAAATCATTGCTATGACAACGTTGTCTTGATCGCAGTTTGACGGCGCTCGCCATTTCAAAGGCACGAAACGTCGCCACACGGACAATCACGCCGCCTTTTCGGGACTGGCGGACGACCACCGCGCGTCGCCGATTTGGATTGTGATCGCACAGCGGGAGTCGCCGGGCGGACTCATGGGACGAGCGAGGGGGCGAGCGGAAGGCGAGCGCCCTGCCCGCTCAGCGCTTCTTGCCGAGCTCGGCGGCGATGTCCTTGGTCATCTTGCCGACCTTGCGGTGGGCGGCGGTCAGCTGGTCGCGGGTGACGCCCCAGCGCTTCATCCAATATTCGACGGCCTGGCGCTCGGAGAGGTCGAGGCGCTCCTTGTCGATGAAGCCACGCTTGTCCTTGAGACCGGCCATCAGCTGTTCCACGGCTTGGAGGAGCCGGCCGCGATACGGTTGGCCTGCTCACGTTGGAAGCGACCGCCGCGCGGCGGCTTGGGACGCGCGGCCAGCGCCGCCTGCTTGAGTCGCAGGGCGCGCTGGATCGGGGTCTCGCCCGGCGGGCCGTCGTCGTTGGAGTCGCTCATTTGGGGGAGCCTAGCACTCGAAAACGCTTACCCCGCCTCCTTAATCCGTAAAATCCCCGCGAAAGCGGGGACCCAGGTGTTTTATCGTGGGGCGCGGTGGATGGCAGAAAAAGCCTGGGTCCCCGCTTTCGCGGGGATTTTACGGAGATAAAGATCAGGCCAGACCTCAGCCCTCGATGATGTGCGGCACGAAGCGCGCGAGGTTCTTGGTGACCTGGCTGTCGTCCTCGCGGATGCCCATGCCCACGGGCTCGGCCCCGACGATCCAGGCGCCGACCACCGGATGCCTGCCCTCGAAGCTGGGCGGCGGGTGGAAGGCCTGGACGATCGCGCCCTCGGCTCCGTAGCCCTGGTCGAGCACCGGCTCGGCGCCGGCCCCGACGATCTCGACATTGGCCCCCTCGCGCGAGAACAGCGGCTTGCGCACATAGTTGGCGCCGAGATTGGCGGCGGCCGGGTCGCCCTCGAAATAGGCTTCCAGCAGGTTGGGATGGCCCTTGTGGCGCTCCCACAGCAGCGGAAGGATCGCCTTGTTGGACAGGATCGCCTTCCACGGCGGCTCCAGCCAGCGGACCTTGGCCGTGGTCAGGTTAGCCGCGTAGGGCTCGCGCAGCATGTCTTCCCAGGGATAGAGCTTGAACGCCGCCTGCAGCAGATAGCCGTCGGTGTCGACGAACTGCCCCTCCTCGTTCAGGCCGATGGCGTCCATGGCCACGAACTTGGGGTCCAGGCCCGCCTGGGACGCCAGGTCTTCGAGGAAGCGCACCGTCTGGCGGTCCTCGACGGCGTCGGCGTCGCTGGCGAAGTGCACGAAGCCGCCCTTGGGGAACAGCACGCCGAAGCGCTCGCGCATGGTCTCGAACAGGCTGTTGAACTGGTCGGTCCCGGCCGGCAGCGCGCCCTGCGCCAGCAGGTCCTCGAGCCACAGCCACTGGAAGGTGGCGGCCTCGAACAGGCTGGTGGGGGTGTCGGCGTTGTACTCGTAGAGCTTGGGCGGCGCGGAGCCGTCATAGCCGAAGTCGAACCGTCCGTAGAGGGACGGCTCCTTGGCGCGCCAGGAGGCGGCGACGAAGTCCCAGTGCTCGGGCGGGATCGCCAGCTTCGCAAGAAGCTCTTCGCTGGCGACGGCCTCGTCGACGAGATCGAGACACAGGTCATGAAGCTGCGCTGCGGCCGGCTCCAGATCCTCCTCGATCTCGCGCAGGGTGAAGGCGTACGCCGTCCCCTCGTCCCAATAGGCCTGTCCGCCGGTGTGGTGGTAGACGAAGCCGACGGCTTCGGCCTTCTCGCGCCAGTCTGGGCGCGGGGTCAGGGAAAGACGGCGCACGCGGGGTCCTTATTCGGTCTTCGAACCGTCGGCGGCCTTGTCCTCGATCTGCAGCGGAGCCGGCTGCGGCGCGAGGCGGGCCAGGATGTCGTCGGCCGACGACTGGCCGGGCAGGATGCCGGCGACGCGCAGCTTCTCGTCGAGATCCGCGCCGGTGCGGCGGTCTTCCAGTTCGCCGGCGGCCTTGATCTTCTCGCCGCGGACCATCTGGCGCTCCTTGATGCGCGCCAGGCTGTCGGCGGCCGAGCCGAGGGACGCGCCGGCGCCCGCGCCGCGGGCGGTGACGGCGGCCTGGGCGCGCTGCACCGACTCGTTGACCTTCACGACCTCGACTTCGCGCTTGAGCGTGTCGATGCGGCGGTCGGTGGCGGCGATGGCGGTGTGGAGCTGGTCCTCGGCCTCGCGCATGCCGGCGATCTGCGGCTCCTTCAGCGCGATGTCGCTTTCGAGGTCGGCGATGCGCTGGGCCACCTGGCGGGCCAGGTCCATGTCGCCCTTGGTGACGGCGGCGCGGGCCGAGTTCTCGTACTTGGCGACCTGCTCGCGCAGGCTCTTGACGTCGTTCTCCTGGATGCGCCGGCGGGCGACCAGGGTGGCCAGGTTGTCGCGGGCCTTGGCCTGGGCCGTATCGGCGTCGCGAATCTCCTGGTCGAGGATGCGGATGGCGTTGGCGTCGACGACGGCGGACGTGGCTTCGTGCGCGCCGGCGCGACCCAGGGTGAACAGCTTGCGCCAGATGGACATCGGAGGGCTCCGGGAAATTTCGGTTAGGGTCAGGCGGCGGTGGAGAACGAAGTACGCAGGTCCGAGGCGGCCTCGATGGCGTTTTCGGCGAGGGTGCGCAGCTCGATGACGATATCCTCGATCGAGGTCGTGGTCGAAAGCTCGCCGAACAGCTCGTAGTAGTCGCGGCCGCCGACGGCGCTGATGCCGAAGTTCGACAGCGGCACCAGCTTCTGGGCCTTCAGCAGGAATTCGTTGAAGGCGTGGCGGTCTTCCTGTTCGTCGACGGGCCACAGCAGGGCCGAGGCGGCGATCTGCTGGTCGCTGACGCTGACATAGATCTCGAGGTCGCCCTGCCAATGCATGGTGACCAGCAGGATCGGGTCGGAGCCTTCCAGCACCCGCACGCTCAGCTCGTCGGCGCCCACGCCGGGCGCTTCGTCCAGGGCCGCCTTCAGGGAGCGGACAGTCCAGGGCGTCTGACTCATCGGGTCGTCATCCTCTTCACGGGCCATCTTGGCCGTTTCATACAAGATGGGAGACCGAAGGCCAGTCGTCGAGAGCGAGCATGGCCCCTTTTACAGCGCAGGCTGGCGCCGTACATGAGGGAGCGTTCTTTCAGGGACCAGCCATGTTCAGTCGCTTATTCGGCCGCAAGGAGCCCGCTCCCGAGTCGGCCCTGCCCGCCATCCGCAACGTGACGCTGGGGCGGACCGTCTGGCTGGACCCTCTGGCCTGGAAGCGCTTCGGCGCCGACAGCAAATTCCCGCTCGACCACGACACGCTGGAAATCACCGCCCAGGGCCTGGTGGACCTGAAGGACGGCGGCTTCGTGCACCGGTTCTACACCGACGACCACGTGATGTTTCAGGCGGTCTCCGACGACCGCGAGGGTCAGCGCCTGACCGACGTCACCCTGTTCGTCCCCTGGGACAGCGCCTATCCGGGCAGCCGGGCCGATCGCGACGCCTGGGGCAAACGCCTGCGCGCCCGCACCTTCACGCCCGCCGGCCTGCCCGAGTACCACCGCTTCTGGTTCGGCGAGGAAGCCGAGAGCCAGGAGCCCGTGACCTTCTGGGAAGACCTGCACGACGACCGGGACGGGATTCCCGACCGGCGGATCTTCCAGACCTGCATGCTGTTCGCCCGCGACCTGCCGGGCGAGGGCCGCGAACTGCTGCTGGCCATCGAGATGGAGACCGAGGACCGCGAGGTCTCGTTCGAAACCATGATCGGCGTGCCGCTCGAAGTCGGCGAATTCCGCGCCTGAACCACGGTCCATAGGGGAAACTAGAGATGTTCGACGTCCAAGCCTTCGGCGAAAGCGCCCTGGCCTTCCTGGTGGCCTTCGTCGCCGCCGGCGTGTTCACGGTGATCTTCAAGATCGTCTACCAGGCGGTGACGCCCTACAACGAGGCCAAGCTGATCCGCGAGGGCAACGTCGCCGCGGCCATCGCCCTTGGCGGCGCCGTGGTCGGCTACGTGCTGCCGCTGGCTTCCGCGCTCAGCCACACCGTCAGCCTGCTGGAGTTCGCCGCCTGGGCCACCCTGGCCGCCGTCATCCAGATCGCCGCCTTCACCCTGGTGCGGTTCACGGTGCTCAAGGACCTGATCGACCGGATCGAGAAGGCCGAGGTCGCCGCCGGCGTCTATCTGGCTTCGATCTCGCTGGCCGTCGGCCTGCTGAACGCCGCCTGCATGACCTCGTGAGGCCGGACATGAACGCCCACTCCCCCGTCCCGTCCCGCCGCCGCAAGCGCTCCAGCGCCGTCGCGCTGACGGGCCTGATGGCCGGCTCGGCCTTCACCCTGGTCGCGTGCGACGATCCCGGCTCGGCCACCCAGTGGGGCGATCCCCCCGCGGCCGTCTCGGGCAAGAAGGTCGACGCCTCCAGCTTCGCCAATCTCGACGAGTGCAAGGCCTCGGGCGACTTCACGGCCGACCAGTGCCAGACGGCCTATGACGAGGCCCAGAAGGCCAGCGCCGAGAACGCGCCCAAGTTCTCCGACCAGCAGAGCTGCGAGGAGCGCTACGGCGTCGACCAGTGCGTGCCGCGCAGCCAGGCCAACGGCGGCGGCAGCTTCTTCACCCCGCTGCTGACCGGCTTCATCATCGGCCAGGCGCTGGAGAACATGGGCAACCGCGGTTATCGCGGCGCGCCGATGTACCGCGACCGCGACGGCACCTACTACAGCGGCTCGGGCTATCCGGTGTCGCGCGACTACCTGACCGGCCGCAGCCGGGTGCGCACCGACAGCTTCGACGCGCCGTCGCGCTACGAGGCGCCGACCCGCGTGCAGAGCCGCAGCAGCGTCATCTCGCGCGGCGGCTTCGGCGGCGGCTCGCGCGGCTTCGGCGGCTAGAGGGAACTAAAGGCGGGGCGTCTCGCGTTGGTCTATCGACGACCACGCGAGGCGACCGCATGACCGACAAGACCATCACGGGGGTTCCCCAGCCGCGCTGGTGGCAGCGCCACCCAACCCTGGCCTTCTGCGTCGTCTGGGGTCTGGGCCTGGGACTGTTCGCGACAGCCGTGGCGGTGGGACTTCAGGCCGCGGCCTGAACGCCCGCGCGCTCCATGGCGCGCACAGCCGACAGCAGGCGCGCCGGCGTCACCGGCTTCTCGAGCCACAGGTCGGGCTCGACCTTCAGCACCTGCGGATCGCTGGCCGAGACCATCAGCACCGGCGTTCCCCGCCCTTCGAGCGAACGGATCAGTTCGGCGCCGGTCATGCGCGGCATGGCGTTGTCGGTGATCAGCAGATCAGGCGCGAAGGCGTCGAAGGCTTCCAGCGCTTCCTGGCCGTCACGGCTCCACAGCACCTCGAACCCCGCCTCTTCCAGCAGGACCTCATAGACGCCGCCAAGCAGCATGTCGTCTTCGGCGATGAGGATCCGTCGCATGGCAGCCCGCCCGTCGAATTAAGTGAATTCGAATGTGTAAATAGGTCTTAACCATGCCTGCGCCCCCGGTGTCTGCGTGCGCAATCGTCGCATCGCCGAAAGTTGAGCAAGCTGAGCGAGAGCGCCGGGAATCACTTCATCCGCAGGCTTAGTCCGGCGACGACCAGTTCGACGGCGTCGGCGGCCGCAGCCAGGGCCTGATGCAGCCGGCCGGCCTCGTCGCGGAACCTGCGGGCCAAGGCGTTGTCGGGCACGACGCCCCAGCCGACCTCGTTGGAGACCAGCCAGAGTTCGCCGTCGAAGGCCGACGCCGCGGCGACCAGCGCTGCCGCTTCGGTCGAGAAATCTTTTTCCGCCAGCATGAGATTGGTCAACCAAAGGGTCAGGCAGTCGACCACCGCCACGCCGCCCGGCGGCAGGCCGCGCAAGGCGGAAACGAGATCGAAGGGCGCCTCCAGGGTGGTCCAGGCCTGGCCGCGATCGGCCTGGTGGCGGGCGATGCGCTCCTCCATCTCGGCGTCGAAGGCCTGGGCGGTGACGATCATCACCGGCGCGGCGCCGACCACGGCGGCCTTCGCCTCGGCCGCCCGTTGCGCGAAGGCGCTCTTACCCGAGCGCGCGCCGCCTAGGACCAGGGTCAGTGACAATGGGGAACTCCAGATTGACGGTGTGCGGCGCACCCTATAGTCCAGCCGGCGCGACAGGTTCCTCCCAAAGAGGATGAAAAGGGAACTCGGGTGTGAAACCCGGGCTGCCCCCGCAACTGTAAGCGGCGAGTTCGCGCGTCACACGCCACTGGGTCTGTTCCTCGGAAGAGAGCTGGGAAGGCGACGCGCAGCAACGATGACCCGCGAGCCAGGAGACCTGCCTGTCGCAGTCGTCCTTCGTCCGGCCGGGGTGCGCCGTACGATCGGGTCTTCCCGCATGGCGACGCTTCGGTCCGGGCGTGTTCGCGAGAACACGCTCCTTCTTGTCGCGCACGGAGGAATGACATGCGCCCTGTTTCCCTGCTGGCCCTCGCGGCCGCAGTTCCCGCCCTGGCCCTGCCGGCCTATGCTCTCGCCGATACCGCCTCGGCGGTCGACGAAGTGATCGTCACCGCCAGCCGCGCGCCCGAAAAGCAGTCTGAGACCGCGGTCGCCACCACGGTGATCGACGCCGCCAAGCTGGAAAGCGCCCAGGCGGTGATCATCTCGGACGTGCTGGCCCGCACGCCCGGCGTCACCGTCACCCGCAACGGCGGCGTCGGCACCACCACCCAGCTGCGCATCCGCGGCGCCGAAACCGACCAGACCGTCGTTCTGATCGACGGCGTCAAGCTGAACGACCCGTCCTCGACCGGCGGCGGCTACAACTTCGCCAACCTGCTGGCCGGCGACGTCAGCCGCATCGAGGTGCTGCGCGGCCCGCAGTCGACCCTGTGGGGCAGCCAGGCCATCGGCGGCGTGATCAACATGCTGACCAAGACCCCGACCGGCGACCTGGCCACCGACGTCACGGTCGAAGGCGGTTCACGCGACACCGCCTATGGCCGCGTCGGCGTGGGCGCCGGCGGCGACTGGGGCGGCTGGCGGTTGGCCGGCGGCTACTACACCACCGGCGGCGTCTCGGCCTTCGACAAGGCCTATGGCGGCAAGGAAAAGGACGGCTATCGCAACTACGGCCTGTCGGGCCGCGTCGACCTGAAGCTGACCGACTGGGCGACCCTGGACCTGCGCGCCTATTACGCCGACTCCAAGGCCGACGTGGACGGCTTCCCGGCCCCGGCCTACAGCTTCGCCGACACCAACGAGTACGCCAAGACCAAGGAAATCCTGACCTACAGCGGCGTGCGCATGTCGGGCTTCGACGGCGCCCTGGAGAGCCGGGTCGCCCTGGCCTACACCCAGACCGATCGTGACAACTTCGATCCGGACTCGAGCGTTCCCAAGACCTTCGACGCCAAGGGCACCAACGCCCGGCTCGAGTACCAGGGCACCTGGAAGATCAGCGAGACCCTGCGCGCGGTGTTCGGCGTCGAGAGCGAACGTTCGTGGTTCCGCACCGCCTCGCCGTCGACCTACGATCCCAACCCGACGCCCGACCGTCACGCGGCCAATCTCGACAGCGCCTACCTGCAACTGCAGGCCAAGCCGGTCGCGGGCCTGACCCTGACCGGCGGCCTGCGCCGCGACGACCACTCGGCCTTCGGCGACGCCACCACGGTGCAGGCCGGCGCGGCCTACACCCCCAACGCCGGCGCGACGGTGTTCCGGATCAACTACGGCGAAGGCTTCAAGGCCCCGTCGCTGTATCAGCTCTACAGCCCCTACGGGCTGACGACTCTGAAGCCGGAAGAAGCCGAGAGCTGGGACGTCGGCGTCGAACACAGCCTGCTGGACGGCCGCCTGCGCGGCGCGCTGACCTGGTTCACCCGCGACGTGACCAACCAGGTCGACTTCGACTCCCTGACCTACCTCTACGCCAACATCGCCAAGACCAAGACCGACGGCGTCGAGCTGGAAGCCAGCTTCAAGGCCACCGACCGCCTGACCTTCGGCGCCAACTACACGGACATGAAGGCGCAGAACCGTTCGGCCGGCTCGACCTACGGCAAGCGCCTGGCGCGCCGCGCCGACGAGACCGCCACGGTCGAGGCCGACTATGCCTGGGCCAACCGCCTGAAGACCGGCGTCAGCGTCCAGTACGTCGGCGACAGCTTCGACAACGCGACCAACACCCGCGTGCTGAAAGGCTACACCCTGGTCGACCTGCGGGCCTCCTACCCCGTGAAGGACGGCTTCGAGGTCTATGGCCGCGTCGAGAACCTGTTCGACGAGGACTATGAGACCATCTACCGCTACGGCTCGCTGGGCCGCGGCGCCTTCGTCGGCCTGCGGGCGAAGTTCTGATGAGCGGCTCGCCGTCGTCCCTTTCCGGACACGGCGGCCGCCTGGCGGCGGCGCGGGCGCGTTTTCCGGATGCGCCCGCGCCGTGGCTGGACCTGTCGACGGGGATCAATCCCCGCCCCTATCCGGTTCCGCCCCAGGCCTTCGAGGACTGGGGCCGCCTGCCCGATCCGGCCGACCTGGCGCGGCTGGAGGCCGTGGCCGCCCAGACCTTCGGTGTGGACGATCCCGCCCGGGTCGTCGCCGTGCCCGGCAGCGAGACGGCGATCCGCCTGCTGCCCAAGATCCTGCCCCGAGGCCGGGTCAGCCTGCCGGTCCCCACCTATTCCAGCCACCCGCTCGCCTGGCGGCGCGTCGGGTCCGAGGTCGTGGCCGACCCGGACGAGGCCGACCTCTGCGTGGTGGTGAACCCCAACAATCCCGACGGCCGCAGCCTGGCGCCCGAGGCGGTGCTGGCCCTGGGCCAGCGCGGCGCGGTGGTCGACGAGGCCTTCGTCGAGTGCGAGCCGTCGCTGTCGGTCGCCCCGTTCGCCGGCGCGCCGGACCATGAGCGGCTGATCGTGCTGCGCTCGTTCGGCAAGTTCTACGGCCTGGCCGGCCTGCGCCTGGGTTTCGTGATCGCCCGGCCCGCCCTCTCCCGCCGTCTGCGCGAGACGCTGGGCGAATGGCCCCTCTCCGCCCCCGCCCTGGCCGCTGGCCTGGCGGCCTATCCCGACGGCGCCTGGGCGAACGCGACGCGCGCCAGTCTGGCCGACGCCGCCGCGCGGCTGGACGCCCTGCTGGTGGGCGCCGGTTTCGAGGTGGTCGGGGGGACCAGCCTGTTCCGCCTGGCCCGCGCGGCCGACGCCTCCGTCCGCTTCGAGGCCCTGGCGCGCGCCGGGATCCTCACGCGGCCCTTCGATCACGACCCGAGCCTGCTACGCTTCGGCCTGCCCGGATTCGACGCCGACTGGGCGCGCCTGGCCGCCGCCTTGAAGACCCCGTGATGGGAGACCCCGCGATGAGCGACAACGCCAACGAGCAGCACGCCGAGGCCATGCGCGCCCTCAAGGCCGAGCGCGAAGAGCTGATGAAAACCAAGACCCTGGAGAAGGGTCTGCTGCTGGTGCACACCGGCGACGGCAAGGGCAAGTCCTCGGCCGGCTTCGGCATGGTCGCCCGCTCGCTGGGCTGGGGCATGCAGGTGGGCGTGGTGCAGTTCATCAAGGGCAAGTGGAAGACCGGCGAGCGTCTGTTCTTCAGCCGCTTTCCCGACCAGGTGCGCTACCGCGTCATGGGCGAGGGCTTCACCTGGGACACCCAGGACCGCGAGCGCGACGTCGCCGCGGCCAAGGCCGCCTGGGAGGAGAGCAAGGCGATGATCGCCGATCCGACGCTCGACTTCGTGCTGCTGGACGAGATCAACATCGCCCTGCGCTACGACTATCTCGACATCGACGAGGTGGTGGAAGTGCTGAAGGCCCGCCCGAACGACAAGCACGTCTGCCTGACCGGCCGCAACGCCAAGCCGCAGCTCCTGGAGATCGCCGACCTGGTCACCGAGATGACCCTGGTCAAGCATCCGTTCGAGCAGGGTTTCAAGGCCCAGCGCGGGGTGGAGTTTTGACGACGCTCAGCCGCCGCATGGCCCTGGGCGCCGGTCTGGTCGTGGGGCTGGGCGCCGCCGCGCCGAAGAAGCCGCGCCTCGTGTCGCTCAATCCCTGCCTGGACGGCGTGCTGGTCGAGGTCGCCGATCGCGACCAGATCGCGGCGCTCAGCCACTACGCCCGCGATCCGCAGCAATCGAGCATCGCGCAGCGGGCCAAGTCCTATCCGATGACCTACGAAAGCGCCGAGGAGGTGATCGCCCTGCGCCCCGACGTGGTGCTGAGCGCGGCCCATTCCTCGCCCGCCACCCGCGCGGCGCTGAAGCGGCTGGGCGTGCGGGCCGAGCTCTTCAAGGTGCCCAACAGCTGGGCCGAGAACCAGGAAGACATCCGCCGCATCGCCGCCGCCGCCGGTCACCCCGAGCGAGGTGAAGCTCTGATCGCCCGCATCGACCAGGCCCTGGCCGCCGCCGCCCCGCCGCCGGGATCCAGGCCGCTGGAAGCGCTGGTCTTCCAGCCCAACGGCTTCGCGGCCGGCGAAGGCACGCTGGTCGACGAGATGCTGACCCGCACGGGCTTCAAGAACGTCGCCAGCCGCTACGGCCTGAAGAAATGGGGCAACGTCTCGCTGGAGCGGCTGCTGGCCGATCCGCCGCAGGTGCTGCTGGCCGGACAGGCCCGCCCCGACGCCCCGACCTGGGCCGAGCGGATGCTCAACCACCCCGCCCTGGCCAAGGTGAGCCACCGCATGACCCGCGAGACCTTCCCCGAGCGGCTGCTCTATTGCGGCGGCCCGACCCTGATCCACACCGCCGCGACCCTGGCGGCCGCCCGCCGCAACGCCCTGAAGGCCCGAGCATGAGCCATAATCGCCGAACCTGGCTGCTGATCGCCGGCCTGCTGCTGGCCGTGGCGGTCCTCTTCGGGCTGTCGCTGATGAGCGGCCGCGTCTGGGCGCCGTGGAGCGCCTGGGTCGACCGGTCCGACCCGCGCTGGGCGATCATCTTCGAACTGCGCCTGCCGCGCACCGTGCTGGCCGTGGCCATCGGCGCGGCCCTGGGCATGTCGGGCGCGGCCATGCAGGGCTACACCCGCAATCCGCTGGCCGATCCGGGCGTGCTGGGCGTGTCGTCGATGGCGGCGCTGGGGGCGGTGATGAGCCTCTATCTGGGCCTGGCCTTCACCGCGACCTGGCTGCTGCCGGCCTGCGCGGTGCTGGGCGCGGCGATCGGCGTTGCTTTGATGCTGGCCCTGGCCGGCACCACCGGCGGCACGGTGACCTTCCTGCTGGCCGGCGTGATCCTCAACACCGTAGCCAGCGCTGGCGTGGCGCTGGCCCTGTCGCTGGCGCCGAACCCTTGGGCCGCGCAGGAGATCATCAGCTGGCTGCTGGGCTCCCTGGCCGACCGCAGCGTCGACGAGGTGCGCCTGGCCGTGCCGCTGATCGTGGCGGGCCTGGCCGTGCTGCTGACCCTGCCGCGCTCGCTGGACGCCCTGACCCTGGGCGAGACCGGCGCGGCGGCCCTGGGCGTCAACCTGTCGGCCGTGCGGGTGCTGCTGGCCGTCGGCGTCGGCGTGGCTTCCGGGGCGAGCGTGGCGGTGACCGGCCTGATCGGCTTCGTCGGCCTGATCGCCCCGCACCTGGTGCGACCGCTGGTCGGACACCGGCCGGGGGCGCTGCTCGTGCCGTCGGCCCTGGCCGGCTCGGCCCTGGTGCTGGCGGCCGACATCATGGTGCGCCTGACCCCGTCGGCGGCCGAGATGCGGCTGGGCGTGGCCACAGCCGCTGTCGGCGGGCCGTTCTTCCTGGCTCTCCTGATCACCATGCGCCGGAGGCTTGCATGACCGCAGCCACGCTTTCCGCCGAGAACCTTACCGTCGCCCTGGGCGGCCGCCCTGTGCTGCCGGGCGTCAGCGCGCAGTTCCGCCCCGGCGAGGTGACCGCCGTCGTCGGCCCCAACGGCGCGGGCAAGTCCACCCTGCTGGCCTGCCTGGCCGGTCTGCGCAAACCGGACGCCGGTAGCGTGATCCTGGGCGGCGCGCCGCTTGCCTCGCTGGCGCATCGCGAGCGGGCCCGCCGCATCGGCTTCCTGCCGCAGACGCCGGAGGTGGCCTGGGCCGTCGATGTCGAGACCCTGGTGGGCCTTGGCCGCACGCCGCACAGCGGCGCGCGCGGTCTCTCCGAAGCCGACCACCTGGCCGTGGCCAAGGCCCTGAAGCAGACCCACCTCGAAGACCTGGCCCTGCGCGAGGTCAAGAGCCTGTCGGGCGGCGAGCGCGGCCGGGCCCTGTTCGCCAGGGTGCTGGCCGGCGAGCCGTCGTGGCTGCTGGCCGACGAGCCGCTGGCGGGGCTGGATCCCGGCCACCAGCTGGACGCCGTGGACCTGATGCGCGACTTCGCCGCCAAGGACGGCCAGGGCGTGGTCATGACCCTTCACGATCTGGCCGTGGCCGCGCGCCTGGCCGACCGGGTGCTGGTGCTGGTGGACGGCAAGCTGATCGCCGACGGCCCGCCGCGCGAGGCCCTGACCCCGGATGTCCTGGCCAGGGCCTACGGAGTCACGGCAAGGGTGGTGGAGGGCCAGACCGGCCCGCTGATCGAACTGGTCGGACGCCATGGCTGAACCGCTGCTGCTCGCCCCTCCGCTGGCCCTCGTGATCGAGGCCCTGGTCGGCTATCCGGCGAGCCTGCACGCGGCCATCCCTCATCCGGTCACCTGGGTGGGCAAGGCCATCGACGCCCTGGAGCGGCGCTGGAACCGGCCGGAGACCTCGGAACTTCGGCGGCGGGAGCTGGGCGTCGTCACCGTGGCGCTGCTGATTCTCGGCGCGGTGCTGATCGGCGGCGCGCTGGAGTCGATGTTCGACAGCGGCCTGCTGGCGACCCTGGCGGTGGCGCTGCTGGCCACCCTGGGCCTGGCCCAACGCAGCCTGCACCAGCACGTGATGGCCGTGCTCGACCCGCTGGAGGCCGGCGACCTGCCCGCCGCCCGCCTCGCGGTCGGCCAGATCGTCGGTCGCGACGTCGAGGAGCTGGACCTGCACGGGATCACGGCGGCGGCGCTGGAGAGCCTGGCCGAGAGCTTCAACGACGGCGTGGTCGCGCCCGCCTCCTGGCTGACCCTGTTCGGCCTGCCAGGCCTGTTCGCCTACAAGGCGGTGAACACCGCCGACAGCCAGATCGGCCACATGGAGCCGCGCTGGCGCGCGTTCGGCTGGGCGGCGGCCCGGACCGACGACGTCGTGAACTTCGTCCCGGCGAGGCTGGCCGGCCTGCTGATCTGCCTCGGCGCCGGCTGGAAGGGCTGGGACGTCATGCGGCGCGACGCCCGCAAGCACGCCTCGCCCAACGCCGGCTGGCCGGAAGCCGCCATGGCCGGGGCGCTGGGCGTCAAGCTGGGCGGCGCGGCCCGCTATGACGGCGAGACGACGGAGCGCCCGAGTTTCGGCGACGGCCGCGCGCCGGACCTGACCGACCTTCGCCGGGGCCTGCGGATCTACCGCCGGTCCTGCGCCCTGCTGTGGCTGCTGGTCGCCCTGGCCTGCGCGGCCGGCTGGAGACTTGTGCAATGACCTTCACGCCCCCCGTCATCCCCGCCGTCGACCGCGCCCTGGAAGCCGAATTGCGCGCCAAGCTCGACGGCAAGGCCAAGCCGCCGGGGTCGCTGGACCGGATCGAGGATCTGGCCGTCCAGCTGGGCCTGATCGAGGGCGGCCTCTCGCCCCGCGCCGCCCGTACGGCCCTGCTGGTGTTCGCCGGCGACCATGGGCTCACCGAGGAAGGCGTCTCCAGCTATCCGCCCAGCGTCACCGTGGCGATGGTCGGCCTGTTCCTGAGCGGCCGCTCCAGCGTCAACGCCTTCGCCAAGGCCACGGGCGTGACGGTGAAGGTGGTGGACGCCGGCGTCGCCAACGAGCTGCCCTCCCATCCCGACCTGATCGACGCCAAGGTGCGCCTGGGCGCCCGCAACGCCGCCCGCGAGGCCGCCCTGACACCGGACGAGACGGCCCTGGCCCTGACGCGCGGGATCGAGATCGCCGGCCGCGCCCTGGAAGAGGCGGACGTGCTGGCCATCGGCGAGATGGGCATCGGCAACAGCTCGGCCGCGGCCCTGGTCATGCATCGCCTGGCGCCGGCCCCGCTGGAGGCCTGCGTCGGCCAGGGCACCGGTCACGACGAGGCAGGCTTCGCCAAGAAGACCGTCGCCATCGCCCGCGCCGCCGCCCGCAGCGACGCGACCGACGCCTTCGCCGTGCTGTCGCAGTTCGGCGGCTGCGAGATCGCCATGATGGCCGGCGCGGTGCTGGGCGCGGCCGCGCGGCGACG
>NZ_QHJY01000213.1 GCF_003185805.1 Caulobacter sp. D5
GACAGGATGGCGTCGAGCACGGCCAGGGCCGGCACGTCCGGATCGACGGCCGGCGGGGCCCGCCAGGTGATCGCCACCGCCGGCAGCGGCACATTGGGGCCGGAGGTGGGGACGGTCCTGGGACCCACGCGCGGCGGCTCGACCGCGGTGACCGCCTTGATCGGCGCGGCCGGGGTCTTCAGCGGGCCGAAATACTGGTCGATCCAGGCGTCCAGCTGCGCGTCGTCGAAATTGCCGACCACGATCAGGGCGGCGTTGTCGGGCCGGTAGTAGGCGGCGTGGAAAGCGCGCACGTCGTCGACCGTGGCCGCGTCCAGCTCCTCGATCGAGCCGATGCCCGGGCGCTGGTAGGGGTGCACCGAATACGAGGCGCGCGGGATGTTGGTGAGGAAGCGGCCGTAGGGATTGGCCAGCACGCGCTGGCGCAGCTCTTCCTTGACCACGTCGCGCTCGGACTTGAACACCGCCTCGTCGATGACCAGCGAGCCCAGGCGGTCGGCCTCGGCCCACAGCAGGCGCTGCAGGTGGTTGGCCGGCACGACTTCGAAATAGTTGGTGAAGTCGTCGGCGGTGGAGGCGTTGTTGAAGCCGCCCACGTCCTCGGTCAGGCGGTCGAGCATCTCGTTGGGCATGTTGCGCGTCGACTTGAACATCAGGTGTTCGAAGAGGTGCGCGAAGCCCGAGCGGCCGATCGGATCGTCCTTGCTGCCGACGCCGTACCAGACCTGGACCGTGACGTTGGGCGTGGTCACGTCGCGCGAGGCGTAGACCTTCAGGCCGTTGGCCAGGGTGCGCTCGCGATAGACGATCGGCGGCACGGCGATGTTCGCCTTCGACGCCGAAGTCGCGGCGGCCGGCTCGGCGGGCGAGGCGGCCTGGGCGGCCTGGGCGGCCGAAATCGGGGTCAGGGCGGTGGTGGCGACGGCCAGGGCCGCGAAGGCGGACACGGCGGCGGGGCGGATCATTCTCGAATACTCCGAAGCTGACCGCCTAGGCATAGGCGCCCGAGCGCCCATAGGCAATTTACAGTTGTGTCACTTGTCGCGGTTTCCCTCGCAGGAAGTCAAGAAGCGGGTCGGAACGGTGGTCGCGGCGCTTTCCGGCCGTTTCAGTTGATCGCGGCGGACGGCGGGCTGTAGCCGGCCAGGCGGACCAGCACGCCCTCGGCGTTCTTGCGGTAGTAGCCGCCGGGCGAGCTGAGGGCGCCGCCGCAGGCCGGGCAGGGCTTGTTCACGGAGACCTTGCTGCTGAGCAGGTCGAGCACGTCCTGCTTGAGGGTCAGCACGGCGGGGCCGCCGCAGGCCTCGCACTTCAGGGCCAGTCGGGTCGACATCAAACGCTCTCCATCGTCGCCAGCTTGCGGACTGGGGCGCCGCCGGCGGGAGTGGGGGAGGGGGCTCCGGGGGCGCGAGCACTGCAAGAAAACCCCTCGAGATGGCGTGCTCATGACCAAGTCTTGCAAGGATCGGCCGATCCTTGCAGAGAACGCGGTTCTCGTAGCTTCGCCGCAAATCCGGGGCCATCGTCTCGCTGCACACGGTCCCTATCGACGCGCTCATACAGGAGACGCGTCATGAAGAGACTGACCTTGATCGCGACCGTGGCGACCGCGCCACTGCTTGCGATCGGCCCCGTGGCGCACGCCGAGAAGACGATCACCAGCGACTCCCGAACGACGCCCGTCGCCACCTCGACGGCGAGCGACGGCACGGCCGACGACGTCAAGATCACGACCGCCGGCGCCATCACCCTGTCGACCTCGGGCGCGATCGTCACGCTCGACAGCAGCAACACCGTCACCAACAACGGCACGCTGAGCTCGGAGGACGTCTCCGACTCCATCGGCATCCTCGTGCTGGGCGGCAACACCGGCACGGTGACCAACGACGGCACGATCTCGCTGACCGAGGACTATTCGGCCACGACCACCTCCAGCATCGTCCACGGCGCCTTCGCCGAGGGCTCTGGCCGGTACGGCATCTATCTGAAGGGAACCGACGCCTTCACCGGCGACGTCACCAACAGCGGCACGATCACCATCGAGGGCAACGACTCCTACGGGATCCTGCTGGAATCCCCGCTGATCGGGAACCTGATCAACAGCGGCTCGATCTCGATCGTCGGCGACGACAGCACCGGCATCAAGATCTCGGGCGGGGTGACGGGCAATGTCACCCAGTCGGGTTCGATCAGCGTGCAGGGCGAGAACTCGGTGGGCCTGTCGGTGGATTCCGCGGTCTCGGGCACGCTGTCGATCGAAGGCAGCGTCAACGCCACCGGCTATCGCTACACCAGCCGCGCCAGCGCGACCTCGACCCTGGCCAAGATCACCTCCTACGCCGACAACCTGCTGCAGGGCGGCTCGGCCGTCGTGGTCTCGTCCGACGTGGCCGGCGGCATCATCCTGACCGGCTCGGACAGCACCATCACCGTCGACGGCACCACGACCACCACGGTGACCACCAGCTATTCCTCGACCGGCACGGGCTCGATCTCGGTGCAGGGCGAGGCGCCGGCCCTGCTGATCGGTTCGGACACCCAGGACGTCACCATCGGGGCGGTCGGTACGGACGCCGACGCCTACGCCCTGATCATCAAGGGCTCGATCTCGGCGGCGGGCGTCTATGACGGGGTGACGTCCACGGCCCTGCAGATCGGCGGCGACGCCGGCTACACCACCACCCTGACCGGCGGCATTCGCCTGGACGGCTCGATCACCTCGTCGTCCTACGAGGCCGATTCGACGGCGATCCACCTGAAGTCCGGGGCCGACGTCGCCACGCTGTTCAATCGCGGCTCGATCAGCGCCAGCTCCTATTCCTATGCGGAGTCCGGCACGACGGCGACCGCCTACGGCCTGGTCGTCGATTCCGGCGCCACGCTCAGCAGCCTCAACAACACCGGCACCATCGCTGTGACCCGCACCGGCGAGAGCGGCGATGCGGTGGCGGTGCTCGACGAGTCGGGGACCCTGACCTCGATCACCAACAGCGGCCACATCTACGCCGCGGTGGTGGCCCCGACCGTGACCACGGCGGGCGACACGGTGACGACCACGGCCACCGGCTCGGCCATCGCCTTCGACCTGACGGCCAACACCACCGGCGTGACCCTGACCCAGACGGCCGCGACCTCGAACAGCGGCTCGGTGGCCGGCACCACCTCGGTGACCCTGACGACGAGCACGGCCACGACGATCACGCCCTACATCTATGGCGACGTGCTGTTCGGTTCGGGCGACGACACCCTCAACATCTACGCCGGCTACCTGATCGGGGCGATGTCGTTCGGCGAGGGCGACGACGTCCTCAACATCGACGGCGGGGCAACGGCCTATGGCGACCTGATCGACCCTGACGGCCTGGGCTCGCTGACCATCGGCGACGGCCGCCTGACGGTGACCAACACCGACACCATCGCGGTCAAGAGCCTGAACCTGGGCTCGGAGTCCGAGCTCTACATCACCGCCAACCCGACGACCGGGGAGAACACCTCGTTCACGGTGGGCACGGCGACCATCGCCAGCGGCGCGACGATCGGCGTGCGCCTGACCAGCCTGCTGACCGAGCCGACCACCTATACGGTGCTCACCGCCGACACCCTGACGGCGGGAACCCTGGCCAGCAGCGTCTCGCAGGCGCCCTATCTCTATGTCGCCAGCGCCTATGCCGAAGACAACAGCGTCTATCTGGACGTGCGCCGCCGCACCGCCGCCGAGGCGGGGATGAGCAGCGGCCAGGCCTCGGCCTATGACGCGGTGTTCGGCGCCCTGGGGGCGGACTCGACCATCGCCGACGCCTTCCTCGTGCAGTACACGCGCGACGGATTCTACAATCTCTACAACCAGATGCTGCCCGACACCGGGGTGGGGGCGTTCCGCGCTCTGACCTCGATCAACCAGCAGATCGGCGAGGCCACGGCCGACCGGCCCGACGCCGGCGACCGCTATGGTCCCGACAGCGTCTGGGTGCAGGAGGTCAACGCCCTGGTGCGGATCGACGACGGCGACACCCTGGGCTCGGACACCTATGCGGTGGGCTTCGTGGCCGGCTACGAGGCCATGGGCGACGCGGGCGGAGCGCTGGGCGTCACCCTGTCGCTGGTCAACCTGCAGTCCAAGGACACCGCCGCCAAGGTCGGCGAGCAGAACAGCGGCATGTTCGGCCAGACCGGCGTCTACTGGCGCCGTTCGGTCGGCGGCTGGCGGTTCAATCTCGGCGGCGGGGGGGGCGGCGGCCGCTTCAAGGGCCGGCGGGTGTTCATCTCGGAAGACGTGGACGAGGACGGCGACGCCGACGTCTACGTCAAGAACCGGTCGGCCTGGTACGGCCTGACCGGCTACGCCTTCGGCGGCGTCGCCTACCGCCAGGACTTCGGCAAGGCCTATCTGCGGCCCGAGGCGCGGATGGACTACACCTATCTCTATGAGAGCAAGCAGGAGCAGTACGGCGGCGGCGACGGCTTCGACCAGGTCATCCAGGCGCGCTCGTTCAGCAACCTGTCGGCCAATCTCGGCGTGGCCTACGGCAAGCGCTACGAGAACGCCGACGGGGTGTGGTTCGAGCCGGAGGTGCGGGTCGGCTATCGCCAGACCGTGGCGGGCGACATCGGCGAGACGGTGGCGGCCTTCACCGGCGGCGGCTCCAGCTTCACGATCAGCTCGATCGACAACCGCCAGGGCGCGCTGACGCTCGACTTCGGGGTCAAGGCGGGCTCGGCGCTGTCCTATTTCGCCGTGAAGGGCGGGGTGGAGGCCACGAGGCATCAGAAGGCCTACAAGCTGAGCTTCAGCGGGCGGGCGATGTTCTAGGGGCCGTTCCTGGGTTTCGGGTGCGCCCGCGCCGGGTTCGTGAAGGCCTGGGGAGCGATGTTCCCGAGGCAGAATGCATTTAAACCAACGTTACGTGAAAAACCTGTTTGACATCTCCGTAGGGTAGTCTAGATAGCCGCCTCCGCCGCAGCGCAACGCACCGGCGGGGGCCGCTCCCGGGACTTCCGAGGCGGTCTAGGGCTCCGGCCCAGGTCTTTGACATTGTTGATTTGGAAAGAGAAACGCAGGCGGCGGCGCTCTGGCGGTCACC
>NZ_QHJY01000214.1 GCF_003185805.1 Caulobacter sp. D5
CCCTCTCTCTCAGAGAGAGGGATTTTCTACACCGCCCCCGGCGCCTCAAACCGCAGAAGTTGGATCGACACCCGCACCTTGCCGCCGACGAAGCTGCCGCCGGCCGCGGTGAGCACCACGGGCGTGTCGGCATAGAAGGCGCTCGGCCCGACCACGCCGATGTTGCTGGCGTTCAGGGCCACGCCCAGCGAATTGCCGAACTTGCCCGCCTCGCCGGCGACACCGCAGCTGTAGGAGGTCACGCCGGTAACCGCCGCGCTGGTGCGGGTGGCGACGCCCAGCACGATCGAGCGGGCCGGGATCACGGCGGCCGTGGTCACCGAGGCGCCGCTGAGGGTCGTCTCGACCTCGCGGATCTCGACGCGAACGTCGGCGCCGAACGGCGAGCGTGCGGCGGTCAGGCTGGTGAAGGTGGACGACAGCGCGACCCAGGCCGAGCCGGTGAAGACGGCCATCTGGCCCTCGTCGGCGATCCAGGCGGTGAAGCCGGCGGCCGGCGCGATCGCCTCCCAGGCGCCGGCCTCGAACCGCATCAGGCTGTTGGCGGGGGCGACCGCCCAGTCGGCGCCGGTCGCGGCGGCGGGGCGGATCCACAGAGCGCCGTCGGCGGGCGCGGCCGGCTGGGCCGTCACCGTGCGGCTGACGACGCAGGGCTGGACGAGGCCGTCCAGGCGGGCGAGGCCCTCGTTGACGGTGACGTGCTTCTGGGCTTGCCCCGCGGCCACGTAGGGCAGCGAAAGACGGGGCGTGGCGGCGTCGGACATGGGGCGCTCCTGGCGGGTTTCGAACCCGCCTAGGATCGCCCGGCCGGAGTCGCCGGGGACAAAGTCGCCTTCGTCCCCGGCTGGATCCCCGTCCTACTCGGCGGCGAAAGCCAGGCGGTTGCCGGCCGTGAGCGCGGTCTTGGCCGCCAGTTCGGCCTTCGCGTCCTCATATTCCTCCGCCAGCTTGGCGATGCGTTCGGCGACCGGGAGCACTTCCTTGATGGCGCCGATGCCCTGGCCCGAGCCCCAGATGTCGCGCCAGGCCTTGGCGTCCTGATTGCCGCCCGAGCCGAAGCTCATCTTCGACGGATCGCTTTCCGGCAGGTTGTCCGGATCCAGGCCCGCGGCGACGATCGACTGGCGCAGATAGTTGCCGTGCACGCCGGTGAAGAGGTTCGAATAGACGATGTCGCTGGCGTTGGCCTCGGTGATGGTCCGCTTGTAGGCCTCGGGCGCGTTGGCCTCTTCGGTCGCGATGAAGGCCGAGCCGATATAGGCCAGGTCCGCGCCCATGGCCTGGGCCGACAGGATCGAGCGGCCGCTGGCGATGGCGCCCGACAGGGCCACCGGGCCGTCGAACCAGGTGCGGATCTCCTGCACCAGGGCGAAGGGCGAGATCGCGCCGGCGTGGCCGCCGGCCCCGGCCGCCACCGGAATCAGGCCGTCGGCCCCCTTTTCGATGGCCTTGCGGGCGAAGCGGTCGTTGATGACGTCGTGCAGAGTGATGCCGCCGTACGAGTGGATCGCCTGGTTCAGGTCCTCGCGCGCGCCCAGCGAGGTGATCACCACCGGCACCTTGTATTTCACGCACAGCTCGATGTCCTGCTCGAGCCGGTTGTTGGTCTTGTGGACGATCTGGTTCACGGCGAACGGGGCCGAGGGCATGTCCGGATGGGCCTTGTCCCAGGCGGCCAGCTCCTCGGTGATACGGGCCAGCCACTCGTCCAGCTGCGACAGCGGGCGGGCGTTCAGCGACGGGAACGAACCGACGATGCCGGCCTTGCACTCGGCGATCACGAGATCCGGATTGCTGATGATGAACAGCGGCGAGGCGATCACCGGCAGGCGCAGACGGTCACGCAGAATGGGCGGCAGAGCCATGGGACGGGGGTCTCCTCGTTCCGCGACGTCACGCGCCGCGCATGTTAACAGCGTTAGCTTAAACGCTCGTTCATGGGACTTGCAAGCGCTTGACCTCCGTGACGGCAGGCGCGCAACTGGGCGTCAAAACCAGAAATTGCCGCACCGCAGGAGAAACCCGTCGTGAGCGAGGCCCCCGCTCTTTTGGCCGCCGACTTCGGTCCGCCCGACGAGAATCTGGCGCAAGCCAGGTGGCTGAAACTGGTCGAGAAGACCCTGAAGGGGGCCGATTTCGACGAGACCCTGACGCGCGCCACCCCGGACGGGATCACCATCCGCCCGCTCTACACCGCCGAAGACGCCGTGACCGTGGCCCGCGACCTGCGCCCGCGCGACGTCGATCGCCCCTGGGACCTGCGCACCCGCATCGCCCACCCCGATCCCAGGCGCGCCGGCGGCGAGATCCTCAAGGACCTGGAGAACGGCGCGGCCTCGGTGCTGCTGGCGCTGGATCCGACCGGCGAGGCCGGCGTCGCCGTCGGCTCGCGCGACGACCTGGCCCGCGTGCTGGACGGCGTGCTGCTGGATCTGGCCCCCGTGGCTCTGGACGCCGGGTTCCTCGGGCCCAAGGCCGCCGACTGGCTGGGCGCCCTGGCCAAGGCCGCGCCCAACGCGCCGCTGGCCTTCCACATGGATCCGCTGACCGCCTGGATGCAGGCCGGCGTCAGCCCCGGCCCGATCGAGAGCCACGTCTTCAGCGCCGCCACGGTCGGCGCGCGCCTGGCCGAGACCTATGCGACGGCCAGCCTGTTCCTGGCCACGGGCCGCGCCGTGCACGAGGCCGGCGGCTCCAACGCCGAGGAACTGGCCGTGATGGCCGCCGCCGCCGTCGCCTACGCCAAGGCCCTGGTCCGTTCGGGCCTCTCCATGGACGAGGCCTGGTCGCGCATCGTGCTGGGCGTCAGCCTGGACGGCGAATACTTCACCGGCGTGGCCAAGGTACGGGCCGTCCGCGCCCTCTGGGGCCAACTCACCAAGGCCTGCGGCGTTGAGGTTCCGGCCCGCATCGAGGCTCGCTCGTCGCAGCGGATGCTGGCCAAGGCCGACGCCTGGACCAACCTGCTGCGCCTGACCGCCGCCGGCTTCGCGGCCGCGGTGGGCGGGGCCGATACTGTGGTGCTCGGAAACTTCACCGACGCCGTCGGCCTGCCGACCGCCTTCGCCCGCCGCCAGGCCCGCAACACCCAGCTCGTTTTGATGGAAGAGAGCCACCTGGGCCGCGTCGCCGACCCGGCCGGCGGCGCCTGGTACCTCGACACCCTGACCGATCAGCTGGCCCGCGCCGCTTGGGGCGGCTTCCAGGCCATCGAGGCCGACGGCGGGATCATCAAGGCCCTGGAAAGCGGCCTGATCGCCGACATCGTCGCCAAGACCCGCGAGGGCCAGGAAGCGTCCTTCGCCGACAACAGCCGCAAGATCCTGGGCGTCACCATCTTCCCCAACGCCGACGACAAGACGCCGGAGGTCGAGACGCCCGATCCGGCCGCCTTCGCCGTCGACGGCCCCGATCCGCGTCTGCCCGGCCCTGACAGCCGCTGCCCGGCGCTGGTCCCTATCCGCTTCGCCGCCGCCTTCGAGGGAGCCTGAGCCATGAGCAAGTTCCCCAACTTCGCCGACGTCGCCTTCGAGGCGCCCGAGCCCGCCGCCGCGCCGCAAGCCGGCAAGGCCTGGAGCACGCCCGAGGGCGTCGACGTCGCGCCCGCCTTCACCGCGCAGGACGCGGCGGGGCTGGACTTCACCGACGGTCGTCCCGGCGTCGCGCCGTTCGTGCGCGGCCCATACCCGACCATGTACGTCACCAACCCGTGGACGATCCGCCAGTACGCCGGCTTCTCCACGGCCGAGGATTCGAACGCCTTCTATCGCCGCAACCTGGCGGCCGGTCAGATGGGCCTGTCGGTGGCCTTCGACCTGGCCACCCACCGCGGCTATGACAGCGACCACGAGCGGGTGAAGGGCGACGTCGGCATGGCGGGCGTGGCCATCGACTCGATCCTCGACATGCGCACCCTCTTTTCCGGAATCCCGCTCGACAAGATGAGCGTGTCGATGACCATGAACGGCGCGGTGCTGCCGATCCTGGCGCTCTACATCGTCGCCGCCGAGGAGCAGGGCGTCACGCCCGACAAGCTGTCGGGCACGATCCAGAACGACATCCTCAAAGAGTTCATGGTGCGGAACACCTACATCTATCCGCCCGCGCCCTCGATGCGGATCATCTCGGACATCTTCGCCTTCACCTCGGCGAACATGCCCAAGTTCAACTCGATCTCGATCAGCGGCTACCACATGCAGGAGGCCGGGGCCTCGGCCGACCTGGAGCTGGCCTACACCCTGGCCGACGGCATCGAGTACGCCCGGGCCGGCGTCGCGGCCGGCATGAGCATCGACGCCTTCGCGCCACGCCTGAGCTTCTTCTGGGCCATCGGCATGACCTACTTCATGGAAGTGGCCAAGATGCGCGCTGCCCGCCTGCTGTGGGCCCGGCTGATGAAGCGCGAGTTCGAGCCCAAGGACGACCGCTCGCTCTCCCTGCGCACCCACAGCCAGACCTCGGGATGGTCGCTGGCCGCGCAGGACGTGTTCAACAACGTCTCGCGCACCTGCGTGGAGGCCATGGCCGCCGTCAACGGCCAGACCCAGAGCCTGCACACCAACGCCCTGGACGAAGCCCTGGCCCTGCCGACCGATTTTTCGGCCCGCATCGCCCGCAACACCCAGCTCTTCCTGCAGATGGAAAGCGGCACGACCCGCGTCGCCGACCCGTGGGGCGGCAGCTTCTATGTCGAGCGCCTGACCCACGACCTGGCGGTCAAGGCCCTGGCCCATATCGAGGAGGTCGAGGCCGCCGGCGGCATGGCCAAGGCCATCGAGCAGGGCATCCCCAAGCTGCGCATCGAGGAAGCCGCCGCCAAGACCCAGGCCCGCATCGACTCCAATCGCCAGAGCGTGGTGGGCGTCAATCGCTACAAGCCCGAGGTGGCCGACGTCATCCCGATGCTGAAGGTCGACAACAGCTCGGTGCGCAACCAGCAGCTCGAAAAGCTGGCCCGGCTGAAGGCCGAGCGCGATCCGGCGGCGACGGAGGCCGCGCTGAAGGCGCTGGAGGACGGCGCGCGGGGAAGCGGCAACCTGCTGGCCCTGGCCGTCGACGCCGCCCGCGCCAAGGCCACCGTGGGCGAGATCAGCGACGCCCTGGAGCGGGTGTTCGGCCGCCACCGGGCCGAGATCAAGTCGATCCAGGGGGTCTACATGAAGGAAGCCGGCGCCGACCCCACCACCGCCCGCGCCAAGGCCATGGTCGAGGCCTTCGCCCAGGCCGACGGCCGTCGCCCCCGCATCCTGGTCGCCAAGATGGGCCAGGACGGCCACGACCGCGGCCAGAAGGTGATCGCCACCGCCTTCGCCGACCTCGGCTTCGACGTCGACATCGGCCCGCTGTTCCAGACCCCGGCCGAGGCCGCGCGCCAGGCGGTGGAGAACGACGTCCACATCGTCGGCGCCAGTTCGCTGGCGGCGGGCCACCTGACCCTGGCGCCGGAACTGAAGGCGGAACTGGGCAAGCAGGGCCGCGCCGACATCATGATGGTGGTCGGCGGCGTGATCCCGCCCCAGGACTTCCAGGCCCTGCGCGACGCCGGCGCCGCGGCGATCTTCCCGCCCGGCACGGTGATCGCCGAGGCGGTGATCGAACTGCTCGACAAGCTGAACAAGCAGCTCGGCTACACCCAGGGCGAGGCGGCGTAGTTGGAGGTTGTCCCGGGAGATTTCCCGGTTTCTGCGGGTAACCACCCGCACGGACGCGCCGCTATGCGGGAAATTTCCCGCATGTCGTGTTAGGCTGGACCCATGAACGCCCTGGCCCGCGCGCTCGAAACCTCCGAACCGCACCGGTTTACGCTGGAAGACGTCCTGCGCATGCAGGACGCCGGCATCCTCGACGCCGACGCCAGGGTGGAGCTGATCGACGGGGGGCTGGTCGAGATGGCTTCGGAGGGCGCGGAGCACACCCGCGCGAAAATGCAGATCGCCAAGGCGCTCCTCGCCCAGGCTGGACAGGCGATCCAGGTGATCGTCGACTCGACGCTTCGGCTGTCGCCAACCTACGCGCCCGACCCCGACCTCTACGCCTACGACGCCCAACTGGCGCTAAACACCGTCGACGGACGCAACGTCGGTCTCGTCATCGAGATCGCCCAGAGCACGGTCGCCAAGGACCTGTCGGTGAAAGCCGAGGTCTATGCCGAGCACGGCGTGCGCGACTATTGGGTCGTCGACGTCAACAGCGCCGAGATCGTCGTGCACCGAACCCTCAGCGGCGGCGTCTATCGCGACGTCGTCCGCCACTCGGCGCGCGACACGGTGACCTCGCTGGTCCTGCCGCAGCTGAGCCTGTGCCTCGCCGACCTGAAGCCGATCCGCTGAGCCCTCAGCGTTACTGAAAGTAACGCCCGTGCTATCCTCCCCCCATGAACGCTCCGGGCCGCCCCGCAGAGACCGTCACGCCCTACCGCTTCACGTATGACGACGTGCTGCGCATGGTCGAGGCCGGCATCCTGGCGGAAGACGCGCACGTGGAGCTGATCGAGGGGGAACTGATCACGGTGTCGCCGGAAAGCGTGCCTCACGTCCGCTGCCGCCGGTGGCTGACGCAGTTCTTCACCCGCCGCCTCGCCGAGGGACAGTGGGAGGTCAATTCGGACGCTCCGGCCCGCCTCGACGACCTGACCGCGCCCGAGCCCGATCTCGCGATCTTCCCCAGCCGCCTGCACGACCGCGACGTACGCGGCGCCGACATCGTGCTGGCGATCGAGGTGTCGGTTTCCAGCCAGGCGTTCGACCTGGGCCGCAAGGCCGAGCTCTACGCCCAGAGCGGCATCCGCGAATACTGGGTGGTCGATGTGCCTGGCCGCCAGATCGTCGTGCACCGCGAACCGTCGGCGGGCGGCTATCGGGCGGTGCAGGAGATCGGAGCGCGAGGATCGGTCGCGCCAAAAGCGTTTCCGCACCTGGAGATCAAGGTCGCCGACCTGCCGCTCGACGACTGAGCGCTCAGCGCTTGCCGGCCTTGGCCTTCACCTTCTTGCGCCGTTTCACATCGACGTCGTCGGGCGGGCCGTGGCGGGACTCGATGTCCTTCTGCAAAGCCTTGGCGGCCATCAGGTGGCCGGGGAACAGGGTGTCGACCGCCCAGCCCAGCACCGGCACGGTGTCCGACAGGTTGTCGGCGGCCAGATAGGCCAGCATCCGCGCCATGGTCGCCGCGCCCGCCTTGGCCTGCACGGCGTGGAACATCAGCAGCGCCCCGGCCCCCAGGCCGTAGGCCAGGCCAGCGCCCGGCACCCAGGCCAGCACGCCGTCGAGACCGATGCCGACGGGACCGAGGCCAATCAGCCGGTCGGACAACCGCTTGATGGTCTCGGCGTTGCGCCAGGCCTTGTGCGCCCGGCGCCGGTGGCCGGCGGGGCCTTCATCAATCACTTCGCCATGCAGGGCGGCTTCGTCGGTCATGTCGTTTCAACGCCTCGACGCAAGCTTGGTTGTCAGCCCAGGAACACCACCCGGCGCTTTTCCTTGCCCGAGCGGATGCGCTCCAGCAGGTCGCGATATTCGGCCGTGCCCTGCGCGTCCTTGCGCGAGCCCTCGAAATAGATGGTGTCGTCCATGTGCTTGATCAGCATGCCGCCGGCCCACTTCTGTCCGGTGAACAGGGTGTCGGCCACCGCGCCCAGGCCCGGCGGGCCCAGCGGCAGCAGGGCGTCGATCAGCAGCACGGCGGTCATCTGGATCAGCACCATGGGCGCGGCCCGGGCCCGCACGCCGTCGAACAGCAGCACCCCGCCCGCGCCCAGCGAGTAGAGCGAGCCCGCCCCGCCGAACCAGGCGAGAATGCCGTCCAGGCCGATGCCGACCGGCCCGACGCCGACGATGTTGTCGGAAAGCTTGACCGTGCGTTCGACGCTGCCCCGGATATTGTGCAGGTCGAGATGCGATTTGGCGAAGAACAACGGCCAGCCCCCCAGCGTAAGCGGGGGCAATCTGCCTCAAGGCCAGGCTTCCCGGAAGCCGGTTTCCCGCCAGAGGCGAAACTTCGCTCCACGAACTGCACGCGATCGGGGAGCCCCTCGCGGCGCTCGCCATTTATGCTTAACTATGCGCCATCGACCGAAGGACCGCCGCCGATGCTGATCTCGACCACCCCGTTCATCGAGGGCCGTCCGGTCCAGGAGTACAAGGGCGCGGTCTATTCCCAGGCGATCCTGGGGGCCAACGTGGTGCTCGACCTCTTGGCCTCGATCCGCGACTTCATCGGCGGCCGCTCTAGTTCCTACGAGCGGGTGCTGGAACGCGCCCGCGAGGACGCCCTCAAGGGCCTGGTCAAGGAAGCCCAGAAGGTCGGCGCCAACGCTATCCTGGCGGTCGATCTCGACTACAACACCGTCGGCCCCAACGGGCAGATGATGATGGTTTCGGTTTCCGGCACCGCCGTCGTCCTCTAAGTCCGGAGGGGTGAGCCCGCCCGTTCTCGACATCGCCGATCTGGCCGCCCGCCTCGTCGCCGGCGAGCGCGCGGCCCTGGCCCGCGCCATCACCCTGGTCGAGAGCCGCCGCGCCGACCACCAGGCCGCCGCCCGCGACCTGCTGCAACGCCTGATGCCGCGCACCGGCAAGGCTCAGCGGGTCGGGATCACCGGCGTGCCCGGCGCGGGCAAGTCGACCACCATCGAAAGCCTGGGCTGCGCCCTGACCGCAGCCGGCCATCGCGTGGCGGTGCTGGCGGTCGATCCCTCGTCCGGCCGGCACGGCGGCTCGATCCTGGGCGACAAGACGCGGATGGAGCGGCTGAGCGTCGATCCGTACGCCTTCATCCGCCCCTCCCCGTCCGGCGGCGCGCTCGGGGGCGTCGCGCGCAAGACCCGAGAGGCCATGCTGCTGTGCGAGGCCGCCGGCTTCGACGTGGTGATCGTCGAGACCGTGGGCGTGGGCCAGTCCGAGACCGTCGTCGCCGACATGGTCGACATCTTCGTGGCCCTGCTGATCCCGGGCGGCGGCGACGAGCTGCAGGGCATCAAGAAGGGCCTGATCGAGCTGGCCGACCTGCTGGTCATCAACAAGGCCGACGCCGATCCGGCCAAGGCCGAGCGCTCGGCCCGCGACTATCGCAACGCCCTGCACATCCTGACGCCGGCCCACCCGGACTGGACGCCGCCGGTGCTGACCGTCTCGGGCCTGACCGGGGCGGGCCTCGACCTGCTGTGGGGCCAGGTCGAGCGCCATCGCGAGGTGATGAGCGCCAACGCCGCCCGCGCCTCCCGCCGCGCCGACCAGGACGGCCGCTGGATGTGGGCCATGGTCAACGACCGCCTGGCCGAGGCCTTCCGCGCCGCCCCGGCCGTGGCGGCCCTGGTCGGCGAGACCGAAGCCGCCGTCCGCGCCGGCGACCTCCCCGCCTCGGCGGCGGCGGATCGGCTGCTGAAGGCGTTCGGGCTGTAGACGCCGCCCTTCGTTTCGGCGCCAATGCCGGCAACGGAGGAAACCATCGCATGGCGCTGATCCTGCACGCCCACCCGCTCTCGTCGTTCTGCCACAAGGCGCTGATCGCCCTGTACGAGTTCGGCCTGCCCTTCGAGCAGCGTCTGGTGAACTTCGGCGACCCCACCTCGGCGGCGGCGTTCCGGGCGCTGTGGCCGATGGCGCGGATGCCGGTGCTGGAGGACGCCGGGCGCGGCCGGGTCGTGCCCGAAAGCTCGATCCTGATCGAATATCTGCAGATCCATCATCCGGTCGCCGCGCGCCTGATCCCCGAGGATCCCGACGCCGCCCTGGACGTGCGCGCCAAGGACCGGTTCTTCGACCTGTCGGTGCACGTGCCGATGCAGAAGGTGGTGGCCGACCGCATCCGGCCGGCCGACGCCAAGGACCCGCATGGCCTGGCCGCGGCCCGCGCCGACCTGGCCCGCGGCCTCGACATCGTCGAGCGCGAGATGGCCGGCCGAACCTGGGCCGCCGGCGAGACCTTCAGCCTGGCCGACTGCGCCGCCGCCCCGGCCCTGTTCTATGCCGACAAGATCACGCCGCTGTCGCCCGACCGGCCCAACGCGGCGGCCTATCTGCAACGGCTGAAGGCCCGTCCCTCCTACGCGCGGACGCTGGCGGAGGCCGGGCCCTACCTGCACATGTTCCCGGAGGGTTAGGCCTCGGCTTCCCAGGCCAGGAACTCCGGCGTCTCCAGCAGGCGCTCGCAATAGGTTCCCGCCGCCCCGGCGTCGCCGTAGTCCGACAGGTGGACGCCATAGGTGCGGAAGCGGGTGGCGACCGGGGTGTAGAAGGCGTCGGCGATCGACCACTCGCCCAGCAGGAACGGCCCGCCCGAGCGCTTCAGAAGCTGGTTCCAGCGTTCGACGATCTTGCGCACGTCCTTCTGGGTGGCCTCGGAGAGATCGGCGTGCTTGATGACGCCCAGGTCCATCGGGCACTCGCCGCGCAGCGAGGTGAAGCCCGAATGCATCTCGGCCGCCGCGGCGCGGGCCAGGGCGCGCAGTTCCGGATCGGCCGGCCACAGCTTCGCCTCGGGATACTTCTCGGCCAGGTATTCGCAGATCGCCAGCGAGTCCCAGACCGTCAGGTCGCCGTCCTTGAGCACCGGGATCAGCTTGCTGGGCGAGTGCTTGGCGATCTCGGCGTCGGTGACCTCGGCCTGGCGCAGCGGGATCACCGTCTCCTTGAACGAGACGCCGGCGCGCTTGAGCACCAGCCAGGGGCGCAGCGACCAGGTCGACCACTTCTTGGTGCCGATGACGAGTTCCATGGACGGTCTCCTGAGCGATGCAGACTGGTGTTCTCGCTTACCCCGCGTCTACAGTCGCAACAACGATTAGAACAACTGTTCGAGGAGGAACGCCCATGGCGGAGACGGCGACCCCGTCACCGGTGATCGCGCCCGTGTCGAGCGGCTATCGCCGCTACGCCCTCTGGGTGCTGCTGATCATCTACACGCTGAACTTCCTCGACCGGCAGGTGGTCAACATCCTGGCCGAGCCGATCAAGCGCGACCTGGGCCTGGCCGACTGGCAGCTGGGCATGATGACGGGCCTGGCCTTCGCGATCTTCTACACCGTGCTGGGCATTCCGATCGCGCGGCTGGCCGAGCGCCGGAACCGGCCGCGGATCATCGCCGTCTCGATCCTGGCCTGGAGCGCCTTCACCCTGCTGTGCGGCCTGGCCCAGAACGTCTGGCAGCTGATCGCCGCCCGCATCGGGGTGGGCGTCGGCGAGGCCGGCTGCACCCCGCCGGCCCACTCGCTGATCACCGACTACGTTCCCAAGGAAAAGCGGGCCAGCGCCATCGCCTTCTATTCGATCGGCACGCCGCTGGGCACCCTGGCCGGCATGGCCATGGGCGGGCTGGTCGCCGACGCCTACGGCTGGCGCGTGGCCTTCATGATCGCCGGCGCGCCCGGCGTGGTCTTCGCCCTGATCGCGGCCTTCACCCTGGTCGAGCCCCGCAAACGCCTGGCCCAGGACCTGGCCGCCCGCGCCGCCCAGCCGATCGGCTTCGGCGCGGCCCTGGCGGTGCTGATGGCCAAGAAGACCTTCTGGCTGGTGGCCTTCGCCGCCTCGGTGAAGGCCTTCGTCGGCTACGGCCAGGCGCCGTTCATCGCCTCGTACTTCTTCCGCGTCCACGGCGCCGACATCGCCGCCCTGGCCGCCCAGTTCGGCCTGAAGTCGGCGGGGTTTCTCGGGCTGTCGCTCGGCCTGATCGGCGGCACGGCCGGCGTCATCGGCGCCTGGCTGGGCGGACAGCTGGCCGACCGCCTGGGGGCCAAGGACGTGCGGGCCTATGTCACCGTGCCGGCCATCGCCTCGCTCGCCACCCTGCCGTTCTACATCGCCGTGGTCAGCCTGAACGCCGTGGGCGCGGCGATCCTGATCCTGGCCGTGCCGATGCTGCTGGGCACGCTGTGGTACGGGCCGGTCTATGCGACCACCCAGAGCATCGTGCCGCCGGCCATGCGGGCCACGGCCTCGGCCGTGCTGCTGTTCGTGATCAACCTGATCGGCCTGGGCCTGGGCCCCGTCGCCGTCGGCGCGCTCAGCGACATCCTGGCCGGCCCGGTCGGCCTGGGCGAGGCCCAGGGCGTGCGCTGGGCGCTGATCGTCTCGACGATGTTCGGCCTGGTCGCCTTCGCCCTGTTCTGGGCGGCGCGGAAGACGATCCGCGAGGACATGGTGGGGTAGATCCCCAGATCCTCCCCCTCTGGGGAGCATTTAGCGCCGCGTAACCGCCCTTTCCCCCGTAAAATCCCCGCGAAAGCGGGGACCCAGGTTTTTCCCGTCCCCTCTCCCCTTGCGGGAGAGGGTGGCCTCCCGGAGGGAGGTCGGGTGAGGGGTCTCTC
>NZ_QHJY01000215.1 GCF_003185805.1 Caulobacter sp. D5
CGTGGGCAACCTGGTCGACGCCGACCTGGCCAAGGAAAGCGCCAAGCTCCAAGCCCTGCAAACCAAGCAGCAGCTGGGCATCCAGGCGCTCTCTATCGCCAACCAGTCGACCGGCACGGTCCTGAGCCTGTTCCGATAAGGAACGAGCAGGGGGCGGTCCTCGCGGACCGTCCCCGCCTTTCCTTCGGCCTAGGCCGGGGAGGGGATAGCAGAGGCGCCGTCCTGACCGGCGGCGATAGGAGAGATGGAAAGCAAAGCCGCGCTGACGGCTCAGGTTCAAGAGTTGTCCGCGCAAAACCCGATCGTTTCGCCCACCGTCCCAGGCTCGTCCTCGGACGGCGATGTCGTTTCCGACGCCCGCAAGGCCGAGGCCCGCAAGGGCGCATCGACCGCCGCCGAACAGAAGGCCGACAACGGCCCTCAGCCCGGCGATCTGCGTCTGGTGATCGAGGAAGACATCGACAGCGGGGTCTACGTCTACAAGACGGTCGACCGGCGCACCGGCGAAACCCTTAAGCAATATCCGCGCGAAGACGTGCTGAGGTTCAAGGACGCCGCGTCCTACGGCCCCGGCAAGATCTATGACGGCCTGACCTAAGGCCTTATCGCGTAAGGATTTCCGGCCAACGCTTGCGGCGCGACGTCGCAGGCGTGTTATGGTTTACGCGCGTTAACCATATTCTTACCGCCGCAACGGCAAGTTCACGGTCGATCCTGCTCGGCCGCCGAATCGCGTACCGAGCTCCCTCGTAAGTCGGCGAGAACGCCGTTCGGAGATCGTGATGACGCTGAGCGTGAACACCAATCAGCCTGCGCTGATCGCCCTGCAGAATCTGAACAAGACCAACGAAGAGATGTCGGGCGTCCAGACCCGCATCAACACCGGCCTTGCGATCTCGAGCGCCAAGGACAACGCGGCGGTCTGGTCGATCGCTCAGGACCAGCAGGCCGACCGCTCGGCCCTGTCCTCGGTCAAGATGAGCCTCGACCGCGCCACCTCGATCGCCGACGTCGCCCTGACGGCCGGGGAGTCGGTCTCCGACCTGCTCAACCAGATGCGCGAGAAGGTGGTCGCCGCCAAGGACAGCTCGCTGTCGACCTCGGCCCGCAAGGCCCTCGACGCCGACTTCCAGGGCCTGCTGAGCAACCTGACCCAGGTGGTCGACAGCGCCACCTTCGACGGCGCCAACATCCTCGACGGCAGCCAGACCGCCTCCATCACCTTCCTGGCCGACGCCGACGCCCAGACCGTCATCTCGCTGAACCTGCAGACCCTGTCGCTGGGCAGCCCCAACAACAGCCTGGTCGCCGGCGACAGCATCGCCAGCCTGACCCAGGCCACGGCCGTGCTGACCCGCCTGGACTCGACCATCGCCTCGGTCAACCAGGCCGTCGGCTCGATCGGCTCGCAAGCCAAGCAGATCGACGCCCACAACACCTTCGTCTCCAAGCTGTCCGACGTGCTGGAGACCGGGGTGGGCAACCTCGTCGACGCCGACATGGCCAAGGAAAGCGCCCGCCTGCAGGCCCTGCAGGTCAAGCAGCAGCTCGGCGCCCAGGCCCTGTCGATCGCCAACAGCGCCCCGCAGATCATCCTGTCGCTGTTCGGCAGCGGCGGCTGAGGCTGCCGCTACGGAATTGTCACAACAAACGCCGGTCTTTCCCTAGGCCGGCGTTTTTTGCGTGGTTACTCTGTGCGTCGCGGCGCAAGGGGATTCGCTCGGCATGATCGAACTGCGGGACTTGAAGGACGAAGACGAGGCGGTGCTGTTTCAGTGGCGCGCCGAGCCCGAGGTCGATCGCTGGATGTCGGACGCCGCCTTCCCCAGCCGGGAGGCGCATGCGGCCTGGTTCGAATCTCTCAGCACCAATCCCAACATGCGCGGCTGGATGATCGTGCGCGCCGGCGCGCCGGCCGGCCTGCTGACCCTGACGGGCCTTTTGTCGCATCACCGCCGGGCCAGCTGGAACTGGTTCGTCGGCGCCGCCGACGCCCGCCGGCGCGGGGTAGGGCGGGCGGCCCAGGTTCTGGGCCGCGACCGCGCCTTCGGCGAGCTTGGCCTGCACAAGGTGTTCGCCGAGGTCATGGCCGACAACGACGCGGCCCTTAAGGCCCAGTCCGCCTCGGGTTTCCGCCGCGAGGGCTATCTGCGCGGCCACGTGCTGAAGAACGGCGAGCCGCGCGACGTGGTGCTGCTGGGCATACTGGCCGAGGAATGGGCGGGCCTGCGCGAAGAGGCCCGGCGCTCGCTCAGCGACGCCCACCTGATCGCGGCCTAAATCTCTCCGGGCGGTCGGCTTCCATTTACACGTCTTAACGAAACGTCAGCGTTCATAACCGTAGATTGCCGCTGTGTGGCGCATTGCGCCTTCCGTGGAAGCTGTTGTGATCACTTTCGACACCAGTTCGCTGCTGAGCTACTATCAGGCCAAGGTCGGCCTGACGGGCTCGACTGCGTCCACGACGACGACCACGGGGACGACCTCGTCGTCGTCCAGCAAGAAAGCCATTCCCGCCGCGCCCTGGACCACGGTGACCACCGAGGCCAGCGACCTGGTGAAGTCGGCGCTGAACGGCCGCAAGTTCATCGACGAGGGCGCCGCCGAGGCGGCTTCGCCCGGCATTTCCGGCGACTACAAGAAGCTGTTCACCGCCTATCAGGCCCTCAACACCCTGACGGCCATCGCCAGCCGGTCCAGCGAGAAGAACGTCTCCGACAGCGAGATCAAGCGCCTGCAGACGGCGATGACCAAGGGCCTGACGGAGCTGACCAACTACGTTCAGAACCTGAACGGCGAGAACATGCGCCTGACCACCGGCGCGGCCATGACCACCGACAAGTCGACGGTCGGCATCCCCAAGAACGTCTACGGCTACGTCACCAGCACGCTCTACAGCGGCCAGGTCGATGACGAGGTCCCGCAGTTCAAGGGCGACGTCAGTTTCGACATGGCGGTCACCAAGTTCGGCGAGACCACGACGCTGAAGATGGACCTGTCCGAGATGGGCTCCAAGCCGCGGACCATGGCCAACGTGGTCAGCTTCTTCAACGACAAGCTTTCGGCCGCCGGCTACAACACCACCTTCGCCGTCGAGCGCACCGCCGGCGTGGCCCGCACCACCACGGTCAACGGCCAGACGGTGAAGCTGCCGGCCACCGGCGACGACTTCGCCCTGCGCATCCGCGGCGACTCGATCGAGAAGCTGAACTTCACGGCCTCGGCGCCCAAGCCGGCCGTCTACATCACCACCGAGGCCGGCGACCCCGACCCGGACGACGACACCGACACCGACGACGCGGTCATCGAGAACACCCTGACCAAGTACGGCGCCGGCACGACCACCACGGCCGGGACCAAGGTGTTCTCCGACACGCTGGAAGGCACGGTCGCCAAGGTCCACAAGACCGTCACCGGCCCCGACGGTTCGATATACGTGCTGGCCGACGTCGAAAAGAGCGTCGAGAGCCAGACCATCAAGGGCGACCAGGACGTCGCCCTGCTGAAGTACGACTCGGCCGGCAAGCTGCTCTACGCCCGCAGCCTGGGCGCGGCCGACACCGCCACCGGCTATTCGATCGCCGTGTCGAGCGATGGCAAGGTGGCCGTGGCCGGCTCGGTGGCCGGCACCCTGACCGGCGCCACCACCGGCCCGATCAACTCCGACAGCAACGGCACGGTGACCGACAGCTTCGTGTCGCTGTACGACGCCAACGGCGACGAGAGCTGGACGGTGCGTCGCGGCGGTCTGCTGGAAGACGAGGCCACGGCCGTCGCCTTCGGCCAGGACGGCGTCGTCTACGTGGCCGGCCGCACCAAGTCGGACCTGCCCGGCGCCACCGGCTCGGCCTCGCAGGGCGGCTACGACAACTATCTGACGGGCTTCGCGGCCGACATCACCGGCACGCCCAAGGCCCTGTTCACCACCCATTTCGGCAGCGCCGAGAACGACACCGTCTCGGGCATGGTCGTCGATGGCGGCAAGGTCATCGTCGCCAGCAAGGAAGGCAGCGAGGCGATGCTGCGCAGTTTCGACGTCTCCACGTCTGTGGTGACCGAGAACCGCACGGCGCTGAACTCGGCCGGCGTCTACGAGACCAAGCCGGTCACCTACACCAAGGCCGCGACCATGACCGTGGGCGCGACGCGCGACCTCGGCACGCTGAAGGGCGGCGACATCGCCGGCCTGACCATCGACAACGGCCAACTCTATGTCGGCGGCTACACGACCAACGGCTCGCTGACGGTCAACAACGTCAAGTCGGCCGCCTCGGGCGGTTCTGACGGCTTCGTCGCGCGCGTGTCGCTCGACCTCACCAGCACGTCCGGCGACACCCTGGCCTATTACGGCGGCACGGGCGACGACACGGTCACCGGCATGGCGGTCTCCAACGGCCAAGTATGGCTGGTGGGCGCGGCGGGCAAGGACCTGGCGGGCCAGGCCACCGTCGGCACCAAGGACGGCTATGTCGCCCAGATCGACATGGCCACCGGCGACGCCACCTGGGAACAGCGCCTGACCGGCAAGGACGGCTACGCCACCCCGACCTCGATCGCGGTCGACGCCTCGGGCTCCAGCGCGCTGGACATCTTCGGCCTGCCGCGCGGGACGATGAACTACACCCAGTCGGACAAGATCGTGTCGGCGACCTCGGCGCGGCCGGGCGACACCTTCCAGATCCGCACCCGCGAGCGCGGCCCGCTGACCACCATCACCATCGGCGCCGACGACACGCTCGACACCCTGGCCGACAAGATCCGCCGGGCCTCGGGCTACGCCGCCAAGGTGTCGATCTCCAGCGACGGCAACATGCGCAAGCTGAAGATCACGCCGGCCTACAACACCTCGACCGTCGAGGTGCTGCCGGGCAAGGGCGACAGCAACGTGCTGAACGCCCTGGGCCTGACCTCGGGCATCGTGCGCAACACCAAGACCGACGACGGCCGCACCGTCTCGGCCGACGGCAAGGGGCCGGTCTACGGGCTGAAACTGCCGACCGAACTGGACCTGTCCGACGAGACGGCGCGGGCCACCACGGCCGACCTGCTGAAGTCGGCCACGGCGGCGATCCGCAACGCCTATCGCGAGATGGCCGACATCGCCAACGGCGTGAAGGCCGACGGCTCGACCACCACCTCGGGCAAGACCGGCGGCACGGCTCCGGCCTATCTGACCAACCAGATCGCCAACTACCAGGCCGCGCTGGACCGCCTGACCGGCGGCAGCTAGGCCGCGCATGGCCTTCGCGGCCGCCGTGACGCTTGAAACCGTCATCGACGCGTCGTAGCCAGGGGGCATGGAACTTCTCAAAGATCGACGCGTGCTGCTGGGCGGCGGAGCGGCCCTGGCGGTGATCGCGGGCCTGGCCGTGGCCTTCACGCTGATGGGCGGCAAGGATCGCAAGCCGGCCGAGGATCCGCCGGCCTCGCGCGGCGGCCTGATCGTCGAGACCGGCCGTTCGGACGACACCAAGCTGAACGACCCGGCCCGTCCGCTGCGCTGCTTCGTCGGCGGCCAGTTCGTCGGCGAGACCACCCTGGCCGAATGCGCCAAGAAGAACGGCGTGGCCACCGGCGCCCTCGACGTCGGCGTCGACGAGACCGGGGCCCTGGCCGCGGCCGACCAGGCCGGCACCGTGCTGACCCCGCTGCCGCCGCCCACCGTGACGGCGCCCGTCGCCACG
>NZ_QHJY01000216.1 GCF_003185805.1 Caulobacter sp. D5
CCGCGAAGCCGCGACCATCATCTCCCGCGCGGGCGGCCTCGATCGCTGCGTTCAGCGCCAGCAGATTGGTCTGATCGGCGATATCGGCGACGCTTTTGGTGATCTCGCCGATCCGCGCCGCATGACGCTCCAGGGCCTCGATCACGGCCACGCTGGCCAACTGCCGCTGGGCGTTGAAGCCGACGGCCTTGACCGAGGCGTCGATGGCCGCGCCGGATTCCGTCAGAAGGATCTGGAGCGCTTCGGTGCGCTGCCGCGACGTCTCGGCCCGCTCGCGAGCCTGGCCGAAGCTGGCGCTCATGGCGGTGACCGCCGCGAGGGACTCATGGGCCGCTCCGGCGGCCTCCTCAGCGCCGCTGGCGATCTGAGTCAAGGCTCGCCGCAGTTCCTCCACCGCGCCGGACGCCTCGGCGAGCCCGCCCCCCAGCTCCAGGCTCGCCGCCCCGATGCGCTCGCTGGCGTTCTGACGACGAGACGCCGCCTTTCGGAGCGGTGGACGCGCAGCGGCGGGATTTGACGGCTCGGCGGCGTTCTCGGACGGCGCTCGCGACTTCGCGCGCGAAGCCAAGGTCGATTTCTTCACCAGCGCCATGCCGCCCCACTCCCGGGCGACCAAGGCCGCCGTTACACAACACCGTCGAACCGCGCCGGTACAGACCGGCGGCCCCGAGCACAGCACAACCAAGACGCCCAATGCGGAACCAAGGCAAGCTTGGTCGATCAGGCCAAGCAAGCTTGAGCATGCAGCAAACTCGAAACGGCGCGGTTTGTTCCACGCCAGAGGTCCATAGCCTTCAGCCACAAAGGAGAGATGGCTGCCGCGTCGCGCGCGTAACCCCGACACCACCGGGTAAGTTTCAGCAATAATATCAATTTCTTATTGGCCGGAGCCTCAGGAACCGCGCACATCGCCGCCGGTTGGTGATCCATGGCCGGATCCCCCCTCGTTTCCAATCCCATTGTCGTTTTGCTGGTTGATGACGAACCCGTGCTTCGCATGGTCGCCCGACAGGGCCTTGAGGACGCCGGCTTCGAGGTCATCGAAGCGGACGACGCCAAAACCGCGCTCGAAATCCTCGACGCCGGCGCGGCGGTGACCGTGCTGTTCACCGATGTCAACATGCCGGGCCCGCTGGACGGCCTGGATCTGGCCGAATGCGTCCACGAGCGCTGGCCCGCCATCCAGTTGGTCATCACGTCGGGCCGCGGTCTGACCACGCCGCTTCCCGACGACGGGCGCTTCATGGCCAAGCCCTACAGCATCGACCAGTTGATCAGGGCCGTCGATGAGGCCGCAAAGCGGGGCGATTGACGGCCGCCGCCCAGTTGCCCCTTCAGCTTGGCGCAGCCGAGTGAACTATGGCGACGCGGGTTCCGCCCCCCGAAGCATTCAGTCCCACCTTTGCCTGCAACTGCCTGGCCAGAGCCTGGACTATGCTCGAGCCGAGGCCGACCCTGGTGGGACCGCTTGCCGTCGGCATCCCCACGCCATCGTCGGCGACCGACAGCGTCCAGTCGTCTTTTGAAGTGCTGTATTCCACCCAGATATGCCCGCCTTCGCGCCCTGGAAACGCGTGCTTCAGGGCGTTGATGATCAACTCGGTGACGATCAACCCCATGCTCACGGCGACCTCCGCGGCCACCCACTGTTCGGCGCTGACGACGGAAAGCTTCAACTGATCCGGGTTGGAAACCATCGAAGCGGTGACGCCGTCGCACAGGGTCCCGAAATAGGCTTTGAGCTCGACTTGCCCGGCGCCCGACTCCACGAGTTGACGCTGCAGGGCGGCGACCGACATCACTCTGCTGTGGGCGTCGATGACATGGGCGCGGATCTCGGTGGACGGCGCCTTGCGAGCCGACTGCATCAGGATACTGGCGATGATCTGCAGGCTATTGGCGATCCTGTGCTGCAGCTCGTCGAACAGCATGCCCTTCTCGCGCACCAAGTCGTCCTTGGCGCGATCCGCGAGGCGCGCAACCGTCACATCGAAGACGGTCAGAAGCAGTAACGGGCTGGAAGGATCGCCGTAGTCGAGCCCCCGCACTCGAATGACCAGCCGTCTGGCCTCCTGGCCGGCTCGGACCAGATCCATCTCGCCAGCCTCGACCGTGACACCGCCGCGCAGCGCCGCGTCAAGGAGATCACGCAACTGCGGGGCGTTCCATTCACCCGCGCCGAGGGCGAACGCCGACAGGCCCACCGCGCGTTCAGCGTCGATGTCGAAGGCCTCGGCGAAGGACTGACTCGCCGCAACGATCCTGAAGTCGCCATCGAGCAGCAGTATGGGCGCATCCGACGCGCCCACCAGCGCATGGGCCAGGACGTCGATAGTCAACGGAACGGGGCGCGCCTCGTCGAGCATGTTGGAACCCGCAACCCGAAGACTCGCGGAACGCAAGCCTTTCCAGGCGAAAGATCGGCGCGTGCGCCGGACTCTCAACGCGGCGCAAACGCCAAGGTTCTAGCTCCGGATTTACCCGCCAAAGCGCACGAAGCAGCAAATGAAACTCCGCAGCGGCGCCGCGAACCATAGCCGAGCCGGCACGTTTTCATGAAGCGCCTTTGCGGCGCTTCGCGACAGGGGTTTTGAAAGGGCTCGCCATGTTCCCGACCTTCGAAGACGCCCTGGAAGTCGTTCTTCGCCACCTCGACAACCCGCCGTTCGAAGGAACGCCTGAGGACGAGGCCTTCCTGGCCGCCTTGCACGAGGTTCTCACCTTGTCCCGAGACGGTCAGAACGACGAAGACGGCTTGGAGCAGGCCGCCGTTATCGACGACGATCTGCGCGCGCGGCTCGAAGCGGTCGCCCATCGCCGCCGTCCGCAAAACCCTTTCGGCGAACACCCCGACGGCATCGGGCCGACGCTCGGCATGGACCTTCGGATGAAACCGGGGTGACGTCGCTCACTTGCCCTTTCGACTGTCGGCGCGGAGCGGGCGGACACGAAGCGACCTTGCCAGGCCTGGTGTCGGTAGAACCCGAAAGACGAAGGGAAGCGCAAGCGCCAGGGCGGCGCAGGCCGAGGCGAAAACGAAGAGATAAGGCATGGATCGTCTCCGATACGCCGGCTGAATGTTCCCCGACCGCATAGTCGCGAGGCAGCCGGCGAAGCGATGCGGGTCCGGGCGACCGTCGAACGGGTCGCCCGGCGTACTGAAAGTCACTGCAATCGCGCGCGGCGATCTCAGCGATCGTTGCGAATGTCCCCGCTGACGCTGTCGCTCAGTCGATCGAGACGAGCGGTGATGATCGCCCGCCCCTTGGGGCCGAGATTTCCCTGGCGATTACGCAGGGATCGCTCCTGGCGTTCGATCGCGGCCAGGGTTCGGGTCGCCTGGCCGGCTTCGGCCCGGCTCAGCCTGCCGCTGCTGGCGCCGCGGTTGATCCGCTCGGCCAGTTGCGCCTGACGATCGTCGATGCTGAGCATGCCGCGACCATCCGGATACTGCCCATTGACGTAATCGGCGCGCGAGCGGCGCGCGTCCGTCGAAACCCAGCTTCCACGAGCATCGTAGTAGCCGACCGTCTCGCCGCGCACCCAGCGTCCATTGTCATAGTAACCCGGCTGCGGATCGGAGATCCACGTTCCGTCGGCAGCGCGGCGCCCGGCTGCCTGGCCAGGCATCCAGCGTCCATCGGCGTCGTAGCGGCCGGTGGCGGCGCCCGCGATCCAGCGCCCGGAGCTGTCGTAGTGACCCGACGTCACCTCCATCCAACGGCCGTCCTGGGCGTAGTAGCCGGCGGCGGACGCCGGCACCCAGAGACCGTTCGCATAGTAGCCGGACGCGCCTGCGTCCGTGCTCGTCTGCATCCAGCGGCCGTCGGCGCCGTAGTGGCCGCGCGGAGCGCCGTCCACCCACTCGCCGTTGCGGTCGAAGTAGCCGGAGGCCTCGCCGCGCGAGACGGCGTTGGCGTGCCAGGAACCCTGGTTGTCGTAGAAGCCGTAGGCGCGGGCGCAGTCCTCCCGCCCCTTGGCCGCCTGCCCCTTGGCGACTTGATTGCCGATCAGCGCGCCGGCGACGCCGCCGATCACGGCCCCCTTGCCGCGATCGTCGCGGCCCGCCACGGCTCCGCCCGCGACCGCGCCGACACCGGCGCCGACGATGGTTCCGGCCACGCGGTTGTTCTGTCGCTGCTCGCAGGTCTGTTGCGCGAGCGCCACGGCTGGAATGAAGGCCGCGGCGCAGACGCCGGCGACCAGGACTTGGATGCGCATTTTGTGGGATTCCTTGGGAGGAGACATACTCTTCCCGGCAGTCGACATATGGCGCTTCAATCCATATATTCAATGACAACAGAGAATATATGATAATAATTGGCGCGAATATATATTCGTCGAACGTTGGAACCAAATCAAATATTGGTTCCAACGCGACTAAATAAACGAGCTACATCAACTTGTGAAAATTATTTCAACAGACCCGCCGCCCGCAGCGCCTTGGCTATGACCTCTTGAACGCCGGCGGGCACATGGCCAATGGCGTGCATGACGCCCTGCCCCAGGCCCGAGGCCTCGACAGGCTCCGGATCGACGGCATGCTTCGCCGCCCCCTCACGCTGCGGCGTCGCGGGGATCATCGCCAGGGCGCCGGGCTCGACCCGTTCGCCGCCGTCGATGTTCCAGAACCTGGCGATCTCCAGCGACGAGGATATGCCGGCCTCGAGCATGAAGGGTCCCGCCCTGCCGACATCGTCCGCGCGCTTGGTTGAAAGCGGCGTTCCGTGGCCGAGACCGCGCACGATGTTCAACTCGACGAAGGGTTCGCCGTCGGCGGACCGCCAGATCGATCGCGTTCCGTGCGGCAGAGGCTCCACCCGATGCGGCGCGCTGGGCAAGCCGTTCAAGGCGGCCCATTGCTGGGCCAGGTCATGACCGTTCTTGACCTGCACCGTCCCGTCGGCGTCGCCGTGCCAGATCGACAGCCGCGGACGAGACCCGCCGTCGCTAGACACTGGAACCAGGGCGGCCAGGTTCGCGCCCGAACGGCCGGCCGGATGGTTCATCACCTGCATCGCGCCCTGGACATTGCTGGCCACGCCATAGGGCAGACCGGCGATCACCGCGCCGCCGGCGAAGAGGTCGGGATAGACCGCCAGCATCACCGCAGTCATCGCCCCACCGGCCGACAAGCCGGTGACGAAGACGCGGCTTCGATCGAGATCATGAGTCTCGACCGCGTGGGCGACCATCGCCGCGATCGACGCCGCCTCGCCTTCGCCGCGCCGGATGTCGCCCGGCAGGAACCAGTTGAAGCAGCGGCCCGCATTGTTGGCCTGCGGCTGCTGGGGCGCGACGACCATGAAGCCCATCCGATCGGCCAGGTCGAGCCAGCCGGCGCCTTCCGCATAGGCCGCGGCGGTCTGGGTGCAGCCGTGCAGAACAACGACCAGGGGCGAGCCTGGCGCCAGCCCTTCCGGGCGATAGCCGAGCATCGTCAATTGGCCGGGATTGGCGCCGAAATCGTCGATGCGATTCAGGCGCCCCGTCGCGTCGGAGGTCGGGAAGGACGTACGGCGCAGGCGCGCCAGCATCGCGGTGGTGTCGCCGAGGCTCGGCATGGTGATGTCCTGAAAGAGCGAGACGGAAAGCCGCCGCCCAGTCTGAATGCCGCAATGCAGCAAAGGCGCCATCACGCTTGATCACGTCTTTTGAGAGAGCGAATACACCCCGACTCCAGGCGTTTCCAGAGTCGGGGTGAAGGCTCAGTAGTCGCGACGGACGGGGTCGACGACGTCGCGGTCCTCGGGGCGAACAGCGTCGTCATCGATCAGCACATCGTCGGTCGGAGCCGCCTCGAACGAGCGGTTCTCGCCGTAGAGGGTGCGCTCGCGACCGATCTGCTCGGCGCTGTACGGCGTGGCGGCCGGATCGAAGCTGGTCCAACCGTCCTGACGATAGGCGTCGCCGCGCGTGGCCGCGTCCACGCCCCGTCCCTCGTCGAGGATCCGTTCGACGGCCTGGATCTCGTTGTCATGCGCCTTGACGCTGACCAGGGCGCCGCCGCGACGCACCCCTTCGGAATAGACATTGGCCTCGTCGTCGCTGTGGCCGGCCTCCTTGAGGGCGCCCAGCAGGCCGCCCGTGGCGCCGCCGGCGGCCGCGCCGACCGCGGCGCCGACTGCGGTGG
>NZ_QHJY01000217.1 GCF_003185805.1 Caulobacter sp. D5
AGCCGATCCAGACCACGCTCTTGGGATAGTGATAGCCCGGCCGCTTGTACGTCCCCGGAAACCGCAGCGGCTGCAGGTCGGCCTGGCCGCGCAGGCGCCAGCTGCGGTCGAACAGGCGGCCGTCGGGGCTGAGCGTCACCGCCAGGGGCAGGCGCGGGCGCTCGGTGTTGGGGGCGTTGACGAGATAGGCGGTTCCGTCTGGCAGGTTGCCGGCGCTCTGCTTGGCGCGGGCGTCGGGCATGTCGGTCAGGGCCGGCGTGGTCCAGGTCTGGCCCCGGTCGCAGCTCTGCGCGGCCAGCTGGCGGAAGCTGAGGTTCTCGTCGCGGAACACCATCACCGCGCAGCCGTCGGCGCGACGGAACAGGCTGGGCTCGATCTCGCGGCTGAGGCGCTTCTCGTGCGGAGCGGCGGCGCCCCCTAGAGAGATAGGCGAGGTATCGCGCGGCAGGCTCTCCATCCGCCCCTGCCTCCAGCCCGAGACGCCCAGCGGATCGTCGGTGAAGAACGGCTTGGCGATCATCCCCGGCCGCAGGTGGAAGGCGGTCATCACCCGGCCGTCGATCAGGTGCGGGTCTTGCTCGATCACGCCTTCCACGGGGCGGCCGTCGGCGCCCGTCACCCGGCGCGGCGCGCTCCAGGTCCGGCCGTCGCAGCTGGTGCGGTATTCGGCGTAGCCGCCAGCCCCCGACTGGAAGCCCTCGGGCCAGACATTGGCGTAGGCGACCAGCACCTTGCCGTCGCTCCACCAGCCGCCGCTGGAGCGCATCAGCCCGCCGGTTCCGGCCGGGGCCAGCACGGTGGGCGCGCTCCATCGCTCGCCGTCGTCGCTGACCGCATAGGCGACCCAGGTGTCGGCGGAATCCTCGTCGCGGGCCGAGCTTTGCCACTGGGCGTAGAGGCGGCCCTTGAAGGCGATCAGCGCCACCCCGTTGCTGAACTTGTCGGTCGCCTCGCTCGGCGCGAAGACGGTGAAGGTCTGCGCCCCCGGCGCCGGCGCGAGGCCAAGGTCGGGCCGGCCCTGTGCGAAGAGCCCCGGCGCGACCGTGTAGGGCGGCGTGGACGGCGCGGCGGCGGCCGTCGGCAGCAGGACGGCGGCAAGGCTGGCGATCAAGGACGCTCTCATCCGTCCAGCCTAACGGTGCGCGACGCTCTTCGGCTACCGCCGCCGCGCGACCAGCGCCCAGACGGTCGCCGCCACCGAGACGCCCAGGGCCGCCGCCCCGATCCAGTCCCAGGCGCCGTCGCCCAGCAGGGCGACGACCAGGCCAAGCAGGCTGAGCGCCGCGATGGCCAGCGGGATGCGGAACACCTGCCAGAGCGAAAGATGGCCCCGGCTCATTTCAGCGTCCCCCGCTTGACCAGCCACAGATAGAGGCCCGAGCCGAGGATCACGATGGTCGCCAGATCGAGCAGCGCCCACAGGATCTTCAGCGGCAGACCGCCGTAGTCGCCAAAGTGCAGCGGCTGCGACAGCGACAGGGCCGCCACGTACCAGGGCGTCGGGGCGACGGCGGCGAGCCGGCCGGTGCGGGCGTCGATCAGGGCCGGGGTGGTCAGGTGGGCGGTCAGCGGCGTGTCGCCGTGGAAGAACACCGCATAGTGGTGCTGCGTCGAATAGGTCGAGCCGGGGAAGGCCACGAACTGCAGCTGCTTGCCCGGCAGGGCCAGCCTGGCCCGCTCGACCGCCGCGTTCAGCGAACTGCGCGCCGCGATCGGCGCCGGCTGGTCATAGGCGGTGGTCAGCTCCTTGAGCGCCGTGTCCTTCCAGTAGGCGATGATCGGCGTGGCCAGGGTGTTGACGACGCCGGTGACGCCCACGACCAGCACCCAGGCCAGGGTCACCGCGCCCAGCAGGTTGTGATAGTCGAGCCAGCGGGTGCGCGCGGCCTTGTGGGCCCGCACCGTGCCGAACGGCAGCCGGCGCATGAACGGCGCGTAGAGCACCACCCCCGAGACCAGCGCGACCACCAGCAGCAGCCCCATCGCCCCCAGGAACAGCATGCCCGGCAGGCCCAGGAACATGTCGGTGTGCAGCTGGAGCAGGAACTCCATCACCGGATGGCCGGCCACCGACGGGGCTGGATCGCCGCTGGTCTGGTCGATCGGCTGGAAGCTGTAGCCCGACTTGCCGGGGGCGACGCTGGTGACGTTCACCACCGGCCGGTCCTCGTCGAAGCTCATGAAGGCGGGAACCTCGCCCGGCTTGCGGGCCATGGCCGCGGCCAGCACCTGGTCGAGGTCGAGCTTCGGCCCGTTCGGATGCGCCGGCGTCCAGGCCTGGTGCATGGCGACCTCCTCGATCTCGTGGGTGAACACGAGCGGCAGGCCGGTGACGCACAGCATCAGCAGGAACAGGGTCGAGACCAGGCTCGACCACTTGTGCGCCCACGACCAGGCCCGCAGCGTCGAGGCCTTCATCGGGCGAGCGCCGGGCGGGCGGCGAAGGTGGGCACGGCGGGTCTCCAGCGAATGAGAATGGGTCGCGATAGAGAAAAAGCCCAGACCTGACAATCGGATCGTGGCGGTTGCGGCGCTCGGCGAGGTCGGGAGCGACTGGCGGCGCAACCTTTCCGTGCTAGAGCGTCTCCGTGCTAGAGCGTCGGGCCGGGCGCTGCGTCGCCGCCGTCATGTGGGGGCATGGACGATGATCCGCAGAACGTTGCTGACGAGCCTTCTGGCCCTGTTGGGCTGCGGGCGCCGCTCGGAGGCCGCGACCTCGATCCTGGACCAGATGGACGCCCAGGCCCTGCCTTGCGTGATCCTGCAGTCCGGCCAGGGCGCGCCGGTGGGCAGGCTGGGCGGCCGGCCCGATCTCGACGCCCGCCACGACTGGCCGCTGTGGAAGGACGCGCCGCAGGCGTTCCTGCTCCATCTCGACCTGGCGGCCCTGCGCCGGAGCGGCGGACCCGACTGGCTGCCCGAGCGTGGCGCCCTCTTTTTCTTCTACGACGCGGAGCAATCGACCTGGGGGTTCGATCCGGCCGATCGGGGCAGCTGGCGGGTGATCCACGACCCGCAGGGCTTCGCCGCCCGCCCGCGCACCCCGCCGGCCGGCCTGCCCGACGACGCCGCCTATCGAAGCCGCGCCTTGGGCGGGCGTCCCGACCGCTCACGGCCGGACGCGGAGCTGATGGGCCTGCCCTGGCCGGATGTCGACACGCCGGAATACGGCGCCTACGAGGCTCGGCTGAACGCCAACGCGCCCAAGAACGCGCCCTGGCACCAGGTCGGCGGCCACCCCGCCGCGATCCAGGACAGCGGCATGGCGCTGGAGTGCCAGCTGGCCTCCAGCGGGGTCTATGTCGGCGGACCGGAAGGCTACGCCTCGCCCAGGCGCAAGCAGCTGGAGGCGGGCGCCAAGGACTGGCGACTGCTGCTGCAGATCGATTCCGACGACGACGCGGGCATGATGTGGGGCGACGTCGGGCGGCTCTATTTCTGGATCCGTGAGGAAGAGGCCCGCCGGGGCGACTTCGCGGGAACCTGGATGGTGTTGCAGTGCTCCTGACGGGGCCGTCTTAGCCAACCGACCCATTTTCTTCGCCCCGTTCCCTTCGACCGCGAACGCGCCTAAACACCGGCCCATGCCGAGCGGTCCCGACATGATGCTGGAAGCCGCCTGCGGGCCGGGTCCGGTCTGCGGGGTGGACGAGGCCGGCCGCGGGCCGTGGGCCGGTCCGGTCAGCGCCGCCGCCGTGATCCTCGATCCGGCCCGGGTGCCCGCGGGCCTCAACGACTCCAAGAAGCTGTCGGCCAAGGCCCGCATGGCCCTGGAGATCGAGATCAAGGCCATGGCGATCGCCTGGTGCGTGGGCATGGCCTCGGTCGAGGAGATCGCCGAGCTCAACATCCTGCACGCCGCCGGCCTGGCCATGAAGCGCGCCGTCGAGGGGCTTGGGGTCAAGCCGGCCTTCGCCCTGGTGGACGGCAACTACCGCTTCGTCCTGCCGTGCGAGGTCAAGACCGTGGTCAAGGGCGACAGCCTGTCGTGCTCTATCGCGGCGGCCTCTATCCTGGCCAAGGAGGCCCGCGACCGCATCATGGTCGAGGCCGACGGCCTCTATCCCGGCTACGGCTTCGCCGGCCACAAGGGCTACCACGCCCCGATCCACCTCGAAGGCCTCCGCAAACTCGGCCCCTCGCCGATCCATCGCCTGGGCTGGGCCCCGGTGAAGCTGGCGCTGGCGGGCGGGCTGGGCGAGGGCGAATAGACCTTCTCCCCACGGTGTGAAGGTCCGGGCCGACCCGACAATCAGGCTCAGTTCTATTCCTTTGGAAAAATGGCGTCCGCTTCGGCCAGGGCGCTGGCGTCCCACGCGTTGCCGGGGTCCAGCAGGTCCTCGAGAACGCAGTAGGCGGTGTCGAGACTGCTCGCCGTCTGGCCCGGCTCCTCACGGTCCGCCACGCGCTCGGCCTCTTCCAGGGCGACCTGAGCAAACTCGGCCGGCGTCCACAGCGTCCTTGCGTGGGCGAGGATCGGGAAGTCGGTGATCTCGTAGGACGTCGTCTGAGACTGCTGAAAGAAAAACCAGAGGCCAAAGCGCACGGCGTCGGGCTGCCTGAAGCCGGTCTTGCGCGCCATGGCCGGGAAGACCTTTTCGGCCGCGAAGAGGTCGTGCTCCTGGTCGACGGCTTCGAACCAGCCGCGCAGCACGTCGACGCTGGCCGGGTCGAGCTCCGCCAGGGCGAGCGCCGCGTCGGCCAGCGCGGCGCGCAAGGTTTCGGGGTCGCCTCCGGAATTGAGGCAGTCGAACGTTTCGCTCACGTAGTGGCGGGCCTGGTCGCCGAACGATCCGATCAGGCGTCGCAGATCGGGCAGAAGCGGCGACGCATCCTGTTCGGGCAGCGCGCGAACCGCCTTGAACAATGCGGCTTCGCCGATCGTCTTGCCGCCGACCTTGAAGCGGAACTGCAGGACGTCACGGAACGTGATCGCCTCCAGGCCGCCATCCAGGCGATCGGCCATGGCCGTGACCGCCTCGCGCAGGCCAGACGCCGACAGGTCCGTGACGTTCAGTCGCTGGACCGTGCGGTCGCGCACCCGCCGTCGCAGCGCCTTGATCGCGCCCTCGGACGGCCAGGCCGGGTCCTGGCGTCGGTCGCTCCAGTCCGTAGGCCGCAGGGGACCAGCGCGGCCGTCGAGCGTTACATGACGTTCCTGTTCATTGACGATCACCGTGAAGCCTTGGCAATCATCGTCCCATCGCACATGCCGGATCGGCGCCAGCAGCACCCGGGCCACCAACTCGTCGAGAGGCCTGCGCGCTTCGTAGTCCGGATCCGGTGATGTGACGGGCTGGTTCGTCATCAGCAACTGGTCGCGACCGTTCCAGGTGCGGTAGTCGACCTGATCGGCCAGGGCGTCGATCTGCGCCCGGCGCTCTTCGCCCTCGCCGCATGCGATGGCGAACATCTTGGGCGTTCGGTAGTGCACGATCAGCCGTCGGTCGAAGGCGAGCGGATCCAGACCGAACAGGTCCACGGCCAGGCCGTATTGGGTCTCGCCTTCCCCCTCAAGATCGGGATGCCTTCCGTCTTCCGCCTTGTCGGGAGTCTCGCCCGGGACATGCCGGATGACCGAGCCGACATGCGACCGCAGCGCCCAGCGGCCGTCGGGGCTTAGCCACCTCAGGCGCGTCAGCGCCATGTGCGGAATGCTGAACTTGAAGTCTTCGACGCGGCTCAAGGAGACGTCCCCGGTCCGCGTATCCAGCACGCCTACGCGGCCGCTGCCTTCCACGATAATCCGGCCGTCGTACCTGACGACCATCTGCGAGACCAGAAAGTCCGGCGCGATGAGGTGGAACCGTTCGGGATCCCCGTTCAGCGGAATTTCCCGCACCCCGTTCATGCGGCGCCAAGCGTAGCCCTCGACCAGCGAGCCGTCGCCGTCGGCGACGAACAGGACCTTGCGATGCTTGCAGAACGCCCAGGCCTTGGAGCCTCTTTCGGCGACCTTGTTCAGCGTCAGACGGCGCCGGGTCGCACAGTCGAAGACGGCGTAGCCTCGGTCGTCGCCAATGGCGAGCACGAGCCCGTCGTCCAGGAAGGCCATGTCGGCCTTCTGGTCCTCGAAAGGCAGGAAAGCCCAGGGCTTTCCCTGCCCGGTCTCGATTTCGACGACGGTCAAGTTTTCGGGAAAGAGAGTGCAGGCGGCGATCTGCGCGAGCGGGTCGGTCATAGCCGGTCCAGCCTTACAGGACACCGGCTGCTGTCCTCAAGGTGAAGTCTTGCGGCCTGAATCAATCAGGCGGATGTCCGTCCGCCCTACGCCCGCCGCCACCCCGTCGGCTGCCCCACCCCCGCCGCCTCGATGCGCGCCACGGCCTGCGCCAGGGGCTCGACCGCCACGGCCATGTGGTGGGCGTTGGCGTGGACGATGGTGTCGGGGTCGAGCAGGATGGCCACGTGGCCTTTCCAGAACACGAGGTCGCCGCGTCGGCGTTCGGCTTCGTCGATCGGCTGGAAGAACGCAAACTGCATGTCGGTGTCGCGCGGCGCGGCCTTGCCTGAAGCGGCCAAGGCCTGCTGCACCAGGCCCGAGCAGTCCAGGCCCAGGCTTTCCCGCCCGCCCCACTGGTAGGGCGCGCCCAGGAACGACAGGGCCGTGGCGGCCGGGTCGGGGGCGGTGGCCACGCCGATGGGGGCCAGGTGCGCCTCGATGAACCAGCCGGTCCCCGCGCCCTTGGCGAAGCGGCCCTCGCGGGCCTCGACCGTGACCAGGGCGTTCAGGGAATAGAGTCCCACGGGCCGCGACTTGATGTCCGGCGCGCCGAACGCATAGGTGCGCAGGACCGCCACCTGGTGGGTCGCGGGCTCGCCCAGGGGCGCGAGATCGGTCTCCGCCACCCAGCCCACATAGCCGTCGCGCGCCGCCTGGCCCCAGGCGAAGCCGTCCCGCACGTCGAGCACGGAAAAGCGCTCGCCGAACAGCAGCTGGCTCTCCTGCTCGGCGTCCGGCGCGGGGGCCTTGCGCAGGGCGGCCGTGGGAGCGGCGATCTGGCGGGCCTTGGGGGCGTCGTAGCGCTCGGCGGCGACGATCCCTTCCAAGGCCAGGTCGGCGAGGTCGGGACGGGCCAGGGTCAGGCGGCGATCCAGGGCCATCAGGCGAACCTGCTCTTCAGCATGGCGTAGAGGCCGCGGATGGCCTGGGCCTCGCCGCCGCTGGGCCGGCCGGCGGCGCCCTTGGGGTTCCAGGCATAGATGTCGAGGTGAACCCACGACCCCGTCGTCGGGGCGAAGCGTTGCAGGAAGAGGGCGGCGGTCACCGACCCGGCCTGGGCCCAGGCGTCGGGGTCGTTCTTCAGGTCGGCGATGTCGCTTTCCAGCGCCTCGCGATAGCCGTCCCACAGCGGCATGCGCCAGACGGGGTCGGCGGCGGCGCGGGCGCCGGCCTCGATCTGGCCGGCCAGGGCGTCGTCGGGGGTGTAGAACGGGATCACCTGCGGACCCAGAGCCACGCGCGCCGCGCCGGTGAGGGTGGCGAGATCGATGGTCAGGGCCGGCGAGTGCTCGGCCGCGCGGGTCAGGGCGTCGGCCAGGATCAGGCGGCCCTCGGCGTCGGTGTTGCCGACCTCGATGGTCAGGCCCGCGCGGCTGTCGAGCACGTCGCCCGGCCGCATGGCGTCGCCGGCGATGGCGTTCTCGACCACCGGGACCAGCACGATGAGACGCACCGGCAGCCTGGCGGCCATCACCATGCGCGCCAGCGCAAGAGCGTGGGCGGCGCCGCCCATGTCCTTCTTCATCAGCCGCATGCCGGCCGAGGGCTTGATGTCCAGGCCGCCGGTGTCGAACACCACGCCCTTGCCGACCAGGGCCACCACCGGGTGGGCCTCGTCGCCCCACTGGAGCTCCAGCATGCGCGGGGCGCGCTCGGGCACGGCGGCGCGGCCCACGGCGTGGACGGCCGGATAGCCTTCGGTCAGCAGGTCGTCGCCCGTGACCACCGAGAAGCTGGCGCCGAACTGCTCGGCGATCTCGCGGGCGATGGTTTCGATCTGGCGCGGGCCCATGGCGTTGGCCGGGCTGTTGACCATGTCGCGGGCCAGGGCGCAGGCGTGGGCGATGGCCGAGACCTCGGAAAGATCCACGCCCTCGGCCGCGACAAGGCGTCGCGGGCCGTCGGCGCCCCGGGCCTTGAAGCGGTCGAAGCGATAGGTCCCCAGGGCGAAGGCCAGGGCGATCTGGCCGGGGTCGAGCCCCTCGGGCGCGGCGTGCAGGCGATAGTCGCCGGCCGGCAGCTTGGCCGGCAGGGCGCGGAAGGCCATGGCGTCGGCCCGTCCGCCCTTGGAAACCCGTTGTCCCAGGCCGAACAGCACGCGGTCGAGGGCGCCTTCCGGGGTGGGGGCGACCACCACCTGGCCGGCCTTGCCGCTGAAGTCCGACAGCTTGGCGAAGCCGCGCACGAAGCTGGGCCGCGCCTCCAGGAACGCGGCGACCTCGTCTTCGTAGAGGGCGTGCACCGGGATCACGGGGCCGTCGGCGGCGCCGCGCGAGGAGGCGGCGATCAGGGGTTCGGT
>NZ_QHJY01000023.1 GCF_003185805.1 Caulobacter sp. D5
CGCGACCACCACCCCGCAGGCGTCGCCGCGCGCCGTGGCCGGCGGATCGACCGCCACCACCACCCGGTCGAACTTCGCCGGCGGCGCCCCGCGACACCGCGCCAGGTCCTCGGCCCTGAACAGGCCGCCGTCGGTCTCGACGACGATCCCCTCCAGCTCCTGGGCCGCCAGCCGGGTGCCGCCGTACAGCGCCTCCAGGCTCGCCAGGAACCGGGGCGCCAGGTTGCCGGCGTTGGCCGCCGTCCCCGCCCGCGTGGTCGAAACCCCCGCCTCCGCCATCAACACCTTCAACGCCCGGGTCGGACGCGGCGTGGTGGTCACCACCAGCCTCGGATCCTCGCCCAGCCGCAGGCCGAACCGCAGCATGGCCAGGGTCTCGCTCGCCTTGGGCCAGGCGCAGAACTCATCGGCCCAGGCGGCATGGAACTGCGGCCCGCGCAGGCTGTCGGGATCTTCCGCCGAGAAGGCGTAGGCCGCCGCGCCGTTCGGCCAGACCAGCCGGCGACGCGAGCTTTCCCAGCGCGGCCTGAAAGCCGGCCCGCTCGCCGCCCGCAAGCCCGACGCCCCCTCGACCATCACCTCGCGCACGTCATGCAGGGTCGGCCCCACCAGCGCCATGCGCGGCACGGAAAGCGCCATCTGCGCCATCCATCGCGACCCGGCGAAGGTCTTGCCCGACCCTCGTCCGCCCAGCAGCAGGAAGGTCGACCAGCCTTCGACCAGTTCGAGTTCCTGGTGCGGCAGGGCCTCAACCAGATCGACGCTGAGAAACCTCCGCTTCTGATCGAAGTCCATCGCCGCGATCGCCACCGCCCTGTCCCTCGCTGCGCTTGCGCTCCAGCAGTTCAGCAAGCTTGGCGACCTTGGACTCAACTGCGGCTCGAAGCTCTTCGGGATCGTCGGGGATCTCGCCATGCATGTCGGCCTCGTCCTCTTCGCCGCCGGTCGCGGCGGCCTGCTTGGGTTCGGAAATCATGGCGACCACCGCCTTGGCCGACCGCGCGAAGGTCCCCATCATCCGGGCGCGCTTGTCGGCCAGGGCCACGACGGCGACATCGTCGCTGTCCTTCGCCCGGTCCCATTCGGCGTCCATCGACGCCATGAGGTCGCCCTGGAGCCTCTCGCCCCAGCGCTGCGCCTCGTCGCTTTTCTCGGCCATGACAGAAGTGTACGGCGCCAGCGAACGCGTCTGATCCACGACGCTGATAAAGTTGCAAGCCGCCGGAATCGCCAGACTTTTTCCGCCACAAACCGGGGATCCACGGCGCTCTATCCCCGTCGGCGGCGCAACCTGCTAGACCTTGGCCATGGACGCCGTCGCCTATCTGCACCTGCCGCCCGGCGCGTTCCCGCCGCCCGAGCCGCCCCCGGCTCCGTTCAAGGCGGTCCTGGTGCTGGAAGCTCCGGCCGAAACGACCTGGCGAGCCGAGGTCGCCGCCTGGCTGGCGCGATCCGGCTGCCGCTACGCCCTGGCCTGGGGAACCGACTGCGAGGCCTGGCACGACGCCATCGACGACGCCGCCTTCCCGGGCGACCCGCCCGACGACGACTTCATCATGACCACCTGGCACGACGACGAGCCCCTCGAAGAGGTCGCATGGTTCGCCGCCCACGCGGCCCACCATCCGTCCCTCGACCTACCCGCCATCCTGATCGTCCACATCGCCGCCGCGCCGGACGAGGCTTGGCTAAGGGCGACTTTCCAGGCGCCCCGGCTGGATAGCCCCGCGCGACCTGCTAGACCTTGGCCATGAGCAGCCAGTTCGATCTCCAGCGCAAAGCCGCCTGGGCCAAGACCCTGGACGCGCTGGCGGGGCACGAGGCCCTGCCCGCGCTGGCCGCGATCGGCTGGCGCCTCGTCGGCGAGGCGGAGGAGCGCGAGCAGATCCTGGCCGCCTTCTATCGGCGCTACGGCGGCGACCCGGTCGTGCCCGCCTTCCGCCGCGACGACACCGACGCCGTACTCGTCCTGCTGACGCCCTGGACCGCCAGCGACCTGCGCCCGGCGATCGAGATCCACGACTACGCCGCCCCCGGCTGGGCGCGCATCGGCGCCTGGCGCGACGTCGCCGACTGGATCGCCGAGCGCCTGAACCCGCCCGCCATCCCCAACCGCCGGCCGGTCGCCGCCTTCGACGAGATCATCGGCCTGATCGAGCGCGCCTATGCGAAACGGGAGGGCGTCTTCATCCGGAACGAAGACGTGGTCCACTGGTCGATCGACCTGAACCTCGAACCGGCCGACGTGATCGACCGCATCGCGGCCTATCTGGTCGAGGGCTTCCACACGGGCGCGCTCGACTACACCTACTGCGACACCGTCGCCAACGCCGTCTCGGAATCGACGCTCGACCTGGGCGGCAGCGACAGCTTCGCCTGGGAGACCTACCTCGCCTTCGACGAGGGCGAGTATCGCCACCGCGGCGAGACCGACGACCCCGTCGAGAAATACACCCGCCCGGCCGTCGCCGCCCTGTTCGCGCAGCTTCGGGCGCGGGACCCGGCGTCCTAGTAAGGCAGCTCCGGCGGCGTCTGCGGTTGCGGCCCCTGCCCCGGCGGCGGCTCATCCGGCGCCGCGTCGGCCTCCAGTTCCGAGGCCGTCCGCGCGAATTCCGACGACAGGGTCTCGTAGAACCCGTTCCTCGGATCCGGCGACGTCCTCGGCTCGGGATCGGGCAGCAGCCACGGGAAGTCGCGGATCGCCAGGTTCTGGTGCGCGGCCAGCATGAACCGCCGCCAGATGCTGGCCGGGATGTCGCCGCCGACCACCTTGTTCATCGGCTTGTCGTCGTCGTTGCCCACCCAGACGCCGGTCACGAAATCGGGCGTGAAGCCCACGAACCAGGCGTCGCGCCAGTTCTGGCTGGTGCCGGTCTTGCCCGCCGCCGGCCAGCCGAAGGCCGCGCGCTTGGCGGTGCCCTGGTCGACCACCTTCTTCATCATCTTGACTATCATGCTGGCCTTGGCGACGTCGTAGACCTGGGTCGGGGCCAGCGGTCCGCGGCTGTAGATCGGCCGGCCGTCCTGGGCGGCGATGCTCTCGATGACGTACGGGTTCACGCGTTGCCCGCCCAGCTGAAACACCTGGAAGCCCGAGGTCATCTGCAAGAGATTGACCTCATAGGCCCCCAGCGCCACCGAAAGATCCGGCCGTTCCGGCAGGCTGGTCACGCCGAACCGGCGGGCAAGGTCGGCCACCCGCGAACCGCCGGCCTCCTGGGCCAGCTTGACGGCGATGGTGTTGGTCGAGGTGACCAGGGCCTGCTCGACCGTCATCGGCCCGCGATAGTCGCCACCGTAGTTCTCCGGCTTCCAGTCGCCGAACTGCACCGGCGCGTCGACGCGGATGTCGGTCGGCAGCACGCCCTTCTCCAGGGCGGCGGCATAGACGAACGGCTTGAAGGTCGAGCCCGGCTGGCGCCGCGCCTGCACAGCCCGGTTGAAGGGGCTGGCGATATAGTCCGTGCCGCCCACCATCGCCCGGATCGCCCCGTCGGCCGAGATCGACAGCAGCGCCGCCTGGCTGGCCCCCGCATGCTCGCCGCCCAGCGCGATGGCCTGGCGCACGATGTCGGCGCCCGCCTTCTGCAGGCGGCTGTCGATGGTCAGGCGCACCACCAGATCCGGCGCGTTCTGGCCGGCGATGCGGATCGCCTCGGTGGTGGCGTAGTCCAGCACCCAGCCGTAGTCGCCCTCGTCGCTGACGGCGTCGGGCGACAGGCGCGGGATGTCGTCCAGCGCCTTGGCCTCCTCCTCGGCCGTGATCCAGCCCTCTTTTTTCATGTTGGCCAAGACCAGCCGCGAGCGGGCCAGCGCCCCCTCCATGTCCCGCGTCAGGGCCAGGCGCGACGGCGCCTTGGGCAGCGAGGCCAGCAGGGCGGCTTCGGAGAGGGTCAGCTGGCTGGCCGGCTTGCCGAAATAGGTCCTTGCCGCGCCATCGACGCCATAGGTGTTGGCCCCGAAGAACACGCGGTTGAGATAGAGTTCCAGCACCTCGTCCTTGCTCAGCACCTGCTCCAGGCGCCAGGCCATCAGCATTTCCTGCAGCTTGCGCTCGACCGTGCGGTCGGGCGTCAGGAACAGGCCCTTGGCCAGTTGCTGCGACAGGGTCGAGGCGCCCTGCACCGTGCGGCCGGCCCGCCAGTTGACGTAAGCCGCGCGGGTGATGCCGTAGAGGTCGATCGGCCCGTGCTTGTAGAAGCGCTTGTCCTCGGCCGCCAGGAAGGCCAGCGGCACGTAGCCCGGCACCGTATTGACCGTCACCCGCTGGCCGTAGCGCGGGCCGCGCGTGGCGATCACCTGGCCGCTGCGGTCCTCGAACCGCACGCCCGGCGCGCGGTTGATGGCGAACAGGGCCTCGCGGCTCGGCAGCTCCGGCGTGTCCTTCAGGTACTTGAACCACAGATAGGCCGCGCCCCCGCCCACGGCGATGAAGCCGATCAGGGCGCTGACCAGCAGGGTGATCCACACCCAGCCCCAGCCGCCTTTCTTGCGCGGCGGCTTCAGGTCGGCCCGGAACGGCTCCTCGGGCGGCCGTTGTGGAGGCTGCGCCGGAGGCTCCGGCGGAGACGGCGGAACAGGCGCGAATCCGCCCTGCGCCGGCGGCGTCGGGCGCGCGGGCGTGTCGTCGAACTTGTAGGGCGGCAGCGTCCAGTCGTTCACGTGCGGTGTTGCGTCCAGTTGGTCTTCTTGGCGATTGGGTTTAGGACGCCCCGATGATGGCGCGCAAACCTTTCTGGGAGACGAAATCCCTTCACCAGATGACCGTCCCCGAGTGGGAGAGTCTATGCGACGGCTGCGGCCTTTGCTGCCTGGTTCGCTTCGAAGACGAAGATACGGGCGAAGTGATCCCCACACGGGTGCACTGCCAGCTGCTCGACGCCCATCTTTGCCGCTGCAGCGACTACCCCAACCGCCGCAAGACCGTGCCCGACTGCATCAAGCTGACGCCGCACAACATCGAGGACCTGGAGTGGATGCCCCCCTCCTGCGCCTATCGCCGCCTGCACGAGGGCAAGACCCTGCCCCAGTGGCACCCCCTGATCACCGGCGACCCCGACAGCCCCCACAAGGCCGGGATCTCGATCCGCGACCAGACCATCAGCGAAACCAGCCTCGACGACCCCGAAGACGCCATGGACTTCGTCGCCACCGACCTGATGGTCGACAAGGGCGACTGGCCCTACGAGCCGGACGAGGACTGACTTCAAGACCCTCCCCCTGAAGGGGGAGGTGGCCCGGAGGGCCGGAGGGGGAAGTCCCTCCTGGCTCTCGATCCCGCCCGGCCTCCGCAATCGCTTCCCCCTCCGTCGGCTTCGCCGACACCTCCTCCTTCGGGGAGAGGGTCCTGGGTTTCGCGACCGCCCCGCGTGCGCTACCCCTGCCCCCATGCTCACCCGCCGCACCCTCGCCCTGTCCGCCCTCGCCCTGCCGCTGGCCAACGCCGCCCGCGCGCAAGTCCCCGAACCCTGGCGCAAAGCCGATCGTCTCTATACGGACAACTTTACCCAAGGCCTGACCAACTGGACGATCGAGGCCGAGAAACCCGCCGCCGTGAAGGCCGAGAACGGCGTCCTCGAGCTCGACGCCCCGGCCGGCCTCACCGCCTGGTTCAAGCCGCGCTTGCAAGGCCCGCTGCTGATCGAATACCAGGCCCTGGCCGTCTACGAAGGCGGCCGCAACGACCGGATCAGCGACCTCAACGCCTTCTGGATGGCCACCGACGTCCGCTCCCCGGACGACCTCTTCGCCAGTCCCCGCAGCGGCGCCTTCGCCGACTACGACCTGCTCAAGACCTACTATGTCGGCCAGGGCGGCAACTACAATTCCAGCACCCGCCTGCGCCGCTATGTCGGCCGGGCCGGCGATCGCCCCATGCTGCCCCAGCACGACCTCAAGGACGCCCGGACCCTGCTTCAGCCCAACCGCTGGGTCGCCGTCCAGCTGGTCGCCTATGACGGCCTGATCCAGTACTGGGCCGACGGCCGCAAGCTGTTCGAGCTGGCCGACCAGGATCCCTACCGCTCCGGCTGGTTCGGGCTGCGCACCACCTGGAGCCGGCTGCGGTTCAAGGATTTCGCCGTGTGGCGGCTGGCGGGGGCATAAAGACCCTCCCCCCGAAGGGGGAGGTGGCCCGAAGGGCCGGAGGGGGAAATCCCTGCTGAGGTCGAGGCGATTGCTGGATCACAGGCCACGTCCCCCTCCGTCGGCTTCGCCGACACCTCCCCCTTCAGGGGGAGGGTCATGAGCTTCGAAATCTTCCGAAACCTCGCCTCCTCCCCCGTGACGACTCAAGGTTGATCGCGCACCATCCTCCCCGGCCGCCGCCCGAGCCTCCCGGCGGCCTTTCGGGAACATCATGAACGCCGTCTCCAGGGCCCTCGTCGCCCTCTTCGCCCCGTCGCGCGACCAGCATCGCCGCGCCTACGGACCCGACCTGCTGCGCGCCGCCGCCATCCTGCTGGTCATGGCCTGGCACATGCCCAAGCCCGCCCGGCCCGAGCCGCTGCTCACCGTCCAGCCGTTCGGCTGGCTGGGGGTCGACGTGTTCTTCGTGCTCAGCGGCTACCTGATCGGCGCCCAGCTGCTGAAGGGGATCGCGGCCGGGAACGGCGTCGACTTCAAGCGCTTCTGGACCAGCCGCGCCTTCCGCATCCTGCCGGCCTTCCTGGTGGTGCTGGCGCTCTATTTCCTGCTGCCCGGCTTCTCGGACGGCAAGGCGATCCAGCCGCTGTGGCGGTTCCTGACCTTCACCATGAACGTCGGCCTCGACTACCGCGTCACCGGCGCCTTCACCTCGGCCTGGTCGCTGTGCGTCGAGGAGCACTTCTACTGGATCCTGCCGCCGCTGGTCCTCCTGCTGGCCCGCTTCAGGGGATGGGGACCCAGCGTCGCCGTCGGCGCGGCCCTGATCCTCGGCGGCATGGCCCTGCGCTGGGGGATCTGGCACGGCCCGGCCGCCGATCCGTCCACCCGGCCGGCCGACTTCCTGCGGCTGATCTACTACCCGACCTGGACCCGGCTGGACGGCCTGGCCCTGGGCGTGCTGCTGGCCGCCGCCCGCATCTTCCGCCCCGCCCGGGTCGCCCGCTGGCTGCCGCCGACGATCACCGGACCGCTGGGCCTGGCCGCCGCCGTCGCCACCGTGATCCTGTGCCTGCGCACCGCCGACGGGGTGGCGCTGGACCTGACCGGCGCGGTCTTCCTCTATCCGCTGGCCTGCCTGGCCACGACCCTGCTGCTCTGCGCCCTGCTCGACCTGGAGCCGGCCCTGCAGCGGCTGCCCCTCCAGCCCGTCACCGCCGTGGCGACCCTCGCCTACAGCCTCTACCTCGTCCACAAGCCGGTGCAGCACATGCTGCGCGAGGCCCTGGGCGACGCCGTGCTGCGCGGCTGGACCGGCCTTGGCGCCTATCTCGCCGCCGACTTCGCGGCCGCCGTCCTGCTGTGGCTGCTGATCGAACGCCCCTTCCTGCGCCTGCGCGAGCGGGTGCTGCGCAAGCCGGTCCCGGCGCCGGCGGAGGAGATGAAGCAGGCGGCGTGAGGCCTCCGCCACGCCGCGATGGGGGCGATCGGGGCGGGCCGCCCAACCGCCCGCAATGCGCTTGCAACCCCAAATACGCGCGTTAAGGTTGATATCGAGCTTGGGGGGCCAGCTTGATGAAGACCAAACTGACGGCGTCGGAAGCGACGTTCTGCAACAACGTCTCCGCCGGCGAACCGGCGCGGCTCAAGGGCAAGCGGATCGACGCCAGCGTCATCCGGCAGCTCCTGCTCGGCCTTCCGCCCTGCAAGCCGCCCCAGAACTGCATAACCGTCACGGCCGCGGGCATCGAGCTGCACGGCGCGACGATCGCCGGACGCCTCAACCTCGAAAACATGACCGGCGTCGGCGGCGCCCCGCTGCCGTCGCTGGTGTTCGAGGACTGCCGCTTCGTCAGCGGCCTCAGCGCCGCCCACGCCCACCTTGGCCGCCTTTCGCTGTTGAACTGCCGGTTCGAGGGCGACGACACGCGTCCGAGCATCGACCTGACCGGCGCCCAACTCTCGACAGACATCGACCTGTCCGGCGTCCGGGCCGTCGAAGAAGACGGACTGTGCTGGGTCTCGATGCGCGGTGCGCGCATCGACGGCAACCTCAAGGCCTGGGGCGCTTTCTTCCGCGGCCCCGGCCCCCGTGAAAACGAGGCCCGCGACCAACGTCGACGTGCCTTGAACCTCGACATGGCCGACGTGATTGGTTCGGTCCAGCTGACCCAAACCACCGTGGAACGCGGCTTTTCCGCCTCCAACAGCACCATCGGCGGGGACGTCTGGCTGTCCGGCGACACCTTCACGACCTATCTCGACGATGCGGTCAATTTCCAGTCCGCCCACATCAAAGGCAACCTGATGCTGACCAGTCTCGTCCAGACGGGCGAGCAGGGCGGTCGCGCCTTCGTTTCCGAAGGCGCGCTCTGGATGCTGGGCGTGCGCGTCGAGGGCTCGCTCCGCATTCGCGGCGCGGATGTGACCAGTCCCGGGTTCCACGGACTTGTGCTCGACGGCTCCACCATCGGTGACTTGGCCATCAGGGAGGGCGATCGCGGCGTCGACGATCGGACCGCCATGACCGGAAGCATCTCGGCGCTCAACCTTTCGGTGGCGCACAACGTCGTCTTCTCGCAGCTCCGCCTCGACAAGGCCGCTGAGTTGCGGCTCACGGGCTGCGAGATCGGTGGCGATCTCCTGATCCATGACCTGGGCGGGCGCCCGGAAGAGACGTCGGTGACCCACACCTCGTTCGGCCATGAACTGCCGGGTCCGTCTCGCGTCGATATTTCGATGACCCATTGTCGACGGCTCGAGATCTTCGACAGCTTCGCGAGCCACTTCATCGCCCGCGGAACCACCACGGAAGCCTCCTGCTATCTGGGTCTGAACGTCACCCATACCGCCGACCTGACCGAATTGAACGTCGGCGCCTCGCTGGACCTCACCCCATTCAGGTTCGCCTCCAACGGTGGCGAGCTTTGCCTCAAGGATGCGGATATCAAACGCGCCCTGCGCCTTTCCCAGCCTTGGGGAGAGAGCAATCCGTTCAAGTCCTACAGGATCGTGTCGGCGCGGGAAAAGTCGCTGCTCTCGATGCCGGGCTACAGGCTGGTGGAGGCCGTCTGGAATACGAGGGTGGTTTCGACGCCTCGGGTCCAGACGATGCACCTCATACGACCCGATGGGGGCGTCGAGACCTTCGATGGCTCCCGCCAACCCCTCGAACAGGCCATCGAGAAGGGGCACATCGACCTGAAGGGTCGAGACGAGGTCATCGAATTCCTGCGCCTGTTCAGCGGCGTATGGCACGGGGACGACAGCCTGTTTCGCATCGTCACCGAACTGTCCGAGCTTCACCGCGTCGATGCGGCGACTTCCGGCTCCAAGGTCGAAGCGCCGCCGCCTGGGCCTTCACAGCTCGAACCGCCGCGGGTGGAACAGGAAGCCGACATCGAAGATGGAACGAGCGCCGTCTCTCCCCCCGCCGACGACGCAGACGCTCGAACCAAGGATGCAGCGGGCGATAGACTCTTCACGCTGGCCGACCTGCCGGCGGAAGCGCTGGAAGTGAAGTTCGAGAAGGTGGGCAAGACCTTCGATGTCTGGGCGGCCGTGCTTTACGATCGCAGCCTCTACCGCGCCCGCTTTCGCATCACGCCTTCGCCCGCCAAGGATGAAGCCGTGGTCTTCATGGTCGAGGACACCAAGCTTACCGTGAACCTGGATCTGGCTCCGATCCGGATGGTCAAGCGCCAGATCCAGCTCCCCCTCGTCGGTGATGTCCCCCAGGCCCTGCCGCCGCTTCTTCCCGGCATGGAGGGGCTCAAGCTGGAGGAGCGCGAGCGCCTGGCGCCGAAGCTTCTGGTCGGCGTGGCCGGTGAAGCGCGCCTCACCGAGGCCAAGGTCGATCTGCGCGACGTGTCCTGCGACACCCTGGAAGATCGTCATGGCGCGGCCTGGGACGAGAACGTCCGGCTGAAGCTGGATCGCTTCACCTACCGGCAGGTCGACTCGGGCGACATCGAGGACGGCAGCGTCGCCCAACGTCGGAAGGACGACGCCACGACGCTTCCCAGAAGCCTGGCGATGTTCGACATCATCCGCTGGATCAGCGCCCACACCGGCAGGCTGACCTATCTGGTCGAGGTGATCGAGCGCAAGAACACGCGCCTGGCCTGGCTGCGCCGCCAGTACAAGAATCTGGAAGGCAAGCGCTTCCCGCCCGCGGCCGAGTATCGCCCCCAGCCGTTCGAGCAGATCATCACCGTCTCGCGCGCGGCCGGCGACGAGGAGGCGGCGATCGCCTTCGAAATCGAGAAGATCCTCATCGAGAGCCGGCTGTTCGACCGCCGCACGCGGACCGGCTTTTCGATCGCCGGCGGCCTCTTCTGCCTGTTGGCCATGGCGGCGGCTTGGGTCGCCCATCTGGCGCTTCTGCCGACCATCCTGATCGGCGTGACGATCTTCTTCGGCGTGGCCTATGTGGTGGCGATCAGCCAGCTCGTCTTTCGCCTGGGTTTCGGCTATCTGCGCCGGCCGCTCAACGCCTTCGTCACCCTCGTGCTCAGCATTCTGATCGGCTATGCGGGCGTCTTCACCGCCAATGCGCGCGGGCTGCTGATCGTCGACCTGACCCCCGTCGCCCCGGCGATCGGATCGCGCGCGCAGGCCGAGGATATCGGCACGCCCGAGGCCAACGGCGTCCATTCCGACGTGCCCTGCGGCCGGTCGATCGACGAGCTGCTCTATGCGGTCGACGTCTTCATCCCGCTGATCGACCTGCGGCAGGAGGATCGCTGCGAGGTCGGCCCGGCCCATCGCGAGCTGTCGGCCGCCGAGCCCGCCGCGCCGCCGCGCATCCCCTGGCTCGCGGCCGTGAGCCGGCTGGCCGACCCGGCGCTGGACTCGCCCCGGTTCTGGGAGCTCGCCAAGGCGATCTACGCCATTATCGGCTGGATCGTGATCTCCCTGACCATCCTGACCTTCGCCCGCGCCACCCGTCAGCGGGAGGAGAACTGAGGACCGTCTAGGCCGAGCGCGAGGAGCGCGAGCCGAAGAACCACGCCAGCACGGCCATCAGCAGCACCAGGCCGACGAACAGCGCCACCAGCACCGGCCCGCTCTCGCGCCAGCCGCCCTGGGCCAAGGACACGATCGCCGGTCCCAGCCCCGCCGACGCGACCAGCAGGCTGACGACCACCACGCCGATCCGCCGGACGCCCAGAGGCGCGGCGGGCTGATCGGCGCTGACCGGCGTCCGCAGCGTGCGCAGGTGCATCCCGACCCCGACCCAGGCGACGAGCAGCGGCCCCAGCATCAGGGCGGCGACGGTCAGCCACGCCCCCTGGACGCCAGCGCTCAACAGCACCCCGCCGACGAAGGCCAGCCAGAGCACCGATAACACCCCGGTGGTCGCGACCGCCGCGGCCCGTCCGGTGAGGCGCCTGCCGATCTCGGCCAGCGCCAGCAAGGCCGCCAGCCCCAGGGCCGCCACGCCCAGCAGCGTGGCCAGGAACGGCCCTTCCTCGCGCCCGCCGCTGGCGACGAACCGCTGCAGCCGGTCGCCGAGCGCCGACCACAGGAAGAACACGGCGAGCAGCCCCTCGAAGGCGGCCCACAGCCATCGGCCCAGACGCGATTTCAGCAGAGTCTCCATGCCCGCAAAGGTAGCGTTTCAGCCAAACACCCGCAATCGGCTCGCCCGCCGCCAAACTTTCCGCCTTCCCCCTCCCCGCGCCCTGCTATAGGCCCCATCTCCTTCGCCTCCCCCCGCCTCACCTCCCTCCCAGACGTAAAGACCGCTCCATGGCCGCCCCCGCCCGCGCCCCCGTGCTCGCCCTCAAGGACGTCCGTCTCGCCGACGGCGCCAAGCCGCTGTTCGACGGCGTGGACCTGGCCCTGGAGCCGCGCGTTCGCGCCTGCCTGGTCGGCCGCAACGGCGCCGGCAAGTCGACCCTGCTGAAGGTCCTGGCCGCCCAGGGCGCCGAGGCCGACAGCGGCGAGCGCGCCGTGCAGCCGGGCGCCAAGGTGGTGTTCGTCAGCCAGGAGCCGGACATCACCGGCGAGACCCTGCTCGACTACTGCACGGCCGGCGGCGCCCAGGACTACGAGGCCCACGCGACCCTGGCCGACTTCGGCCTGGACTTCCAGAAGAGCACCCAGGGCCTCTCGGGCGGCGAGCGCCGCCGCGCCGCGCTCGCCCGCGCCTTCGCCGAACAGCCCGACGTGCTGCTGCTCGACGAGCCGACCAACCACCTGGACATCTTCGCCATCCAGACACTGGAAGAGGAGTTGGCCAACTCCAAGTGCGCGGCCCTGATCGTCAGCCACGACCGCGCCTTCCTCAACCGCGTCACCCAGCGCACCTTCTGGCTGGAGCACCGCAAGGTGCGCCGCCTCGACAAGGGCTTCGCCGAGTTCGAGACCTGGAGCGAGCAGGTGCTGGCGGCCGAGGCCGACGAGGAGCGCCGGCTGAACAAGCAGCTGGAAAAGGAAAACGCCTGGCTGGCCCGCGGCGTCCAGGGCCGCCGGGCCCGCAACGAAGGCCGCCGCCGCGCCCTGATGGACCTGCGCGCCCAGAAGCGCGACATCGTCGCCGACAAGCGCGGCTCGATGACCATGGCCGTCGAGAGCTCGGGAACCTCGGGCAAGCGCGTGGTCGAGGCCAAGGGCCTGACGAAAAAGTTCGGCGAGCGCACCATCGTCGAGAACTTCTCGACCCGTATCCTGCGCGGCGACCGCGTGGCCCTCGTCGGCCCCAACGGCGCCGGCAAGACCACGCTGGTGCGCCTGCTGCTGGGCGAGCTGGAGGCCGACGCCGGGACCGTGCAGCTGGGCACCAATCTCGAGGTCGCCTATGTCGACCAGAACCGCATGGCCCTGTCGGAAAAGATCACCGTCTGGGACTTCCTGACCCCGTCGGGCGGCGACTCCATCCTGGTGCGCGGCCAGCCCAAGCACGTGGCCGGCTACGCCAAGGAGTTCCTGTTCACCGAGGCCCAGCTGCGCCAGCCGGTCACCAGCCTGTCGGGCGGCGAACGCAACCGCCTGCTGCTCGCCCGGGCTCTCGCCACGCCGATGAACCTGATGGTGCTCGACGAGCCGACCAACGACCTCGACATGGACACGCTGGACCTGCTGGAAGAGTTGCTGGCTGATTTCGAGGGAACCCTCATTCTCGTCAGCCACGATCGCGACTTCATCGACCGCCTGGCCAGCTCGACCATCGCCATGAACGGCCACGGCCAGGTGCTGGAGACCCCCGGCGGCTGGAGCGACCTGATCGACCAGGCGCCGGACTTCTTCAAGGGCGCCCGCGGCGCCGCCGGCGACTTCGCCACCGGAACCGGCTCGCACAAGGCCATCGTCACCCCCGCCGCCCCGGCCGCGCCCAAGAAGAGCGTCAAGCTCTCCTACAAGGACCAGCGCCGCCTGGAGGAGTGCGAAGCCCTGATCGCGGGCTCCCCCAAGATCCTGGCCGACCTCGAGAAGAAGCTCGACGACCCCAACCTCTACGCCCGCGACCCGGCCGGCTTCGACAAGATCATGAAGTCGCTGGACAAGGCCCGGGCCGACCTGGCGCAGGCCGAGGAGGACTGGCTGGCGCTGGAGGAGAAGCGGGAAGCGCTGGCGGGGTGAGAGGGGTGGACTTTAAGTCAGGGCGATACGTTATCGCTGCACCGGCATCCGCAACCAACTAGTCAACCCAACCTCGCTCGTTGGGGGCGTTGCCCCCAACGAGCGATCAGCCAAAGGCTGGATAAACAAACCATATATAGATCACATAATACTATTTATGCGATCAACAATACCTCGCAATGACGATCGCAATTCACCACTGATATCGCGCCTATTCAGAGCATTTTTCGCAGCAGCCCGAACTCTCATAAGCAGCTCAGACCCAACAGAACTATAGTTTAGCGCCAAATCCATTTCTTTTGCACACAATTCCACCCCCTCCAAATTCAGGAGGGAAATAATTCTTCGAATTTCTATATAAATATCTTCGTTACTCATGGAACACTCGAAAACCAATTCATATCGACCGAGTTTGGAGGCGTAACCACCTCTATGCCACCACCAAGATTTCCTCCAACGGCAGGCGCAGGCCTTGTCACGAACGGCGTTCCTAGCGGAAGCTGCCCCATTTCTATGAAGTTTGCATTGGCGATATTTTCAGCCGGAATGCCATACCGATTGCCATATCCCGCAGAGAGAGGATGCTCAAGCGCCCAGAATTGCGCCTCGGCAGTTTGACTTCGGCCGGTGGTTCCAAAGCGATATAGCGACGCCCCAGCCTCGACTTGCGATCGAGCGGCAAGAGAGGCAGCGTCACCCGCCTGCTGCGCGACGCCATAAGGTGTTGCGATACCAGTAGGTGTTTTTATACCGCGCTCAGCGCCGCGCTCAAATAGCCCGGCAATCCTCGCCCAAATGCCGGGCGACTTGGCGACACCGTAGACGACAAGGGGCGACAACTCTACGGCGGCTTCCACTCCCTGGTAGACGGCCCCAGTAGCGGCAGCAATAGTAGTTCCTGTAGTGGCGGCCCCGTAATTATACGTCCCGACAGTAGTTCCCGTCGGCGTTTTTATTGGCACAGCACCGCCAAATAGATGACAAATAAATCCGCATGTAGGATGCGATGAATTCGACGGCCCCGCATACTGCGTACCAGTAGGATCGACCCGATTCATTGGGTCTCCGCCGACATAGTCGTACAGATTTAAGCCGTCAACAAAACCCTCCGGGTCCGTTTGCATGAACCGCCCCAGGGTCGGCGAATAAGCGCGCGCCTTATAGTGATAAAGCCCCAGTTCGGAGATCCATGCCTGCCCCGTATACTGGAAACGTCCCTGATTGGAGGCGGCCGGAAGGCCGTATTCGTCATAACGATTGATATAGAGCGCGCCCCCTGAGACGTCAGTCGCCGCCACGATGGAGCCTTGGGCGTTCGTCAGCAGCCACCGACGATTGCTCGCATCGCCTCCCTCGTACCAGACCATGGGCTCATCGGCGCCCGGCCCCGGCACATAACGGCGCAGCAGGCCGCCATTGTATTCGCCGACCAGATTTGGACCGGAATAGAGGAAATTGGCGGTCGCTCCACCCAGCGAGACCTGCCAGAGACGGCCAGACGGCTCATAAGCCAGGACCGCACCGGTCGAGGTGCTGGTGATGTTGTTGAGCAGGTCGTAGCCGTAGCTTGTTCCAGCGCACTGACTGGAAGCGGTCGCGAAGCTATCGCACCAAAGATTGCCTCGCGCGTCATAGCGAGTATCGACGCCGCCCACCGTGGCGTATTGGTTCAGGCCATTGACCGTATAGGCCTTGGTCGGTTGAGCGGCCGTCCATTCGTAGACGCTGCTGGACGCCTCTCGCCCCGCGACCTGGCGGGCCGCGTTGTAGGTGAAGCTCCAAGTCTGATCAAAATAGCTGCCAGCGAGGTCGTGGCCGAATGTCTTCAGTCGCGCAGCGGTGTCGTAGGTGTAGCTGGTCGTTACGCCGTTCAGTCGCGTGACGGTAGAGCGGCGCCCGAGAGCGTCGTAATTGAAATGGACAAGCTCAGCCGCCCCCTGCTCCCTGATAGCGACCATCATGTCGGCCGCGTCGTACTCGTAGGTGACGTAAAACCCGTCCGGCCAGGTGATGCGGCTGCGCCGGCCGGCCCCGTCGTAAGCGTAGGTCAGAGTCAGGGACGCCGTCGTCTCGCTGGTCATGCGGCCCAGCGCGTCGAAGGTCGCGCCGGCCGTTCCACCCGCATAGGAGGCCGAAATCCGATGACCGAGCAGATCGTAGGCGTAGGTTTCGCCACGCAGGCCGTTCGCCGCCCTGTTCAGGGCGTCATAGCTGAAGGCCACGGTCTCGCCGCTGCGCCGCCGCCAACTGATGCGATTGCCGCTGGCGTCGTAAACATAGGCCTCGTAGTCGCTCGCGCTGCTGCCGCCGCCAGAGACGTTGGGATAGCTCACCTTCAACAGGCGATCGAAGCCATCATAGTCGTAGGTGGTGAGATTGCCGTTGGCGTCGGCGACAGTCTTGAGCTTGCCGTTGCCGGTATAGGTCTGCGTCCGCTCGACCTGCGCGATTGACGTGCCAACGGCGAGTTCGATCTGCACCTCACGACCACCAGGGTCATAGGTCGTCCGCTTGATCCGATCGGGACCAGCGGCACCCTCCGTTCCCAGGTTGCACGCCGAGGCCGGCAGCGAGCCGAACGCATCCGGGTTCATCCGCGTGGCTTGGCATTGAACGCGGAATAAGGCGTCATAGGAGATCTGGGTGACGCTGGTGACCGTCTCGGCCGCGGCCGCGCCGCTCAGACCGATCATCGCCGTGGCCAGCGACAGAAGACCGCCGCTCAGGACTTGTGGCAGGAACTTGCGAAGGCTCACGCGCCGCCCTCCTCGATCTTGATGGCCAGGCCGGTCGTCGGGTCGTAGGAGGTGCGCTTGAACGTCGCCGGCGCAAAGTCGGAGCCATCGACGGCGTTGCCCGATCCCGACTGCGTCAGGTACTCTCGGCCGTCGGCGTCGTAGCTGTGCTTGACGACCACTCTGGGCCTTTCGCCACTTCCATCCGGATCTGGCCCAATCTCAAAGACTTTCCGACGCATGGCGTCATAGGTGACATAGGCCCGATCCTCGGCGCCCGGCAGCGGCCCGTCCACCCAGACCTGATTGCCGTTGTCATCGTAGCCGTAGCTGATGGTCTGCCAAAGATTGCCGCTCGTCGAGGGCGAAGCCGCGCTGGCGTTGCCAGCGCGGACCGTAACCGCCGTCAACTGTAGATTGTTCGTGCCGTATTCGTAGCTGGTCACCACCTCGTCCGCCGAACCGACGCACGACGCTGGATTTCCCGCCGTCGCAACCTTGCACGTCGAAGTGCTCGTCAGGCGCCATACGGGCGTGGAGGCCACCAACGCTCCGTTAGCGTTCTGGACCATGGGATAGAGTAGAGCATAGGTGTTGCGCTTTTGAGGACGCACGCCATTGGCGTCTGCCGGCCCAGTCTCGGTCAAAAGACCGCCATGCTCGGTCGCGTAGGTATAATCCGTCTGGTTGGACCGCGCATCCTTGCTCCAGACAGGCTTGTTGCAAAACTTGCTGTTCGTCGCGTCACAGGACGCGGGAAATCCGGCGGCCTCTACCTTTGGCGTACCGCCTCCACGTGGATAAGTGGTGATCGAGGTCACATTACCGCGCGCATCATAGGTATAATCCGAATACCCCCCGGTCAGCGTTGCGCCGCTATAGGAGGCATCCGGCGTTATTTGTCGCTTTAATTTATACTTAACCGCCCCAACTGAATAATCTGTTGAATTATAATATTGATACGTCGAAATTAACCCATTTTCATCTTTAACTTCCCCAAGAAGAATAACAGGAATGTCTATCAACCCAGGGATGGGCGTCAATCTTTTCACAATTTTGGTATAGCCGTATGGATTGGTGACGGTTGCATTCATTACCCCGTCCGTGCTGGTCGATGGCCCGAACGATTGCGAATAGTTCCAAGTCTGCCCTCGCGCCACCACCTTTTCTACCGGATCCGTCCAATCATCTCCGGTATCCGCCACATACGATATACCGGACGGCATCCTGTATCCGGTCAATCGAATCTTCGCCAACGCGGACGGCTCCAAACCGGCGGAGCTGTAGAGCATTGCGGACAAAGCCCCCAGAAAAACGCCCGCGCCATCGCTGTATAAGAATTCTTGCCCAGAATAGCCGATATTCAACGTCGGCCACGACGCCGCATTGCTCGCAGTGCAAGTCAATGAGGACACACTTGGATCGCAATAATTTTTGGAAGAATTGATAATATATATCTTTGTTGGCCTGTACCCCGCAGGAAGCAGCGCAGTTTCGTATTTGACCATCCACCCCAGGGAGCTAGAAACTCCAACGAGGCTTTGAGACTGGAACGTCAGCCTATAAGTAAGCGTGGCCATTACCGACGAAAGAGCGCCCGACGACTTATAGTATAGCTTAATAATCTCTCCATCAGGCTTCGTTACTTGATAAGCAACGCCGCGATTGGCCGCGAGACCCAATGTCGAGCGCTTGGTGGTATCATAAAGCACAACCGCGCCATCAGCCCGAACGTAGGTGCAGGTCGTTCCGGCGCAGCTGAAACTCCCGCCTTGAGATTGCTTGGAAACCCAGGGCGAAGAGGCATTTTCCCGCTCAAAGCCTTCCGTCGAACCTCCATAACTGACAGCCATGACCGTCAACTCATCGAAGTTGTCGGTATACTTGGAACTGTTAATCCCGGAGCTGTGATTGTCGCCGAAGGGAAGGTTGAATCCGGTCGAGGATACCGAAATTCCGCTATTTTCGTCGCCCGCGGAAATCCCCGGCACGCGCATGGAGAGATTGCCTTGCAGCAACTCCACGCCGTTCGCATCGATAACCGACAGGGATGGAGGTTGCAGCATGGTCTGCGCCCAAGCCGGGGTGGACAGGACCGTCGCGGCTCCCGCCACGAGGAGCAAGCGCAACGCACGCGACGAACGCGTCGCGGCTTTGCGATCGAAAGCCGCGCCCATCATCTTGTTCACCAAAACCAACGCCCCCAACGCAAGCGACCGAACCCAAGGTCAAGCTTGCATAGGTCTACAACCCAAAAATCAGGATGCAAAGGCCGTCGAAGCAGCTTGTGGTTGCCTCGGCGGTCTGCCTGGAAGTTGGACGCCTTTCGCCTAGCGGGCGAGCGGCGCCTCCCCTACTCCACCTCCGTCGCCCGGGCCGGTTTCGCCTTGCCCGCCTCCGTCCCCTCGCCCGTGAATGGCTCCAGGCGGAAGCTCACCCGGGTCGGGGCCAGGGTCGTGCGGTACTTCACGTGGGGCTGGCCGACGAAGTTCCAGGTGGTGTCGCCGCCGACGCCCCATTGGGCGGCGTCGATCAGCAGGGTTCCGGCGTCGTGGGGGACGATGTCGGTGGATTTCCAGGTTCCGGCCGGACGGCGGTAGAGGTCCTGGTAGGGGAAGGCCAGGGCGTTCATCATCAGCGGCTTGTCGGCCGCCTCGACCCGCAGGCCCGCCGCACCCTGGCCGCCGCTCAGCTCCAGCCAGCGGACGCCGGTCTTGTTGCCGGTGTCCTGGGGCCGCATGTAGTCGTGGTTCTGGTCGGCCAGGGCGCCGCGCCACAGGCCGATCGGGGCCGAGGTCAGGCGGTCGACGTAAGACTCGTGCGGGCCGCGGCCCAGCCATTCGACGGTCTTGGGCTGGCTGGGCAGGGTGAACCACAGGCCCACCCGCACCGGCGGCGGCAGATCGTCCTTCAGCGGGGTGAGGTCACCGGTCACCGCCACCGAGCCGTCGCCGGCCATGACGTAGGTGGTGACGAACCTGGCCGCGCCCGCGCCCAGGGCGTGCTCGACGACGACCTGCGCCTGGCCGCCCTCCAGCTTGCGGGCGGTGATCGCGCGCACCTGGCGCACGTCGGTCATGACGCGCCAGGGCTTCTGCTGGGCGACCGTGCCGGTGGCCGTGTCGTTGTCGGTCTCGGCCCGGAAGAAGTTGGGCGCTCCGCCCTGGGCCAGCACCGTCCCGCCCTTGGCGTAGCCGGCGACGAGGCCGGTGGCGCGGTCGATGGTCAGCTTGGCGCCGGCCGCTTCCAGCACGACCGCGTCCTTGCCGTCGGTCAGGGCGACAGCGCCCGAACGGGCGACGGCGGGCTTGCGGGTAGCGGAGACCGCGAACTGCTCCCAGCCCACCACGAAGCCGGCCGGGGTCATCGGCACGGCCCCCGCCTTGGCCTTGGCGCGCACGGTGACGAAGTATTCGACGCCCGGCCTGGTCGCGATCGCCGGCAGCGGCAGGGTGAGGGTCTCCACGCCCCGGGCCTTGGTCGACAAGGCCGGCAGGGCGCCCGAGGCGACCTCGATCCCGTCGCCCTCCAGCACCCACTCGAA